>CAZLEO010000154.1:0-22651 GCA_964558555.1 uncultured Rickettsiales bacterium | reverse complement strand
GTCCTCCTTTTTTTTGGTAGAGCATAAGAGAATATTGCACCGCGACACGTTTGTCAAGTCGTGGTAGCGGTGTCTTGATTCGTGTTACATATTCGAGATGAAAGCCATGGGGAAAACGCCCTCGAGAAAGAGGGGTAACCTCTCCGCCCAGGCGGCTTCTACATGCTGCGCACCCGGTTCCCACCAGTGGAATAGATCGACATCGTACAAATAGCCCAGCGACTCAAGCGTGTGCGCCATCTGCAAGGTCACACAGTAGTTGTCCGCGTCGTTGGAGTCCTCGTGGATACCATCCCCGTCGGCATCCCCACACTGATCCAACACATCTCCACCCGAGTCCAGATAAAGCACCATCCCCTGGTGGCCAGCACTCGCCCAAAGCTCGATCATAGTCTCGCCCATGTCGCCATAGGCACCCCAGCCCAGCGTCGAAGACATCCCTCCTACGTAACCGAACACGCCGGGATGATTCAGCGCGATGTCGAACGAGACGAGGCCGCCGAGGGATGAGCCCAGTATTCCAGTGTTCTCGGCGCCGGTTCGAACGGCGTAGCATCCTTCGACGAACGGCATCAACTGATTCACGACCAGGTCGGCATACGCCGCGGAATCCCCACCCATCGGCCCGTGACCGAAGTCGTCCACGCAGTGTGTGTACTCGTCCATCCGCGCCTCGGTGTTGTCCAGGCCCACGACGACCACGGGCTGGATCGATCCGGAGCCGATCAGCGTGTCGAGGTTCTCGTCCACTTCCCACTCGCCAAAGGTGGCGCCGGGGTCGAAGAGATTCTGCCCGTCGTGCATGTAGAGGACGGGATAAGACGAGCCCGGATCGTATCCGGCCGGTAGATACAGCCGAACCGTGCGCTCGTTGCCCAGCTGATCCGCCTCGAAGTACAGGTAGCGCTCCAGGTGGCTCTCACCTCCACCCCCGGAGACCAGGCTGTACTCGCCGAATTCGTCGTACCCGTAGCGCCTGGCCCACGGGTCCGCGTGCCACGCGTCGCCTCCATTCTCGTGATGGACGAACTTGTACAGCGGCCGCGCGGGCGGTGAAGACCAGTCGACGGTGATCCAGTAAAAGGGGATGTCCCCCTCGCGCTGCATGGACTCCCCGATCCACCCCTCGTGCTCTCCGGCCAGGGAGACGCCTCCCGCGGGTGGACTCCCGAGCAGCGCACAGAACGTGACCGTGCCCTCGTGGGCGATGGGGAATCCGTCGCCGTAGTGGACCTGCAGGAAGAACGCCTCGGCGAGGGTCCGCTGGGTGGAGCTGTCCGGCGCGTCGGCCAGCGCATCCAGCAGCTCTTCGAAAGCCGCGAAGTCCCCCTCGGCCGAGGTCATGTCGTCATCGTCGTCGTCGGTCGTATCGTCGTCGTCGTCGTCATCGTCGGCGACGTCGTCGTCGCCGGCCGGTGCCGAATCATCGTCTGTTGTCTCGTCACAGCCTGTCACGAGAAAGGCCGAGGCGATCAGGGCGATCAGGAAGAGGAGAGGGGAGGGGAGCACGAAGCGTACCGTCCGCTACTTCGACTTGTCCGGATACAGCGGCGGCACCGGCATCGGCGCAGCGAGCCGTTCGTTCAGGTTCACCAGCGCCGCGTCGAGCTGGGAGTCCACACCCTGGAGGATGGATGCGGGAGCGTTCCACACGACGATGTCCGGCTCCACGCCCCAGCCCTCGATGAGCCAGGTGCGGTCCATCCCGTACAGGCCGAAGCCGGGCGGCGTCGTCAGGCCGCCGTCCACCAGATCCTGGTGGGGCTCGATGCCGATGGAGCCACCCCAGGTGCGCGTGCCCATCACCGTGGCGAGGCCCTTGCGCTTCATGGCCTCGGCGAAGAACTCGGCGTTGGAGCCGGAGTCGGCGTTGATCAGCACGACGATGGGGCCGGAGAAGGTGCGCTCCGGGTTGCGACCGGCGACACCCTCGCGGGGCTGGGTCATGGACCACACGCGCCGCTCGATGCGGTCGATGATCATGTCGGCGACGAAGCCGCCGCCGTTGTAGCGCACGTCGATGACGAGGCCGCGCTTGTGCACCTGCGGGAACCACCCCTTGGCGAACTCGGCGAGCCCGGCGGAACCCATGTTGGGGATGTGGATGTAGCCGATCTCGCCGTTCGACTGCGCCTCCACGTGCGCGCGCCGCATCTCGACGAACTCGCGGTACTGCAACGAGTACTCGCTCTTGAGCGGCTCGACCACACACTCGGTCGCGCCTTCGGCCGTGGGACCGCGGTTGGTGGACACGGTGACCTGGCGGCCGACCTTGTCCTGCAAGAAGGCGTACACGTTGTCGCCGCTGGTGACCTGCTGCCCGTCGATGGCGATCAGGTAGTCGCCGTCGCGGATGTCACAACCGAGCTGCGTCAGGGGGCTGAACTCGCCGGGGTCACCGGGCGTCCCGGCGTAGATATGGGCGATCCGGTGATGTGCCGACTCGGCGGGCGTGTCGAAGGTGGCGCCGAGCAGGCCGGTGGAGACCCACTCCCCACCCTCGGGGTGGTCGCCGCCCCAGACGTAGGCGTGGCCGATGTTCAGCTCGCCGATCATCTCGCCGATGAGGTAGTTGAGGTCGCCGCGGTTGCCGCAGTAGGGCACGAACCGCTTGTACTTGTCCCAGGTAGCGCCCCAGTCCACCGCGTGCATGTTGCCGTCGTACATCCAGTCGCGCTGCACGCGCCAGGCCTCGTCGAAGATCTGCTGGAACTCGTCGCGGCGGTCGACGCGGATACGCACGCTGGACAGGTCCACGGCGTCGGGGGAGTCCACCTCCGCGCCCGTCTCCACGACGTGGAACGACTTGCCGTCGCGGTACACCGTGTGTTCCCGGTCGGCGGACAGGTGGTAGTTGCCGATGCCCGAGGCCAGCTTCGTCGCCTCCTCGTCCTCGAGGTCGTAGCCGTACAGGTCGTAGCCCGACTTCGTGGTGTCCGTGACCGTGGTGTACTTGAGGAACACGTCTTCGGGCATGGACAGGTAGAGGAACCCGTCCGCGGTGGCCTCGAGGCGGTAGTACCGGCCGGCCTTCACGCCGGGGACGGCCACGACGCGGCGGTCCAGACCCGCCAGGTCGATGACCGTGGCGGGCTTGTCGGCCTTCTTCTTGTCCTTCTTCTTTCCCTGGTCCTCCTCGGTGATGCCCGGGTCCGTGGGGTTCTCCGGGGCGAACGGGGACGGCTCGCCAGCTTTCAGCACCACGGCGTAGGCGCGCGTGATGTCCAGGTACACGTGGTTCTGGTCCACCAGCCCCATCACGGGATCGAAGGTGCGGTTGGACAGGAAGTACAGGTAGCGGCCCTCGGGGTCGAACGATGGACTCCAGTCCTGGGTCGTGTCCGCCGTGACGCGCACGGCCTGGCCGCTGTCCAGCGAGAACAGGAAGACCGACTCGTTCATGTTCGGTTCCATCTTGGAGTAGGCCACCCAGCGGCTGTCCGGGGACCACACGTAGTCCTGGATGCCCCAGCGCTCCCACGCGTCGTCGAACTGGCCCTGGTCGACGACCGCCCGCTCCTGGGTGAGCACGTCCAGCAGGTTCAGGCGCATGAACTTGTCGGCGAACAGCAGGTAGCGGCTGTCCGGGGACCACACCATGTGCATCCGATACCCCAGCCCCTCGGTGGTGATCTGTCGGAACCCGCCGTCCCCTTCGGCCGGCGCCAGGTAGACCTCCTCCTCACCGCTGCGATCGGACAAGAAGGCGATCCAGTTCCCGTCGGGCGACCACACGGCCTGCTTCTCGCGGGACGCCGAGCTCTCCAGCACGACGCGGGCCTGGCCCTCGTCGCCCACCGGCACGTCGACGATCTCGCCGCGGGTCTCCAGCAACAGGCGCTTGCCCGTGGGGGAGAGCCGGAACGACCGCACGTGCTCGCCCACGCCCTCGTAGCTGGCGCGCATGTGCACGCCATCGGTCGGCACGGTCACCGGCACCTGACTGACCGCGCCCGTGGCGAGCTCGAGCAGGTGGAGCGACTCGGCGTACTGGAAGACGATCCAGCCGGGCCCGGCGGACGGATACTTGACGTCGTAGTCCGCATAGTCGGTCAGCGCGGCCGTCTCGCCGGTCTGGGTGTCGTACGCGAAGAGGTTGAGCGTGCCGTGGTGACGGTCCGAGGTGAAGTAGATGCGGCTGCCCTCCCACATGGGGAAGTTGTCCGTGCCGGCCCAGTCCGTGATCCGGTAGAACTCGCTCGTGGCGAGGTTGGCCAGCCAGATGTCCTGGGCCTTGCCGCCCTGGTAGCGCTTCCACGTCCGGTCCTCGCGGGTCTGGCGGTTGAAGGCGAGCCAGCCGCCGTCCGGAGACAGGGACGCGAGCCCGGCCCGGTCCACCGGCAGGGCCGACGGCATGCCGCCGTCCACCGAGACCAGATAGCTGCGCTCGGCCCGGGACGGGAACTCGCGCGCAGAGCGGAAGAGCACGTGGCTGCCGTCCGCCGTCCACCCGAGGACCCGGTCGCGGGTCGGGTGATACGTCAGCCGCGTGGGCTCGCCGCCGTGGACGCTCATCACGTACACGTCGCGTCCGCCGTCGTACTCCGCGGTGAACGCCAGGGTCTGCCCGTCCGGGCTGAACTTCGCGTAGCGCTCGATTCCGGGGTGGTTGGTGATGCGCCGGGCCGCGCCGCCGCTGATCGGCATCAGCCACAGGTCGTCCTCGAACGTGAAGACGATCTGCGACGCCGACACGTCGGCGTACCGCATCAGGTGGCTCTCCTGCGCTGCGGCGGCGAGGGGGAGGGCGAGGGCGAGGACGAGCGAGGCGAAGGTGATTCGGATCACGTCGGGTCTCCCGTTCGAAGATCAGGATCTGTGTCGATGCCGGGGGATTCTATAGAAACGTGCGCGCGGAGGCCAACGCACACCGCGCGCGTGGAATGCGGGCTGCAGTCGCTTCATACGGGCCCGGATGCTTGCTACGCTGGGTCCACGGAGGTTTCCAGGATGTTCCATCGATTTGCCTTGCTGGCCGCCCTCGGGCTGCTCGTCTTCGCCTGGGGCTGTGAAGGAGATGACGACGACAGCGGCGACGACGACACCGTCACCGACGACGACGACGACGACGACGATTCCAGTGGAGACGACGACGACTCCTCCGCGCCGGTCGACGCCGACGGCGACGGCCACATGAGCGATACGGACTGCGACGACACCAACGCCGACGTCTACCCCGGCGCCGAGGAGGTGTGCGACGGCATCGCCGACAACGACTGCGACGGCATCGACGATCCCACCGAGGCGGACGCCGACGCGGACGGGTACAGCGAGTGCGCCGGCGACTGCAACGAGTACAACGCTGCGGTGTTCCCCGGGGCCGAGATGACGTGCTTCGACGACATCCTCGACAACGACTGCGACAACGTCATCGACGCCAACGAGACCGACGGCGACAGCGACGGGATGACCGACTGCGACGGGGACTGCGACGACACCAACGCCGCCATCATGCCCGGCGTCTACGACCCGGTGGACGGCCTCGACAACGACTGCGACGGCGACACCGACGAGGACACCTTCGACTGCGACACCGCGCCCACGGAGCCGGTGTCCGAGCGGGCGGTCCCCGGCGCGCGGGGGTACCACGGCCTGGCCTTCGACGAGTTCGGGTTCATCGTCGGCAGCGACGGCAGCCTGCTCATCAAGGCCGACTACACCGGCGCCTGGAGCCCCTTCGTCCCCAACTTCGGTTCCGGCCAGCAGATGACCTACATGCCCGACGGCGACCTCGCCGCGATGAACACCAACATCAGCGCCATCCAGCGCATCAACCCCGCGGGCATCCCCACCGTCATCACCAACATCGACGGCGGCACCTACGGGCTGATCTGGGGCCCCGACGACATGCTGTACGCCGCCGGCGGCAACTGGATCAAGCGCATCGATCCGGTCAGCGGCGTCAGCGAGACCGTCACGACCGTACAAGGTGGCGAGGCCCACACATTGGCATTCAGTGGCGACGGCTCCGAGATCTACATTGGCACGGTAGGCGACGGTTCGTTCTACGCCGTCGAACTGGACGAGAACTACGAACCGACTGGTCCACCCCAACTGTACGCGCACGTGGGACTTAACAACATGGGGTGGCATGACGGGATCGCCGTCGATGCCTGTGGCGGGGTCTTCGTCGCTGACTACTATTCATCCAATCTCTTCCGGATTCCACCCGGGGGAGGTCAGGCCGAGGTCTACCTCAACTGGGACTGGAACTCCTACGGCCACGGGCTCGCGTGGGGATCCGGCGTCGGGGGTTGGCTCCAGGACGCCCTGTACGCCCCGCAGCCCTACAACAACAACACCGTCACCGAGGTGGTCATCGGCATCCCGCCGGCCCACTGGGGCGGCACGGTCTACAACGGTCCCTGACGCTACCGGTCCACGAAAGGACACCCCATGCTCCGCTACCTGCTCCTCTCGTCCTGGCTGATCCTGTTCGGTGTGTCCTGCGACGAGGCCGACGACGACGACTCGACCGCCGGGGACGACGACGCCACCGCGGACGACGACGACGCCACCGCGGACGACGACGACGGCACCCCTGGCGACGACGACGACACCGAGACCCCCACCTTCCGCGGCGCGTGCGCGCTGGACGACAAGATGGGCGCCTTCATGGTGCAGCACGAACCCGACTACACGGTCATCTCCGGCGAGGTGCGCGACGGGGTGGTGCCCAGCACCATCCTCGAGAACGTGCTCGAGGAGGACGACTGCCGCCTCATGCGGCGCAACAACCCCTTCTGCGATCCGCCGTGCGCCCCGGACGAGACCTGTGACTTCGACGGTGACTGCATCCCGTATCCGCTCAACCTCGACGTGGGCACGGTCACCATCACCGGCCTGAACAAGGAGGTCGAGATGGTCGCGCCAGGCGGCGGGATGCCCGCGATCTACTACGACACCCAGATGCCGCACCCGGGCTTCGAGCCCGGCGCCGACATCCGGTTGAGCGCCAGCGGCAACGAGATCGGCGGCTTCCAGCTGTACGGCGAGGGCTTCGAGCCGCTGGTGATCCCGGAGGACCCCTGGGTGGTCGTCGAGGGCCAGCCGATGGAGGTCACCTGGACGCCCGGTACCTCCGCCAACGCCACCATCTTGCTGCGCTTCAACATCGACCAGCACGGCACCACGCCCGTGGAGGTCTGGTGCGACGTGGCCGACACGGGCTCCTTCTCCACCCCGTCCAGCGTCATGGACGCCCTCATCGGCTACGGCGTCTCCGGCTTCCCCAGCGGCAACATCTACCGCCACACCCTCGACTCCGTGGACACGGACGTGGGCTGCGTGGAGTTCGAGGTCTACTCCCACCTCACCGGCGATCTGCAGGTGGAAGGACACATTCCCTGTGACAGCCCCGACGACTGCCCCAAGGGCATGGAGTGTGACTACCTGACCGGGACGTGTGTATGATCTGAGACGCGTGAGTTGGGAGGGGCTTCGTGCACTGGACGCGCTGGGACGAACGACCGGAACAACAGAAGAACACCGTCTACAAGGCCGGGCTGGTCATCACGCTCGGAACGATCCTCCTGGTCACGTTCGGCGTGGCTCTGCGGTCGATGGCCAATCCCACGCCGTTGCCGTTCACCGTCGTGGTGCCCATCGCATTCCTGATCTCCGTCGGGCACGCCTTCACGCGCATCGGCTGGCGTCGCCTGGCGGTCCTCCTCCTCATCAGCCTCGTGGTCTGCTTCGGGGCGGAGTGGTTGAGCACGCGCACGGGCATCCCGTTCGGCGAGTACACCTACGATCCGGCCCGCGTCGGGCGCACCTTCTTCTCCGTGCCCTGGACCGTGCCGCTGGCCTGGTTCACCATGCTCTACCCGAGCCTGACCATCGCCAACCTGCTCGTGGAGGGCGAGCCCAAGGTGTTCGCGGTCGGCTGGCGACGGCTCCTCATCATCAGCTTCATCACCGCCGCGCTCATGACCATCTGGGACCTGGCCCTGGATCCCCACATGGTCCACTACGAGGGGGCCTGGACCTGGCGCTACTCGGACCAGTGCCAGCAGGAGCGGTGCGAGGAGCTGCGGGCGGACCACGCCTGCGTCCGTCGCTGCAAGCAGGACTGCACGCGCCCCATCAGCCCACAGCTGTGCGTGACCCGGGAGCTGTTCTCCGACGACGAGACCGACCTGGGCGCCTGCAGGAAGGGCCGGCGGCTCGAGCCGTTCCAGGACCAGTGCGCCGATCGGTGCCGAGACGCAGCACCGGACGGCGATTTCGAGGTCGGATGCGCGGAGCTCACCGATGGCGTCGAGGAGTTCGCCCGACGAGAACGGGAGATCGAGGGCCTGCCTGGCGGGGACGCGGGCGTCGAGGGCGCCCAGAAGGCGAAGATTCTCGCGCTGTACAAGGATCGCCGCTCCCTCCACGCCGCCCGGAACTGGAAGCTCGACTGCGAGCGGGAATGCTGCGACGCGGACTGCGAGCGAGGTTGCGCCGCTGCGCACCCGATTCGCAGCGACGATGCCGACTGGTGGAGCTCCGTCGGAGGACATCCCTCACGTGGCGCCGACGCGATGAGACGGTGGATCGCCCCCTACTTCAAGTGGGGGTACTACCACTGCATCCCGTTCTCCAACTTCTACGGGTGGTTCCTCACGTCCTTCCTCGTGATCGGACTGTACGGCTTCGCGAAGCAACGATGGATCCTGAAGCTGGAGTCCCGGGCCGCCGCTCGCGGGGACGGCGAGACCGATCCGTCCACCGTGTTCCCGTTCCACCGGATCCCGGACGAACTCGGACTGACCGATCGCCGCGAAGGGGAGGGGTGGCGAGAAGGCCCCAAGGCCCGGATCCGTTCCACGGTCGAGCGGCTCGGAATCCCGCAGATCGTGAACGTCAAGAAGCTGTGGACCGCCGTCGGGATCCTCATCTACGCCCTCGTCGCCTGGTGCAACGTGGTGTTCGCGCACCCGGTGGAGCTCTCGTTGCTGGCCGTGCTCACCATGGGCGCCCCCAGCCTCGCGGCGCTGTTGCGGCTGTACAAGGCCCACGGCGAGCAGGAGTTCGCCCGCGACTCGTACAACGCGTACAACACGTGGCGGGAACAGCCCGACATCCGGCCCCTCGACACGCTGCAGCGAATCGAGATCCCGCAGGAGATCCTCGAGGAGAAGAGACGCCGCGAGGCGGCCGCGATCCTGGCCCAGTCAGCCGCCCAGCAGGCTGACGACGATCCCGATCAGGGCCAGGCTCCCGCTGAACAGCACGGAGATCACGAGTAGCCCCACGAACACCGTCCGCGGCGTTCGCTCGAAGTCGGCGATGGCGTCGGCGTCGAGCACACGCGCCGCGCCGGTCCGCCACTCGTCGGCGCGGCGGGTCGCGTCGTCCATCCAGGCGATGAGCATGCCGTGGGAGGCGAGCAGCGGGCTGCCGCAGGTCGCGCAGATGAGCGTGGCGGCGCGGTCGGGGATACGGACGTCGGCCCGGCAGCGAGGGCAGGGCGCCTCGGTGCCCGCGCGCCGGTCCGCCACGGCCAGGGCCATGCGGAACGCCCGCTTGCGCCGCCAGCGGGTCACGCCGACGAGCCCGGCGAGCAGGCCCACGAAACCACCGACGGCCACCAGGGTGGCTGCCGCGCCCCCCAGCGCCATGGCGTGGCCCTCGCTCAGGCCCAGCTGCACGCCCAGGGCGCGCCCCAGGAAGATGGGACCCACCGTCAGGCCGACGAGCACGAACACGAACACGAACGCGAAGACCATGGTGAACAGGGGCGACGACGTCCGCGCCTCGGCCACGGCCTCGGCGTAGGCCTTCTTGCCCTCTTCCTCGATGCGCGCCGCGTCGCGGGGCAGCGCCTCGAGGTCTGCGACCAGGTGCGCCGGCAGGGCCGTCTCGCTCCCGCAGAACAGGCAGGCGGTGGCGGTCTCTCCCGCCGTGACGGGCAGGCTCGCGCCGCAGCGATCGCACCCCACGGAGCCGAGCTCGGCCACGCGGGCTCGCCGTCGCGCCGCGGCGATCTCGTCGCCCGCGTCCAGGGCCGCGCTGTCCTCCTCCAGGGCGCCGACGATGGCGCTCATGGCGTCGAGCATCTCGCCCACGCGGTCCACCGGCACCTCCCGGCGCCACCGCTGGGCGAACAGCACGCTGCGTCCCTCCTCCAGCACGCCCGGCAGCAGCCAGCCACGCGGAACCCGGGTCCTGGACCGCAGGGACAGGTCGGCCTGGTCGAACTCCCAGGCGAACGCCTGCAGGGCCTCGCGTGAGGCCTCGCGGAGGGAGTCGGGACGGGTGGTGGCGTACAGGTCGGTGAACGCGTGCTGCTTGCGGCGCGAGAGGCCGCGCGTGCGCTTCTGCAGCGCCCCCAGCTCGTTGCCGGCCCGTACCGCCATGGCCAGGTGCAGCCCCGGGATCACCGAGGCGCCCCGGCCGGCGCCCACCCGCATGTTGACGTAGGTGGCCACGAAGGGGCGACCCTTCCACGATCCCCCGTACCACTGGCCGATGGGCATGCGCGGGTGGTTCAGGCGCGTCAGCTTCAGGCCGCGGCCGAGGCGGTCCGCGCGGCGGATGATGCCCTTCCACTTGAGCGCGGAGACGCCCAGCGCCAGGGTCAGGACGACGACCAGGCCGCCCACGCCCGCGCCCGCTGCCAGGAAGATGGCCCGCGCCTCGTCCACGTCTCGGCCTCCCGTTGGATCAGGCCCTACATATCACCATCGAAGCGGCATGTGCGCCAGCGTCGTGGCGGGGGACCGGTCGGCACGATAGGATGCAAGGAACCGAATCCGGCCATGCAGGCCGGACGACAACCCGGGAGCACGACGATGAGCGACGACAAGAAAAAAGGCGTGAAGAAGCCACCGCCGAGCGATCCCAAGCCGCCGGCCACCTAGGGCAGTCAGCCTTCGCCTGCTGGGGGGGCCGCGGGACCGGGCTCCCCTGGCAGCACCATCAGCTCGTCCATCTTCCCCTTGTACTCGAGGGCGTCAGCCGACTCCGGGTTGTGCCGCAATGCGTCCTCGAGGTGGGTGTCCGCGCGGACCAGGTGCGGGCCCGGATCCCGTCCGGAGCGGACCTCGAACCTGGCGCGCAGGATGTGGCACCACCCGAGTTCTGCGTGCGCGAAGGCCCACGTCGGGGCGAGTCGGATCGCCTCGGTGTAGCGAGCCACGGCGCGATCCAGGGACTTCGTGGGATCCTCCCCGCGGTCGATGAGCATGGCGCCGCGAACGGCGAACGCGTTACCCAGGCTGGCGTGGATGTAGGCCTCGTTGGGATCGAGCAGGACCGCTTGCTCCAGGCTGGCGATGCCGCGATCGAGGCTGGGGACCGGGTCCTCGCCACGGGTGTCGAGGTACTGACCGCGGTCGATGTACGTGTTGGCCAGATCGCTGTGGTAGGTCGCCTCCTCCGGGTCGCGCTCGATGGCCTCGAGGAAGAACCGCTCCGCCTGCTCCCAGGAGCCCCGGGGATCGAGGTCGTGGTCGCACTCGTACCAGCCGCGCCAGCGGTAGACGTCGCCCGTCTTGACGTGTGGGACGGCGTCTTCCGGGTCGATCCGCATGGCCAGCGCCAGACTCTGGATGGCCGTGTCCTGCAGCGACCGGGGGTCGCGGCCGCGTTCGACCTCGAGGTCTGCCGCGGCGTCGAGCACCATCCCGTGCAACACGTAGGCGAACGGCTCGGTGGGGGTCGTGTGGGCGGCCCGCGCGGACAGCACGGCGGCCCGCGCCAGCCTGCGCCGGGGGTCGCGGCCGTGATGGCCGTCGTGGATCGCCAGGTTCCACTGGGCGTAGGCGAGGCGGGTGACCACCAGCCCCTGGCGCGGATCCACCGCCAGCGCGTCCTCGGCGGCCCGCTGGAGCTCTTCGAGGACAGGCTGTAACTCCTCATCGCCCCAGTAGAGCTGCCCCATCGTCGCGATCCAGGTGGCGCAGATCGAGGCATGGATCCCGGGATCGCTCGGTGCCACGCGGGCGGCGGTCGAGTACGCTCGCCGCGCACTCTCGAAGTGCTCCAGGGCCCCCACCCGATCCCCGGCCGCGGATCGCGCGACCCCCCACGCGAGGTAGAGGTCTCCCTCCAGAACGAGCGGCTCGTAAAACCAGTCCTGGGACTCCTCCTGGGCGATCCGGGCGTGAGTCAGACCGTCCTCGTAGCGGTCCTCCACCAGCGCGATCAGGCCGAGGACGTGGTCCGGGCTGGCGAGCTCGGAGCCCTCGCTGGCCTCGAGGAAACGAAGCGTCGGGCCGTGGTACTCCTCACCCACCGCGACCCGCTGCGCGGCCCGTGCCGCTGGATCGGTGATGCTCCCCAGCGCCTCCAGCTCACGCTTGTACTGCTCCGTCATGGCCAGACCCAGCCCGTAGGCCACGTCGGCGTCCTGGTACCCACCGTCCCACGCCGCCTGCAGCTCGTCGCGGGCTCGCTGCACGTCCCCCAGCGCGAGGTAGCCGCGACCCAGCGCGTAGTGGCCCGCGCCGCGTGCGATGGGATCGCCCATTCGCGCCTCGATGGCCGCCATGTGCTCGCGCACGTCGGCCACGTCGTCGGAGATGTCGTGGATCGGGACGAGGTGCGCCGCGCGCATCGTCCACTCCACCTGGCGCGTGTCCTCGCCGAACTGCTGGGCCAGCCGCGCCTGCTGCACCGCCCGGATGCGCATGCCGCCGGCCGTGGCCAGGGCGGCCAGCACGAGCACGGCAGCCACGACCGAGATCGCCACGATCGTCTTGTTCTTGTGCGCCTTCTTGATCAGGCGCTGCACGCCGCTGATGGGTCGCGCCTCGATGGGATCGCCGTCGAGGTACCGCTGCAGCTCCTCTCCGAGGGCGCGGGCTGACGCGTACCGGGCCTGGGGGGATTTCTCCATGCACTTCATGGCGATGGTGTCCAGGTCCGCGGGCACGGCGGGATCTTCGCGCTGCGGCGGCAAGGGATCCTCGTCGATGACCTTGACCAGGTGCATCAGCGGGTTGTCCACCACGAAGGGGGACCGCCCCACGAGCAGGAAGTACAGCGTGGCGCCGAGGCTGTACACGTCCGTGCGCCGGTCGACGCGCTCGGTTTCGCCCATGGCCTGCTCGGGCGAGATGTAGGCGGGCGTGCCCATGAGCGCCCCGGACGCGGTCGCGCCGGGATCCCGCTCGTCCCGCACCAGGCCGAAGTCCATCACGTAGGGCTTGTAGCGGCCGTCCTCGAGGGCCTCGACCATCACGTTGCCCGGCTTGATGTCGCGGTGGATCATGCCTTCACGGTGCGCGGCATGGATGGCGTCGCACGCCAGGCGGAGGAGCTTGACGCGCTGGTCGAGCGAGAGGCGGCCGGCGAGGTCGGCCAGCTCCTCGCCCTTGATGTACTGCATCGCGATGTAGGGACGCCCCTCGATCTCGCCGGCCTCGAACACGTTGCAGATGTTCTCGTGCGCGAGACGCGCCTGGGCACGCGCCTCGCGGAAGAAACGCTGTACCTGGTCGGGTTCGGCGCCCTTGAGGAACTTCAGCGCGACCGGGCGGTCCAGCGTGCTGTCGTAGGCCTTGTAGACCTGGCCCATGCCCCCGGCGCCGAGGAACTTGAGGATGGTGTACCGGCCGAACTCGGTGCCCGCGTGGAGGGAGTGGGTGGCCGAGACGTCGACGAGGTCGTCGGCGCTGTCCAGGTTCACCGGGAGCCGCGGCGTGAGGGTGGGGGTCGCGTCCGGATCCGGGCCCAGGGGGTCGGGGATCTCGTCCCACAGCTCGGCCGCGGAGTCGTCCCACATCTCGGTGGGCGTCTCCGCGGACACCGGTCGCTGCCGGGGCCTGCCCAGGCTGCGCTGGGGCGGCATCGTCGGCGCGGAGTCCAGGTCGTCCTCCATCTGCTCCACGTCGGCCATCGACACGAGGCCGTCGTCCAGCAGCGCCTGGAGGGGGGCGTCGTCGGGCAGGTCGTCCGTGTCGGCCGCGGTGACCAGCCCGCGACTGACCGCGATGCGCACGATGGCGTGCTGGCGCATCCGATCCATCGAACCACTCCCCGGGGCCTGCACTCGTCGATGATCCGGGCCCCGTCTTCGCCGACCCTAGCACGACCGGTTTTTTTCAACCTCTTGGCTCGCGCGCTCCGCCCGCCGGGTATCCTCCATGCAGACCAGCCGCCCACCCCGGGAGGTGGAAAGGAGCAGTACGTGAGCAGATTCCTACTATCTCTGATCCTCGCCGTGTGGACCCCCCTGCTGTTGTGGGGGTGTGAACCCAGCGGCGACGACGACGACGACGACGACGACGATTCGGCGGTCGGCGACGACGACGCGGGCGACGACGACACCTCCGCGCCGGCGTACTACGGCCCGGAGAACAGCTGGTGGCACGCGTACGAGGACGACGTCCCCGCCGACCTGGCCGGCACCGGCTGGTCCAACGGTGACATCGCCACCAACTTCACCCTGACCGACCAGTTCGGCGACGAGGTGGAGCTGTACCAGTTCTACGGCCAGGTGATCGTCCTGGACGTCTTCGCCTACTGGTGACCCACGTGCGGCCAGCTTGCCCCGGAGGGGCAGGAACTCTACGGCGGCTACGCGGACCAGGGCCTGGTGGTGCTCGGTGTGATGCAGGAGGGCCCCAGCGGCGGTCCGCCCAGCGAGGCCGATCTCAACTCCTGGAACGACACCTACGCCCTCGAGCATCCCCAGCTGAACGACGGCGGCATGTCCCAGTCCCCGTATGTGACCCTGGGCTACCCCACCTACGTGGTCATCGATCGCGAGATGGTCATCCAGAACGCCGATCTGTGGCCGTTCGACGCCAACTACGTCATCGGCCTGCTGTAGACCGACCGGACCGCTACCCGTCCACGAGCACGTGGACGTGGTTCTTCTTGCCGAACCGCAGCTCCACCCGCCCATCGACCAGATCGCCCGCGCCGATCACCTGATCGAAGGCGGACAGCCGCTCGCCGTTGCAGTAGCCGCCCCCCTGGGACAGGGTCCGCCGGGCGGCGCCGCGCGACTTGGCCAGGCCGCAGTCGGCGAACAGCACGAAGGCCGGGATGCCGGCCTCCAGATCCGCACGCGCGACGGTGTGGGTGGGAACCCCCTCGGCGCTGGAAGCGCCGCCAAAGGTCGCCTCGGTGGCCCGGACCGCCTCGTCCGCGGCCGCTGCGCCGTGCACCACGGCGGTGACCTCCCGGGCGAGCACCTTCTTGGCCTCGCGGCATTCGGCCCCCTCCAGGGCGCCGAGCCGCCGGACCTCGTCCATGGGCAGGAAGGTGAACAGGCCCAGGAATCGCTCGACGTCCGCGTCGTGGACGTTGATCCAGTACTGGTAGAACTCGTAGGGGGAGACCTTCTGTGGGGCCAGCCACAGGGCGCCCTTGGCGGTCTTGCCCATCTTCTCGCCCGACGCGGTGGTGATCAGGGGCGCGGTCAGCCCGTACAGCTCCACGCCGTCCATGCGCCGCCCCAGCTCGATGCCGGCGACGATGTTGCCCCACTGGTCGGCGCCGCCCATCTGCAGCCGGCAGCCGTAGCGGCGGTGCAGGACCACGAAGTCGTAGGCCTGCAGCAGCTGGTAGTTGAACTCGAGGAAGCTCAGGCCCTTCTCCAGGCGCTGCTGCACGGACTCGGCGGTGAGCATGCGGTTGACGCTGAAGTGGCGGCCCACGTCGCGCAGGAACTCCACGTAGTTCAGGTCCAGGAGCCACTCGGCGTTGTCGGCCATCTGCGCGCCCGCCTCGCCGAAGTCGAGGAAGCGGCCCACGTCGGCCTTGATGCCCTCCTTGAAGCGGTCGATGGCGTCGCCCGAGAGCATCTTGCGCATCTCGGTCTTGCCCGACGGGTCGCCGATGCGGGTCGTGCCGCCGCCCACCAGGGCGATGGGCCGGTGGCCCTCGCGCTGGAGGTGGGCCAGCATCATCAGGCTGACCATGCTGCCGATGTGCAGGGAGCCCGCGGTGAGGTCGTAGCCCACGTAGGCCACCACCGGACCGGCGGCGAACGCCGCGCGCAGGCCGTCCTCGTCGGTGCACTGGTAGATGTAGCCGCGCTCCTTGAACAGGTCGAAGGGGTTGGCCATGGTCGTCCTCCTGTTGGTCCGCTTCCGGAGCGCGAAAAACTAACACATCTTGGACCGTACCTGGGCCCTGTATCGCGCGCGCATGTGGTACCTTCATCCGCCGGAGGATGCCCGTGCTGGCGAAGCTACGCCACCTGGCCGACGAGGCCCAGCTGAGGAGCCGCCGCCTGCGCCGCCGCACGCTCGGCGGCCTGGCGCGCATGCGTGAAGACGGGACCTGGCTGACCCTGCCCGACGGCTACCGGATCTTCGCCCACGTGCACAGCCCTGCCGGCGACGAGCCGCTGCCGGGCGTGCTGCTCATCCCGGGCCTGTCGGGCGCCGGCACCAGCTTCGACCGCCTCAGCGCGCTGATCGCGGCCGACGAGGTGGCCGAGCTGGGGTGCGTGTGTGTGCACTTCGATCCGCCGGGGCTGGGGAGATCCTGGGGCGAGTACGACTTCGGCGGTCCGGCCTGTCGTACGGCCACCCTGGCCGCCCTGGAGTTCCTCGCGCGCGTCCCCCGGGTCCAGGACTCGGTCGGCGTGGTGGCCATCTCCCTCGGGGTGGCCTCGGGGGTCCACGTGGTGGCCGAGCACGGCCGACGGCTGGGCGTGGACTGGCTGCTGGACTGGGAGGGCCCCTGCGATCGCCAGGTGATCACCAGCTTCGGCACCATCATGAAGCCCGCCATGGGGCGAGGGCTGGACGACGACACCTACTGGGTCCCCCGCGAGGCCGTGCGCCACGTGGGGAACCTGTCGTGCCGATACCTGCGGGAGCAGGCCGCCGTGGACCACGCGCAGGGGGAGTACACCACCCACGCCGTGGACATGGTCAACGCCGCCGTCCAGGGGGAGTGCGCCGAGGTCTGGCTGAACGGCCAGCGCGTCCTGCGCCCCCTCGGGCCCAGCTCGGTGGCGAGTGTGCAATGGAGAGACGGTTGCCGCAACGAGACCAGCAAGACCCTGCTGAATGTGATCGGCGGGCTGGTCGGTAGCGATTGAACGGCTACCTCGGGAATGATAAACAACACGCCCGTGTCTTGGGTGTCTCCCGAGGCCGCCCGAGCGGATGAGCCCGCACCCCGTGCGGGATAGGAGGACGGATGTTCGAGCTGAAGAAAATCTTGTGTCCCACCGATCTGTCGGAGAACTCGCGCAAGGCCGTGGCCCTGACCCTGAGCATGGCCAGCAAGTACGGCGCGAAGGCGTTCTTCCTCTACGTGACCGACCGGCCCGCGCGGGACGTGTACGACGAGCACGCGTCCGCCGCGCTGGAGATGGAGGCCATCGAGGACGACGAGCGGATGATCCGCGACGACGTGGCCCGCGCCATGGAGACCCTGACGGTGGACGGCGGCGCCGAGGTACCCAGCGACGACCTGGCCTACCGCGTGGCCTCGGGCAACATCTCCAACCAGATCCTCCGCGCCGCCGAGGAGTCCCAGGCCGACCTCATCGTCATGGGCAGCCACGGCCGCGTCACCATCAAGGACTTCGTTCTGGGCAGTGAGGCCGAGCGCGTGGTCAAGAAGGCCACCTGCGCGGTGCTGGTGGTCAAGCCCGAGGGCTTCCCCTACCTCCGGGACTGAGACACCCACGTGAACAACAGCGAACCCATCGCCCTGCAGACCGTGGGGCTGACCAAGCGCTATGACGACAACCCCGCGGTCGAGGACCTCTCCCTGGAGATCCACAAGGGAGACATCTACGGCTTCCTGGGGCCCAACGGCGCGGGCAAGACCACCACGATCCGGATGATCCTCGGCCTGATCCGGCGTGACGCCGGGACGGTGCGGATCTTCGGCAGTGACAAGCCCACCGAATGCCGGGCCCAGCTGTCGGGCATCGTCGAGACGCCGGCGCTCTATCCCTACCTGACCGGCCGCGACAACCTGCGGGTGCTGGGCGCCTACTCCGGGGGCATCGACGCCAGGGAGATCGAGGAGGCCCTCGAGACGGTGCGCATGACCAGGCGCGCCGACGAGCTGGTCAAGACCTACTCCCTGGGCATGAAGCAGCGGCTGGGCATCGCGCAGTCCCTGATGACGCGGCCCAAGATCATGGTCCTCGACGAGCCCACCAACGGGCTCGACCCCGCGGGCATGCGCGAGGTGCGCGAGCTCGTGCGGGAGCTCAACCAGCGCTACGAGCTGACCGTGTTCGTCAGCTCTCACCTCCTCGGCGAGGTGAGCCAGCTGTGCAACCGGGTGGGCATCATCCAGAACGGCAAGCTGGTGGCCCAGGGGCCGGTGGCGGAGCTGTTGCAGCCCGACGGCTCGCTGGAGGTGCGGCTCGAGGTGGACGACACCGACGCCGTGGGCAAGGTCATCGACGGCCTCGAGTGGGTCCGGTCGGCCGGGCAGTCCCCCACCGGCGAGATGCTGCTGCGCCTGTCCGAGGACCGGCCGGCCGAGCTCAACCGCCTGCTCGTGGAGGCCGGGATCGGCGTCAAGGCGCTCATCCCGCAGCGCATGACGCTGGAGGACTTCTTCATCCAGGTGACGGCGACCGCCGGGGAGCAGATCCAGTGACCTGGCTCAAACAGACCCTGGGGATGATCCTCGCCGAGTGGACCAAGCTGTGGAGGCGCGGGTTCGCCCTCGCCGGCTTCATCGTCGCGGCCGTCCACGGCGTGCTCGTGTTCCTGATCATGTTCGGCATCCACGCGGTGCAGCGCTGGGGAGCCACCGCCACGGCCAACTCCATGCCCGCGGACCTCTTCGACGGCATCCAGGCGGGCGAGTGGACCCTGTTCTCACTGTACCTGCCGGTGATGGGGGTGGTGATCCTGGCCGTGGTGGGCGAGCTTTTCGCCGGCGAGTACAGCCAGCGGACCTACTCGCTGCTGCTGATCCGGCCCGTGCCGCGGTGGCGGATCTACCTGTCGAAGATGTCGGCATCGATCCTGTGGGTGATGGCGGCGCTGGCCCTGGCGATGATCATCGCCTCGCTGCTCGGGCTGGCCGCCTTCGGCACCTCTCGGACCATGATGACGATGGGTGCGGACATGCCGGTGGGGCTGGGCACGGAGCAGTCGTTCGGCCTGCGCATCGGCGAGATCCTGATCAAGTACGTCTCCGTCTGTGTCAGCCTGTTGCCCGTGCTGGCGATCACCGCGTTCCTCGCGGTGGTGACCCGGTCCACGGCGCTGACGGTGACCTACACCATCATCCTGCTGATCATCGACGCCGGGATCTGGCTGAGCTTCCCCACGGTGACCCAGCTCCTCGAGTACGAGATCTTCGCTCAGATCAAGCCCTACACGCTCATGGAGTGCCGCAACTTCCTGTTCCCCTACTTCACCGGCTCGGGGGAGATGACGGTGAGCGAGTTCCTCTCCGAGAGCCTCAAGTCGTTGGGACTGCTGGCGGGCTACACCGCGGTGTTCGTCGCCGGGGCGGTGGCGGTGTTCACGCGTCAGGACGTGGAGTAGGGCAGGGGAGTCCGGATCAGGGCTGCGCCATCAGCAGCATGTCGAGGGCCAGGGCCACGGCGATCCCCGCGATCACTGCACCGAAGCTGACGTAGGCCCAGATCTGCTTGGCGGCCATGTCCACTAGAACAAGGGGCCGACGCCGACGTTGATGACGAGGGCGCCGCTGCCGATCCAGCCACCGTAGACGGAGACGGTGAGGCGGAACTTGCGGGGGCTGCCCGGCTCGATCATGACGCCGCCGCCGGAGAGGAAGCCCGGCTGGAAGCCGTTGTCGCCGGTGCCGAAGGCGAACAGGGCCGAGAAGTACGGGCGCACGGCGGTGGGGGAGACGGCGACCCGGATGCCCACGTGGCCCAGGGGGAGCAGGTTCACGCCGGTGTCGGTGCCGCGCAGGGCGGCCTGGAAGCCGCCGTCGATGTGCAGCGCCTTGTAGACCTTGCCCACGAACTCGAGTCCGGGGCCGGCCCATACGCCGGTAGCGCCATCGCCAAAGGCGATGAACGTGCCGCCGCCGATGGAGATGCCGAGGCTGCGGGTCCCGTCCACGGGGGGGGGCGTCGCGCCTTCGCCTTCGCCTTCGCCCTCGCCTTCGCGTTCGCCTTCGCCCTGACCCTCGCCCTCGCCTTCGCCCTCGCCTTCCCCGCCCTCGGGGTCGACGTCGGCAACGGCGACCACGGGCCGGTCGAACAGGCCTCTGGCCGGATCGAAGCGATAGACGCTGGCGCCCTCCTCCATGGCGACGACGTAGACGTAGTCCGCGCCCACCCCCGGGATGGAGGTCAGGGCCTGCGTGGCGATGACCTCTGCGCGCTCGTCCGTGTCCCCGGCGAGGATGGCCCAGGAGTAGCCGCTGCCGCTGACCAGGATGGCCTGGCCGCCGGCTTGCACCTTGAACGCCAGCGAGTAGAAGACCTCGAGGCGCGTGCGGTATTGCAGCAGGTGATATCCCGGCGCCAGCTCCGCGACGGCGCCGGGCGCCACGGGGAGCGGGCCGCCGTCGAGGAAGATCTCGGTGGTACCCTCGCGGCCGCCCATGAAGCGGAAGGTCGCGGCCTGGGCGAGCTGCTGCTCCTCCCGGGCGTCGAGGTAGGCCGCCTGGATCTGGGGCGGGAAGTTGGGGTCGTGGCGGCGGGTCGGATCGATGCTCAACGCCTTGCGGAAGTGGTCCTTGGCCTCGCCGGTGCGGTCGTCGAAGTGGGCGATGGCGCCGTGGGTGTAGAACAGCCGCCACAGCAGGTCGGAGTCGATCACCTCGCCAGAGCAGGACAGGGCGGCGGTGGCGTCGTCGAGCAGGTCGTCGGCCTCGTCCCACTCCATGGCGCCCTCGGACGCCTGGGCCTCGGCCAGCAGTTCGCGCAGCTCCTCGCCGGTTATGGCCGCTCCTCGGCAGGGGATCACCTCGGCGTCGCCCATCATCCACAGCGGTACCGCCGCGGGGAAGGGGACCTCGTTGACGTGGACCAGCCGATCCACGGTGGTGGTGACGCCAAAAGCGTCCTCGACCTCCTTGAGGGCCTGGGACGCGAGATCGCTGGACGGGGAGCCCGGTCCGTAGATCACCAGGGGTTCGGCCCACGCGGGAAAGCCGTGGACGACGAGCATCAGCAACAGGATCGATCGCAGCAGCCTCATCGTTGCTCTCCTGTGAAACATGGGACCGAGGATACCCCAAGCCGGCCCAAAGAATGAATAGCATGGATGATCGGTGCCCTGTGCAGAGGACGTGCGCGGGCGATACTATAATGGCTCGATCGCACGCCGCCCCGCGTGGGTGTCGGCGTCGAAGATGGAGGAAACGCGGATGTCCTCGCTGCGAATCGCCACCTGTGCTGCTCTCGCCTCCCTGTGTCTGGCGTGGGCCCCGGCCGCCAGCGCCCAGACCTACGACGTGCTGCTCGTGGACGACGACGGGAACGGTCCCGGCTACGCCACCGATCTGCAGGACTACTGGACCGACGCGCTGAATACCCTCGGCGCTGTCTGGACCGTGGTGGACATCAGCGACGGCGACGACCAGCCGGACGCCGCCACCATGGAGGGCCACGACGTGGTCATCTGGTTCACCGGCGACAACTTCGACGGCAGCGTCGGCCCGTCCGGTGACGGTCAGGACGAGATGGCCGACTACCTCGACGGCGGCGGCCGGTTGCTGCTGTCCAGCCAGGACTACGTCTACACCCAGGGCGGGGTCCCCGATCTGTTCACGGACTTCTATCTGGGCGTCGATCCGACCCGCTACGTCTCCGACGACGTGCTCATGACGCCCGCCCTGTTCGGGTTGCCCACCGACTACGTGTCGCGCCCCTATCCGGAGCCGGCCTACGACTTCGCCGCCGTGGGCATGTCCGAGTACCCGGACTCCATGGCCCCGGACGTGGACGCGGTGGGCACCTTTGCGGTGGACGGCGCCACGTGGGAGTTCGGCGTGGTGCGCACGATCAACCCGACCTACCGAACCCTGTTCTGGGGGACCCCGTTCACCCCGCTGTTCGTCGATCCCGTGGTGGCGGCCGAGGTCCTGGCCTCCTCCCTGTCCTTCTTCTTCTGCGACAACGACGACGCGGACGGCGACGGGTGGTCCGAGTGCATGCGGGACTGTGACGACAGCGACCCGAACGTCCACCCCCAGGCCCAGGAGCTGTGCAACGACGGCATCGACTCGGACTGCGACGGGCAGATCTACGAGGAGCTCGACGGTGACGGCGACGGCGTCACGCCGTGCAACGGGGACTGCGACGACGGCGACCCCGACAACTATCCGGGCAACATGGAGCTGTGCGACTTCGCCGACAACGACTGCAACGGGGTGCCCGACGACACCGGCGACGCGGACGGCGACGGGTTCTCCACCTGCCTCGACTGCGACGACACCAATCCCGCCATCCACCCCGCCGCGGACGAGATCTGCAACGGCGTGGACGACGACTGCAACGCCTTCAACGACGAGAACTACGACCTCGACGGCGACGGCTACACCATCTGCGACGGCGACTGCAACGACTACTCCGTGGCCGTCAGCCCCGGCGCGTCCGAGACCTGCGACGGATACCTGGACAACGACTGCAACGGGGTGCCGGATCCCGACGAGATCGACGGCGACGGCGACGGGTACACCGACTGCGACGGCGACTGCCACGACGGCGACGCCAGCGTCTACCCCGGCGCGGCCGAGGTCTGCAACGGCTACGACGACAACTGCGACGGCGTCATCGACGACTCCTCCC
>CAZLEO010000153.1:0-22807 GCA_964558555.1 uncultured Rickettsiales bacterium | reverse complement strand
TCTTGAGCATCTCCTCGGCGAGGGCCTCGCCGATCTTCTTGCGGGCCTCCTTCATCGTCTTGGATTTCTTGAGGTAGCCCTGGAGCATGCCGCCACCGAGGAGGACCGGGATGATCAGCAGGGGATTGAGCCCGAGTAGGCCGATACCGACGACCACGATGGCGATCTGCGGTCCGAGGCTCTTGAGCATCTCCTTGTACCCCATGGTCCCGCCGACCAAGGCCGAGCCTGCGCCGCCGATGACGAAGCCGCCGGCTGCGGACAGGACCCGCTCGGTCGTGGAGATGTCACGGCCCGTGTCTGCATTGGCCACGGCCGCGCCGGAAACCCCGGAGAGTTCGGCGCTGATGGAGTCGAGGCGCGCGACGATTTCCTGGAGCTGGCTTTCCGCGTCATTGGTCACCGACTCCATGCGGCGAGTGATGAAAGGGGATAGCTCGTCCGACTGCCATTTCCGCTGCTCGTCCTCGATACGAGCGGTGACGGCTTTGGTGACCTCCTCGGAGAGTTCCTCTACCTTGGCCTTCATGCGGAACATGTCGGTCACGCCGATGCCAGTCTCGGCGTCGTACTCTTCGGCCCAGGTAGGCACGTGTCGGGCGAGATCCGTGATGCGAGCTTCGGTCATGCGCTCCACGTCGTCGCGCACCCTCGATAGGTCATTTCGCAAGCGCTGGATGATCTGGTCGCGTCGCCGTTCGGCATCGACGAGCCGTGGTTTGGCCTTGTCGTAGCGCTCCTGGAGGGCCTGACGGTTCGTCTCGTGCATGCTGCGCTGCCCCGGGATGACCTTGTTTCGGGCCTTCTGGACGCCGCTGAGGAGTTCGCGAGCGGGCTGGAGGAGCTTGATGCGCCCGCGATCGTTGGCAAGGAAGCCGGCCAGATCCCGCTCGAAACGGAGGATGCCCGACTTCTCCACCAACTCGGCATCACCCTCCTCGCGGCCTTCCAGCGCGTCGAGGGCCGAGGTGAAATACACGCCGTTGGAACCGCGAGACGTGCGATCGCCGAGTTTCTTGTGGGCGTACTTCACCAGCCTGTCCCGCTCACGCGGGCGGATCTGGTCGAACCAGTTGCATACGAAGAAGATGTCTTCGTGTCCTCCCGAGCGGATCTGTCCATCGACCACCTTGAGCTCGCTCATGCTGGCAAGCGCCTGGCAAGACATCACGAACACCACGGCGTCGACCGAGTTGAGGTAGTCGGTGGTGACCTTCGTGCGCGTCTGATGCTCGTTGAGTCCGGGTGAATCGATGATCTCCACGCCGTTTCTGCAAAGATCGAGATTCCAGAACAGTTCGACGCGGTCGTATGGGGACTCGGCGACCGACGCCTCCTGTTCCTTGGCAGGGTCCGGGATGACCACGTAGTCCTCGAGGTCCTCCACGTCGATCTGAATCGGAGCGGGGGTGTCGCCGCTGGCCGAGCGGAGGTGCTGCTTGACGGCGACGGGGATTTCGTCAGGAACAGGCTCTGGAATCGGGTCGCGAAAGTATAGCTCTGCGCGCGGTTCTTCCGCCCATTTGATCTCGTTGATGACGGCGGTGCACGGGACCGAGAAGGCCGGCAGGACCTCCTGGCCGAGCATAGCGTTGATGAACGTGCTCTTGCCGCGCTTGAACTCACCGATCACCAGGACCCGGAAGCGGTCGCTGGAGACGCGGTTCGACAGCTTCTGGGCCGTGTCCAGCCAACCCTTCATGTCCAGCGTCTCGAAGACCTGCTGTCCCTGGTTCACTGCGGCAAGCAACTCCTGGGTACGCGCCTGGAACTGCTGGTACAAGGCGGTGTCTTGGGTCATCGTTCGGTCCTCCCGGCCGAGGTGAGCTGTTGACGCAGCCGGCGTGCGCTGGCCAACCATCCCTGGATGAGTTCTTCAGTTCCATCATCGCGCTCGGCGACCGCGTCGAGGGCCTCGCGCTCGGCCGCGAGCCAAGCCGTTTCCTGGCGACGGAGTTCCTCGACCATTCGGCGGTACATCGAGCTGGTACGACTCGCGGACGTATCGCAAGCTGTTTGGAGACGCTGGCGGACGGCTTCTTCGACCCGGGGCCGGATCTTGTCTCGTTGGTTTTGCTGTTTGTCCTTCACGAGCTGCTTTGCGGCAAGACCTCCACCGATGGCTACGGGTGCTGAAACCACCAAGGCGGGAATCGCGAACGGCGCGAGAAGCGGCCCTGCGACGAGAGCGGCGCCGACCGCAGCGGCCGTGACACCGACGGCAGCCAGGGTGCCTGTTCGTGTCACGCTTCCAAGATCGTCTGGTTTGACTGGGGCCTCTGGCTCCTCCTCCTCGATCAGCGTCTCGACCTTGGGCAACACAAACGCGGCGGAGAATTCTTCGCTCACTCGCTTCTGCAGCCAGATTCCGTCTTGCTCTACCCGACGCTGGACGCCCCCTTGAAGTCCCTGGATTCGTTTGCCCAGCTCGTTTCGAAAACGATACGGCAGTTGCTCGTCCCACCACTTCGCCGGATCGCCGGAGGACTGGATCTCATGAGTGAATGCCTCGACCAAGGCCGTCTCCATCTTGAAGACCTCGTCGTGGATCAATCGCGTGACGACCAGCGCTCGCTGGTCCATCTCGAGCTCGAGGTCCGTCCAGTCCATCTTTCGTCTCTCTACCCTTGCCCTGGCTTCCGCGAGTTCGTCCAAGCGCTCCTCCCGCTTGAGCTGGGCAGCCCGAATTCGGACCTGAAGTCCCCGTTCGCAGTCACTTAGCAGGTCGACGAGTTGGGAAGCGAGCTGGGCGTTGCGCTGCTCGGCGGCATCGGGATCGGAAGCCCAGGCTTCGACGGCGTCGCGGATGGCCTCAGGTCCGGCGCAGGCCACCGTGGTTCCGGGCTGGACGATCGGTTCGCCGTGTGAACTCCAAATATCGGCGCCCGGCGCGAACTCCGCGACGCGCGTGGCAACGTTCTCGATCAGGCGCTCCCTGTCGTTTTCCGCGACTTGATCGAGGCGGGTGATCACTACCGCGACGCGCGGGATCGCTCGCATGAGCACGTTCTGCTCCACGAAAGCGCGCTCGGTGAGGCTCAGCGGCATGGTGGCGCTGACCGTGACCAGGGTGGCGTCGCTGCTGGCGATGGCCTCGGTGGCCAAGGCGGCGCGCTGGCCCACGATGTCGCCGGCGCCAGGGGTGTCCACGAGCTGTAGACCGGTGCGCCGCAGCCACTCGTCCTGGATCACCACGTGGAGCACGCCCTCGGGGTCCTCTCCTTCGTCATCGGCGATCAGTTCCGCCCAGGTGTCCTCGTCGGAATCTAGCTGGGTGCGGGTGCCGTCGGGTTTAACGTGCCAGAGTCCTTCGGTCTCTCCGTGAGCCACTCGGGCCAGCATCGCGGTGGTGGGGAGGTCTCCTTCGGGCAGTAGCTCCCGTCCCAGGAGCGTGTTGATCAAGCGGCTCTTGCCGCGGGAGAACTCTCCGGCCACGGCCACGGTGTAGCGCGGTGCATGGGTGCGCGCGGCGATGCGGCGCCACTCGCCGAGCAGGGACTCTTGACCACACTCGCGCAGCAGATCGCGTACCTGGCCCATCTGGGGGGCGGCATCGCGGGGCTGTTCGGGTTGGAGAATTGCTCGGTAGATCCCGGTCAGGGATTCTCCGGGGATGGGTACGGGCGACCGCGTTCGTAGGGCCTCCTCGATCGCCTCGCAGCCCTTGCGGCTGGCAAGCAGGGAACGGTCCACGGGACCGGTAGGTCGTCCGACGAGGGTCGTCAGGTCTCGCTTCTGGATCACCCGCCCCTCGGGCCAGCTCCAAGAGACTAGGCCCCAGGGTGCGGGTACGGGCCCCTCGCGATCCGTCGCCGGCACGGCGGTCAGAAGCACGTGCACGATGATTGGGTCTTGCGAACCTCCGGTGACCACCATCGGTTGCAGGGAGCGCGACTCGAGCGTGACCCAGTCGCGGAGGGCGTCACCCTTGTGGATGCCATTGACGAGGCCCCACAGGCTGGTGTCCCGGGGTGACTCGCGCATCTGTTTGGACTTGGCCTCCAGCATGGCGCGGATCGCGTCATCAGGCATAGCGCACCCCCGGGTTCATCTGGGTAATCGTGGCGAAGTTGTCGTAGTCGTCCCAGGCATTGATGAAGTCGTCGAGGTCGACGGGGCGGGCAGCGCCGTCGGCAATCCCGGTGTCGTTGGTGATGAACTGGAACGTACCGTCGTCCGATACCTCGTAGCCGGTCACCCAGACCGCGTGGCCGGCGTCGGGCTGGTCGATGGGCACCCCGTTGGCGTCGTACTGGGGCGTCCAAATCTCGTTGGCGTCGAGCCCGACCATGACCTTGTCGCCGCGATCGAGGGCATCGACGATGTCCATGAGGTCGCGATGGTGACCGCTGTCGCACGGCACTCCGTGGGCCACGAGGATCTTGCCCACGTCCGCGGGGTACGTGCCGCGATCCGGGTGGTACCAGCCGTTGTCCTCGGCGAGCTGGGCCATCTGGGACTCGTCCACCTCTTGGCCGGTGATGGACTCGAGGATGCCGCACTGACCGGCGACGGCGCAGGAGTTGTCGCCTTCCTGGAGGTGCCAGTGGTTGGCATCCAGTTCCGGCGTCCCGCCGGTGTACGAGCTCAGTACATCTCCGGCAGGATCGGTCGCCGTCGTCGCCTCGGAACCGAGCCTGGCATCCACCTCGGCGGGAGCCACCCCCTCACTCGCCCCGAACGGCGACTCCGCCCCCGGGCCGAACCAGTCGTCGGCGTGATTGGCGACGCCGTCGTTGTCCCAGTCCTCGAGGTAATTGGTGCTGGCGTCGTCCCAGGGTGTGCCCATGGAACCGAACGCGCCGTCGTCCGTGGGTGTGCCCCCGAAGTCGGTGTTCCAGCTGTCGCCGGTCGAGAGATCCCCCATGGGATCGTGCAGGAGGTCGAACAGACCATCCAGTTCCATTTCGGTTCCCCTCTCTCTGCTGCCCTCCCCAAGACGGGGCGGACCGGATCATACCTTGCGTATTGCCGCGCGCCAGGCGTCGAGCTGCCCGTGGCGACGGCCGAGTTCGGCCCTCTCCGCCTCCGCTGCGGCGCGCATCTGGTCCAGGCGGGCGCGCTCGTGCGCGTCTCGCTGGATCATCTGTTGGACCAGGGCGTTGTACTTGGCGAAGTAGCGGTCGATGGCTGTGTCGAGTTCGGCGCGGCTTTCGGCCACCGCCCTGTCGAAGGAACGGAGCGCCTCACCGGAGACCTCGTCGAACTTGGCGTCGATAGCGGGTTTGATTTTTTCAGCCCACAGCTTGGCCTTGGTTTCTTCGAGCGACGGCCCGAAAAACGCGCCAAATAGGCCACCCAGGAACGCACCGATAGCCGTACCGATTCCGGGAAGAGCGACCGTACCGACGATGGTGCCGATGGCCACGCCACCTCCGATTCCCGCAGCGAGTTTCATATCTCCGGCGTCGATCGCCGCTACCACGTTGTCCGCCTGGGAGCCGACGTTGGCCAGGCTCGCCACGTCAGCGCTCTTCTGGGACGCAGTACCTCGCGTGCTCAGGCTCCCCCCGAGTGTCGCCAACGACGAGTAGATCCCCTTGAACTCATTCTCGAACACACCGAGCTGCTTGTCGGCCTTCTTGCCGATGCCCGTGAACAGCGAGGCGAGCGCTGTGTGGATCTCAGCCTGACTCGCGGCCATGCGGATGTTCACGTAGACGTCACCGAACGACTCGAGTTGGTTTCTGTCCTCGATAGCATCGAGGTCCGACTTCAGCATCGCCAGGACCTCGTCGCGGATGGGTGTCAAGCGAGTCGGTATGCGTGACCGTCCACCCATGCACTGGGCCTCGAAATGCTGCCCATGCCGCGACTTCTGCTGGACGATGAAGTTGCCCAGGTCCGGGATCTGGTTCTGGACGAGGGCTTCGTGCCGCTGGCGGTAGGCCTCCTCGTATCGGGCAAGCTCGTGGGGCAGCCATTGCATGAGCTTGCCCAGCAAGACCGCCAGCCGTTCGGCCTGTATGGTCTGGCGCTGCTCGCGCATGATGCGCCACAGGTCCTTCTCCAGCTTAGCGAACGCCTCGAAATGGAACTCGAGGTCCTTCTCCGTGATGTTCTCATCCAGGTCGCCGTTGAGCTTGTCGACGACGAGCCGCGGCGCGGCAGCAACCACACGGGCCTGGGTCAGGTCGAACTGCTTGCACAGTCGCTTCTCGATGTTCTTGAGCAGGCGCGCGTGCTCCTTGCGACGACGGATCAGGTCGATCTTGGTGACCACGAACACGCACCGATGGACCACATCGCTGAGGTGCTGCTCGATGAACTGCGACAGCGTCTGCGCCAGCGGTACGTCCGCGGGTATGATGACCACGGCAGCGTCACACCGCTCCTCCAGCGCCCACCGCGCCACCTCCACGTGGCGCTGGTTCTCGGCGTTGGCACCTGGTGTGTCCACGATGACCAGGCTCTGCTTGAACACGGGCGAGGGGTGGAAGATCGTGACCTGCTCGAGCTTCGAGGCGACGGACTCTTCCGCCGTGGTCTTGTGGATGAACTCACGGAGTTCGTGCTTGCGTTGCGTGAACGTCGGCGGCTTGAAGAAGCCGATGAGTTTTTTCCAAAGAGTCCGGCCATCATCGCTGTACGTCAGGCGCCTTCCGCCGCGGAAGTGTACGGCCACGTCCAGCGACGTACCGTAGGTCATGACGGTAGCCGCCGCGGTGGTGGCCTGAAGCACGTCGGTCTTGAGGAGGTCGTCGCGGATGATCGCGTTGATGAACGTGCTCTTTCCCGCGGAGAACTCGCCGACCACGCCGAGGTAGAGCGCGGGATCGGCCAACTTCAGGCGGATGCGCTCCAGTGCAGCGACGATCTGCCCCCTCGCCTCCTCGGACCAGGCGTGCCGGTCGAGGAGCGATCGGACATAGGCGATGTGTTCGTCGAGGTTGGCCGCATCGAGCACGATCTTCTGGGATTTGAGTGCGGAATCGGCCATGATCCCTCCCCTCGTCAGGCTAGGCGGTAGAAGAATCCTTCGCCGCCGCGAGCCCCTTCCAGCACGGAATCCCTGGTACCTCACCGAGGATACCACCTCCTGCAGACCGCCTCTCACACAGCCCTACCAAGCACGCCCCAAACCCAGTGGTTTCGACACGGTCCGGCCTGCCGTTCTGACTGGCTCGATCCAAGCACCCTGGTAGATCCGATATCGTGGACTCTCGGCGGGGTTGTTTCACTCAATCGCCGACAAGCAGAATTCCGCTCCGTGTTCTCCTGTTGGAGCGAACAAGTTGTGCGCCAAAATCCGGTGATTCCAACACGGCCAGAACACGAAGGTCGACACCCTTGACGTGCACGGGTTGGAGGACGCCAGCGCGAGAGGGATTTCGACACGCCCCTCCCGATGCCAGGTTCAGCCGTTCCGGTGGGGGTCATGACGGCCCGATTCGTCAACTCCCAACAACTGGACCGTTCGCTTGATCGTCCGCTCTGGTGGATGGCGTGGGTGCCTGGTCGCCGCCGGTTTCGTGGGCCGACGCTTCGAACACAGGCTCAGCGACATCGCGGATCGAATCCACGACAGCCTCGAAGCCCACCACGGTGGTCGGGGTTCTACTCTTCAGAAATGCCATCCATTGGCAGTTGGCGTGGTCGGAGGTAGCGAACCTCTCGGTGAGCCCGATGGGTAGGACGGCCGGGATGGAGGTATCCCGTGATCGGAACGTCCGCAGGAGAGCTTCTGTCAGGTCGTCAAGCGGATCGACCTGCGCCGCCATCCAGGCGTCGTAGTAGTCCTTCGCCCGGAATACGAAGTTTCCCCTCTCAACGATGGTCCATACGGTCTCCGCGACGACGGCCTCGAACTGATCGACCTTCATCGTGGACGACCCCGGAACGTCGAGCATGGCAGGCAACTGCATCGTCTCAATGGTCGGAAGTCCGGGGTCGGCGAAGCGGATGTCGATCTGGAACGGGATCTGGGCCTTGGCGAGGTGGATGAACGCTTTGACGCGTATCCGGTGGACAGAGGTGTCGGTTTCGACCTGCTCTGCCCGCACCGACCGGAGATCAACGTGCAAACCGTCCCTCTGGCTGTAACGGCCAACGTCGCCACGGATGAGTTCAACGACCTCGGCCACCGAGTGTGGCTGACTGCACCGCACTTCGATGGCGCGCAGCCGTCGATGAGGCACCCCGAGGCGGGTGGCGATCGCCCACCCGCCAAGAAGGGATAGCTCCTTGCCCCAGGTGGATTCGGCCAGCCTGTGCAATAGCCGCTCTTGGGCAAAATGCTGAAGGAGATGGTCGTAGAGAAAGCCGTGGGCTTTGGCATGGGCCAACAGCCGAGCCAGCATTTCTTGGGAAGGATGCGTCGAAGCCATCAAGACCCCCTTGAGGTCATGGTGCGGGAACGCTGGGAGCGGATCAACTCGGTCGTCCGAGAGTGGGAGGGGGGAATCCGCGATCACGTCAGGTCTGGATGCTCAGCCAACGGCGTGGGTTCGCGTCCCGCCCAGTGCTGCAGACGTCTACAGCCCTTCACAGTCTCGGTTGGTCGCTGCTACGGGTTCCGTCCCTCGCGGCTGAGTCTTCTGGTGGTTCGCATCAACCCTGATCCCCTCGCCCGATCCGTAGTCCGACTCGGCACGTCAATCGCAAGGCTCGGAAGAAACGGTCACCTGGAGCGGGCTACCTCCGTCGCGTTCTTCGTAGACCGTAATCGAACCTCTCCGGCTCTGAACGGACCCGCACGCCGCGGATGGACTGTCCTCGGTCCAGGTCACTTCGTCGTTGCCTGCCGAAGCGCGGAGGAAATCTGAGACTGCCCCCGCCTCAATGGTGTTGCCACCACCATTCTCGACCTTCCAAGAACTTGCACTAAACGTGATCCAATCCGCCTGGCCATCCTGGAATCTCACACGTACCGCGTACTTCGGAGACTCGAATACCTGCCTCTGTTGGGATCGACTTTGCGCCAGCCAGACCTCACCAAACTCATTCTCCAGGAGACCCTTGATGTCTTCTTCCACGGCTCCGAGCAGCAGTGGTTTCTCCGCCAGCGCGGCAAGCTCCGCAAGCCGGTCTTCCTCCTCGGGTCCGAGTGTGGTGAGTAGGTTGAGCCTCTCTAGAGCGGCCATCTCGTCCGAGAGATACGCTCGTAACCAGGGTTCCTCTCCGGCCGCCGGCCACCCGTAGGGCCCGGACCTCATAGCGTTCATCATCTCGCGAAGGTACGGCGGTTCATCCCTGTTGAACCACGAGGCGAGGGGTGAGAAATCGAAAACTTCCTCGCTTGGCTCCCAGGCCTCAGGCGATGCGCCCTTGTACGACACGAGCATGTCGTCGCCCTTCGACCAGAGGCCGCGGTTCGGTTTGTCTCGTATCTCATCAAGGTAGGCAGTGAACTTCGATGCGAATTCTTCAGGGAACGCCCCTTCGTGAAGATGGTATGAGACCAAATGTGATGCCGGGTCCAGCAAGCTAGCTGCCTTCAGCCGATCGCCAAGTGTGTCAGGGACATCGGAGCCGGGCGGATTGGTCATGGTCTGGAAAAGCCGGGAGACGCCCGTCAGGAAGAGGCGTAGTTCCTCGCCGTTCCCCTCGTCCCACGCTGACTGGTACTCGGGCGACTCGGCGAGCTCAGCTACTGAATTCGCCGTTCCCTCCTCCCGACTGTCGATGAACGGTGGAGGGGGGTCCGGCGGGACCTCGATCTTGGATGGCTGAGCAATTACGTCGATGGCGCCGCTGTCGGAGCCTGTACCGGCAGTTGAGCCAGGGCAGCACGAGGCAGCCGTGAGCGCGAAGGCCGAGAGCAAAGCGGCCAAGCTGAGCCGCCGGCAGTGAGATCGCAGCGGCATGGCAGTTGGACTCCTCCTTTCCCCGTCTCGCCGCGGCGGGAGGCGATCACGCATCATTCTGAGGGGTTCGCCTTTGCCAGTAGTTGCCGTCAACGACGCGCTTGAGTTGGACGATTAATCCGCCGTTCCAGTCTTCATCACTCTACACTTCTCGACCGAACTGGCCTCGGCAGTCGCACCATAACCATAAGCCATCACGCCTTCTTCATCGGTCGGCCACAGAGAGATGAACTTGCCATCGCCGGCCAGGATCGTCTCGATGGTCACCATCCCGCTGTTTTTCGAGGTCACTCCGACGATTCTACCGATGCCAAGAGGCTCCATTGCGGCCTGATACTCGATCTTGTCCTTGCGCACGTTGAAGGCGGAGCCCCTGCAGACTCCCGAGGCATAGAGCCACTGCCCGATCACGTTCTGGGGCACCTCCGTGTTGGTAGTTCGGTCGCAGATTCCTGGCTGAGCGGGAGCTCCCGCGCACCAGTTCCCCCCTCCTTCGCAGCCGGCCACGTTGCCGTCCGCGTCGTAGTTGATTCCGTCGACTGTGCAGCCATCGCTGGCTTGTGCGGAGGGGCATTTGATGACGATCGCGGCTATGACTGCGGCAAGGACGATAACGGGGAACAGTACTCTCATGTCGATTCCTCCCGGGCGACGCCTTGCAGCGTCCCCCTCCGGTAGTTCGATAGGGGCTCGTCATGGTCCGACGTGGACCGGCATGAACCTGCGACGAGACATGGATCTTGTACGTGCCTGGTAGTCGGGCGCGACTTTCTTCCCGGGGCGGAAGGACAATCCGCCGCCGCCGCAGGCCCCATCCACCCGCGAACCCCTTCTGTCACGCCGAGGATAGCAGGGGTTTTCACGTGTCAACAAGAGCGGTGCGGCTGGGTGGCGGCTGGGCCTTTCGGCCGGAGTAGTCTTCGTCGGCATAGACGCGAGCGAACCACCAGCCTCGTCCATGCGCTCCGGGGCAGCGCGCTGCTAGGCAGAGCCGTGCTTGTCGGCCTGGGCGCGTGTGTAGACGCGGGTATGGAGGGCGGCTCGGATCGGCTGGTCAGGCAGTGCCGCCATCGTCCCGTCTCCGTCAGATTCCGCAGCCCGAGTAGTCCGCATCGAAGCCGGTGACGGGCATCTTGAGGTCGGCCTCGACGAACAAGTCTTCCATGACGGCCTCGAGCTGGGTGGACAGCGAGCGGATCACGGCGGCGGCGACGTGAGCGCGGATGCAGCTTTCGCCCTCGGTGGGAGCGGCGTCTTCGACCTTGTCAGCGGTCCACTCCAGGGAGACGGCGAGCACGGGCTGCAGCACGGCGCCGATGTCGGCCGGCGGCTCCACCGGCGGCCAGGGGTCGGGGAGGATGCTGTTGCCGTCGAGGTCCTCGGCGCAGGCCGTTCCGTCGAACTCCCACTGAGGGAAGGTCAGGTGCCCGTCCGGGGCCTTCACTTCGGCCTCGATCTCAGGGGCGTAGAGGATCGCGGCGTCGATTCCTCCGGAGAGACCGCTCGTGATCATGCAGCCATCGAAGTCGCCTTCGGAGCGAGCGAGGTACTGGCCGAGGTCGGCGCCACCGCCAGCGACCTCCAAGATGAGCACCAGATCCGAAGACGAGAACTCGCCATCATCGGGCGCACAGGCCGGGACGAGGGTGGAGAGCAGGAGCAAGGTGGCGGTCATGGCCGCCGCGATCAGGTTGAAGCACTTCATTGGGTCCGTTCCTTTTCTGTCCGTCCGGTTCAGACCTCGTGGTTGGTGTGTTCCTTGGGTTCGTGGTTCACGGGCCACCGAGCAGGGAGCGCAGCAGTTCGGCGCCGCCGGCTCCTCCCGAGAGACCCAGGACGGCCAGGACCATGAAGAGCTTCCAGGTCCTGCCGTCCACCTTGTCCTGGCGATCGCGCATCTCGACGATGGCCTCCATCACCTGGTCATGCCGCTCGGTGAGGGCCTGCTCGTGGGCTTCCATGGTGGCTTCGATGCGGGCCAGGCGCTCGCGCACCGAGGACAGCTCGGCCTCGACAGCGGTCATCCGGCGCGCACCGTTGGGGGTTGTGTCGGTCATGGTCAGCCCTCCAGCGGCACCGGATCGTCGGAGAGATCGCGGTCGCGAACGATGGCGATGCGGCGCTTCCAGATGTTCTGGTGCAGGTCGATCTTGTTGGCGAACAGGTGCCACTCGTTGCCGACCTGGACCCAGCGCAGGTGGGACGAACTCGGCGGTTTGGATGGGGCTGTGGCTGAACGGCAGCGGTCGGCACCCAGCTGGGCGTAGGCCGTCAGCACGTCGATGTAGGACACGCCGGTCTGGCCTGCACGTTGGCGGTAGGCCAGTGCCTGGCGTGCGACCTTGGTTGCAGCGCCCGGGCCTTGCTGCACGGCCGTGTCGAAGAACAGCGTCATGGAGCGCTCGGTGGCGATGCCGAGGATACGGGCTGCGTCGACGGCGCCGCGGAAGTGGATGCCTTGCTGGGCCATTCGCCGCTGCACGGCACGGAACACCTCGTACCGCCCGGCCTCCTTGAATCTCGTGGTCCACGGCCGCTTCCACAGCACGTCGCCAGCGACCGATACCAGGCTCCCAGACTTCGTGGTGATGAGCAGCTTCTGCCAGGAGGAACCGAAGATGCGGGCGAAGGCGGTGGGATCGGCTTGCTGCATGGCAGCGAGCAAGGTGCCCAGGGAGCCAGGTTTCTGAGCCCACTGCAGGATGCCGAAGCTGAGCCCGGCACCGTCGGAGTTGCGGTTGAGGGAGTCGTAGCCACCTTCGTGGCGACTGACGCGGGCGATGACGCGGGCGACCCAGTCCATGCGGTGTCCCTTCGGCTGGCTCCCGCCAGCCACGGCCGCGATCAGCGCGGCAACACCTGCGACGCCGACGCCTCCGATCAGGAGCAGAGCTCCGGTGTTGCGGCTGCTCATGCGGCTTCTCCCTCTTCTTCCCCAGACGGCTTGTGGGTCGCCACCAGCAGATCGCGAGGGACCTTGCGGTGCCACCAGTACTCGCCGGCGCCGGCGAGCTCGCCCCACTTGAGGCCGCTGGTCGGCCCCAGCGTCAGGAACTCCCGCCATCCGTCCAGGGTGGGGGGCAGCACGTCACCACGGCGCAGTTCCCCGCCGGCAGCAATGCGCAGCTTTCCGTCCACGACGACCGGGACCTTTTGGTCGTTGACGTAGTAGCGACTGGCCCCGGCCATGCTCTCGACGACGCTGGGTGCAAAGCGTGGCCACCAGCGTTCGATCCAGGTGTCGGCCGCCCACTGCCAGTTCAGGGCGTGCCAGTTACCCCAGCGCCGCAGGTCACGCGCGATCAGCTGCTCGAGGTCGCTGCCGACCTGGTCGTCGTCGTTGTCGGGCCAGTGCGCGTTGTAGTGGTCGGGATGCAGGCCCATCGCGTCGAGCTCGGCCAGCTCCTTGGACTGCCAGCGGGCGCTGCCAGCCTGACGCACACCGATGGTGGTGCCACGAACCTTGCCGAATTCCCCGTACTGGATGTCTTCGGGGTTCCACTGCGAGGGCATGCCGACGCGCAACCCTTCGTAGACAGGCGCGCCAGTGTCCTGGGTTACGAGCGAGGCGTTGTCCCGCACTGCGTACATGAATCGTGCCCAGGGCCACGCCGTGGGATCCACCTTGGCCAGGTCGTCGAGGCGTTCTTCGCCCTCGAGGCGGAGCCGGGAGGCTTCCACCGGGTCGCTCACGACCTCGGCCTTGCGGTAGCGGGCGTTGGCCGAGCGCAGCAGACGTGCGGCGTCGTTGGCCACCTTGGCGCGGGCCTCGGCCTCGCGGCGGGCTTTGACCTCGGCGAGTCGCTGGGCGGTCTTTTCGGGCTCGCGGGAGATCAGCAGCAGGATCTCTTCTGGGCCGAGCTCCATCTGCGCACCGGGGTTGTTGGTGTCTCGCTTCTGGGACTTGAGCAGCTCGGTCATCCAGCCGAGCTTCCCCTGGATGAGATTGAACCGCAGGCCGTCCTGGGAGCGACGGGCGAAGTAGTAGTTGATCTCGATGGTGGCCAAGGTGTTGCCCTGGCGCACGCCGCGTCCGTTGCGCTGCTGCAGGGTCGCCGGCTCCCACGGCAGGTCCAGGTGATGGATGGCGCAGGTGCGTTTCTGGAGATCGATGCCCTCGTACGCGATGGCGTTGGCGATCACCACGTCGTACTTGGGGGCGAGCCCTTCCTCGGGAACGCCGTTGAACTCCCGGGCGATGCGCTCGCGGTCGGCCGAGCCCTTGGCGGTCTGGGCGTTGAGGACCGCGATTCGGTCTTCTTGGATCCCCGCCTTGATGAGCACCTGGCGAGCCCAAACGTGGGCCGCGATGTTGTCCACGAACACGATGTGGCCGCAGGTGCGGTTGGCAGCCACGCGCTTGGCCATGGCGTCGAGCTTGGGCGAGTGGGGACTGACGCCAGATGTCCCGGCGCTCTTGTGGTTGTAGCCCTCGTCGAGGTTGGGGTGGATCGCCACGAGCGCCATACGAGCGAGCAATCCGAGGATCTTGGAGCGGTCCTGGACCTGGGTGGAATCCAGGGCGTCCTCGATCTGCGAGACGTAGTCGTCGTACTTGGCGTCCTGGGCGGCGTTCATGTCGACCTCGACGACCTTGACCGTGGGCTCTGGGAGCTTGAGGCCGACCTCGTCGGCGGTGCGGAACTCGCCGTAGCGGAAGATGGCGTCGCGCAGCTCGTGGAGGTTGACGAAGCCGGTCACCGCGGCGCGCTCCTCGACCTCCATGCGGGTGTTGACCACCGGCTTGAGCTCGATGCGCAGGTATCGGTCGATGAACTGCTCCGGATCGCGGATGCCCATCCGAGACCAGGCGTTGTGGTCCACGTACTGGATGAGGGAGTAGAACTCGAGCGGGGAGTTCTTGGCCGGAGTGGCGGACAGCAGCACGATACCGGCGCCGCCGGTCCGTGCCCGCACCGAGGCGCAGCGGAAGTCCAGTTGCCAGGCCCGCTTGGATCCCTCGCCGGTGTTGCCCATGAACCGTGGCACGCCGCCTTCGCGGGCTTCGGGCAGGTACAGGTTCTTGAAGTTCTGGGCCTCGTCCACGATCAGCATGTCGATGCCGATGTCGTCCCAGGCGATGCCCGGGTCGTACTTCCACGACGGGGGCAGCTCCATCTGCTCGGCGACCCAGGCGGCGACCCCTTCCTTGAGGATGGCAGCCTGGCGCTCGGTGATGCGCTTCTTCTTGTTGGCGTTGCGCTGGCGCAGCTTGACCTCGCGGCGGATGGCTTCGGTCTTGTCGGCGTAGGCGCGAACGGCGCGCTCGTTCATGCGGGTGCGGGCCAGGGCGGTGTAGGTCAGCAGCACGATGTCGTACTCGCCGGCCTGGAAGCGGGTCCACTTCTGTGCGCGTTCCTTGGGCGTGTCGGTGGCAGACGTGACCAGGCCCTTTCGGGGTCCCCGGGACATGACCTTGCGCTTGGAGCCGATCACGGCGACGCGGTAGTCGGGCAGCACGCGCAGGATGTCGGCCTCCCACTTCCAGATGATGGAGTTGGGCACCAGCACGACGGGCCGGCGGACCCAACCTTCCTGGCGAGCACGCGCAGCGAGCAAGATGGCTGCGTAGGTCTTGCCTACGCCCACGTCGAAAGCGATCAGGCCACCACGATTGGCGAGCACTCGGCGGGCGCCAGCGACCTGGTGGGGATGCGGGGTAGGACCGTCCTTGACCCATCGCGCCACGGCCAGGGGTTCGGACGGGTAGCGGGGCGTTACGAAGCCCAGGAAGGTGCGGTTGTAGACCTCTTCGATGCGGCTGCGGCGATCCTCGTCAGCGCCAATCCAGGCTCGGAACGAGGACTCCCACTCGCGGGCCATCTTCAGCCGAATCTCGTCGAGGTTCTGGTCCCTGCGCTTGCGGGGATGGAATTCGGTCTTGTCGTGGTTGATCCAGCCGATGCACCAGCGGGCCTCGGCAGCGAGCAGGCCCGAGTTGCGCATGCCCTCGTACTCGGTGCCATCGGGCACCACCAGGCCGTGGTGGCGCACCAGCGTGACCGCACCGTAGTAGTTGTTGAGCGTCTCGGACAGCCACTGGGACACGAGTTCCAGCGGCACCCATCCCTGGCGCGGCGATACGCCATCGATGTCCTCGAACACGGCCTGGCCGATGGCGGCGAGCAGCTTCTTGGCTTGCGTGACTGCTTGGGCGTCACGACGCCGGGCACGCTCCCCGGCCCGATCGTACTTCGGCCACAGGTGACCCGAGTAGTAGTGTTCAGCAGGAACGAGGTGGTCCCAGCGCTTGCCGTCCAGCGCCCAACCCGCCTTGAGCAGCATCGACTGGATACGGGCGGGGGTCGTTCGTCCCCCGACCTTGCGGTGGAACTCGGCGAGGTCGGTCAGCGTGAGCTTGCGGTGCTGCCGGAACAGCATCTCGGCCTGGGCCACCACGTCGCTGGGCTGGCCGGTGTACCGGGGGCGGTAGACTGGGCGTCGGGACAACCCCGAGATCAGGCGTCCGGATCGCTCGAACGCGGCCATGAACCGTTCGGCACCCACGTCGCCGCGAGAGACGACCTTTTGCAGCTCGGTGTAGCTCCAGGGATTGCCGTGGGTCTTGGCCCAGGCGGTCAATGCCTCGTGGAGTTCCTTCCACAGCAGGGACGGGGCCTCGGAGTCCTCGGCCGCAAGTGAAGCCAGGTAGCCGTCCACACGCAGACCGAGTGCTGATGCGGCGGCCAACTCCACAGGCAGCTTGGCGGAGGCTTTCGTCACACGGCGGGTGACACCACCTCTGGCCTTGGGCTTCTCGGCGGCGTCCTCGGTGGTCGTAGGTGGTGCGAAGCGCCGGATCTCGCACGTGGTGCACAGGGGCCGCTCGACCACGTCGGGCAGCTTGGTGAACTCGCCTTCGACTTGGTAGCCCCAGCGGGGCTTGGCAGTCTGGTCGGTCTCGGCGCCGGCCTTGCCCACCTCCTTGCCGAGGATGTGGGTCGGGAACAGCTCGAAGTAGCCGCCGTCGAGGATGGCTTGATCTTCCTCGAGGACCTCGTCGAGTTCGCCCCCTCGCGCGCGGATGAACAACAGATCGATGACGAGCGACGCCCCGGGGAACAGCCGACTGGGCAGCCTGTACGCAGCCGCGAGATGGTGGCGCCTGAGCACCTTGTTGCGCAGCGAGCGGTTGCGGGCGCCCTGGCCCGTCATGAATCCGTAGGGGACCAGGAACACCCCGACGCCGTTGGGGACGAGCAGGTCCAGGCTGCGGCGCATGAAGTACGCGTAGGCCTGTTTCTCCCGGTAGGAACGGTCAGGGTCGTCGGCGATCGCCGCCCCTCGTGCCCCGTATGGCGGGTTGGCGAGCACCAGGTGGACACGGCCGCGGTAGTCGTCGCCGTATTCGCGCACCCACCGCTCGAACGGTCCCAGGTACACGGTGAGATCCGGACGGATTGCACCGAGCATCCGCCCAGAAAGCTCGGAGTACTCCACGGCGAGCCACTTGACCTGATCCCAGCCCTTGCCCGACGCGGCGCGGACCAGCCGGCCGATGCCGGCAGCGGGCTCAAGGGCCAGCATCGAGCCATTGGCCCCCACGCCAGACAGCATCGGGCGCACCACGCGGGCGATCTCGGAGCTGACCTTGGCCGGGGTGTAGTACTCGTGGATCAGCCCGCGCTCCTCGGGAGCTGGAAACCCGGGAGGGAAGCGGTCGCGGACCGCAGCGATCGAGAGCCCGCCCCATCCGCTGTACCCAGCCAAGATGCGCTTGTCCTTGGCGGACATCTTCTCCGGCCGTTTCCCTGCGGCGATCTTCATGGCAGCGACGTTGGCCTGGGTGCGGCGCGAGGCGGTCCACTCCTCGGGCGGCAGCTTGGATTCGTCCAGCACGCCAGGCACGTCGATCAGGTGCCGCTCGATGACCTGCAGCAGCGCCGGGCGGTTTCGACGGAGGAAGCTGTCGAGGTAGGCCGGAGTGATCGACGGAGGCAGGTGTCCGCGCACCGCGGTGGCGATGTGGTCGAGGATGGCCGCAGCGCGGGGGTGGACCGCCATCTCCATCTATGCAGCCCCCTTCACAGCCTGGGCGATGGCCTGGCTGAATGCGTCGAGCAGGGCCTTGTCCTTGTCGGGATCGGCCTTGGGTTCGGATTTCTTCTTCGCAGCCGGGCATGGCACCTTGCCGTTGCCTTTGCTGGCCTTGCCGGTGTTCTTGGCGGTCCTGCTGCTGCTGCTCGTCGCCTTCTTCGCGGTCTTCTTCGCCGGTTTCTTCTCGCTGGTGACGGTGACGCCTTCCTCCCGCATCAGTTTGCGCAGCAGGTTGAAGGGCTTGGCGAATTCGTTGTCGGCTGCGCTGGCACAGTAGGACGCCACCACACTCCGGGCGGTGGCCAGGGGCTTGAAACATGCCTTGAGGGTCTCGCCGCGGTTGCGGAACATGTCCTCGTTGGACGCGCACGAGAGCACCTGCTCGGCAGACTCCTGGACCTTGGCGTTGTCTTCATCAAATGAGTCGATCTCGGCCTGGTTGGAGATGACCGAGTGGCGACGCACAGGCTTGGGCCGCCGCGCCGCGAAGGTGTCCGCAGCGGTGGAGATCACCGACTGAAGCTGCTGCAGGGCGGAGGCCTTGGCCTTCGGAGCCTTGCGTCGTTTCGGGGCAGGAACGGGCTTGTCCGTCTTCGCGGCCGACTTCTTCGCGGCCGGCGCCTTCGCCGCCAGTGTCCTCGTCTTCGGTGCGGGCTTCCTCGCCTTCTTCCTCGCGGGCTTCTTCGCTTTCTTCTTCGCCGCGGGCTTCGGCTCTACGGCGGGCGCCGCGGGCTTCTTCTTGCGCCCCTTCTTCGGCTTCGGCTTCGGCTTCTTCAGCCGCTCAATGGGGTCCTTCGGGGTCTTCTTCTCCTTGGCCTTGAGCGGGTGCTTCTTCGCCCACTCCGGATCGTGCTCCCGGTGCCGGTGCGTGTCGCGGAACGAGCACGCCTCCTTGACCGGCTCCATGGCGCCGAGCACGGCCCGCTGCAGAGCTTCGACCAGGGTGTCGCCGCCGTAGCCGCTGACTACGCCCTCGGTGGCGAACCACTTGCCCGATCGCTGGAACTCCCACTCCCAGCCGCCGTCCGGCGAACTGGTCAGGAACAGCGTGCCGTAGGTGGCGAGCTTGCGCTTGAGCTGGATGCGGGGCTGGCCGTCGGAGCACACGTAGATGCCGGTCCAGGTGCCCCGGAGCGTGACTGAGCCCTTGGCCGGAGCGGGCTTCTGCGCGGCCTTGGCCATCTTCACAGCTTCGGCCGCGGGAACGACTCGCTCGGGAGCTTGCAGGTAGTCGGCAGCTCCGTCCGCCTCCCAGACCAGGGCCTCGTCGGGAGTGGCGATCCGCACCAGCAGCGCCTTGCGCTCGGTCGGGCGTAGCACGACGGCTACCTCGCCGGAGACCAGACGACCGTAGCCGCGGATCATCCGCGGTACGTCCTCGGTGTTGCCGACGATGGAGAGCCGGAACTGGGTGCGCTTCGAAGCCATCTCTTCCACCTCCTGGCGTTGACCCACGCCACCGGGTGCTACCCGGCTACCTCTTGAGGAACATCGGCACGGCCAGGCCCGCCGCGGCCAGGGCCAGCACGCCCACCAGGGCCAGCCCCACCCTGGATTTCGACCCCACGGTGGGCACAGCCACGGGCAGTAGAGGAGTCGCGGCTGGCGCGGGCTGTTCGGGCAACGTGTGCTCCTGCAGAACGCGCCCCTCCTTGCTGGCCTCGACGCGGGCGGTGAGCTCGTGGTCGGCCAGGGCGGTCTGCTCGCGCAGGTTCTTGGCGTGTTCACGTGACGCCACGGCCCAGGCGATGGCCGCGATCCCGAACGCGATACCTGCCACCACCAGCAGCGGGATGATCACGCCGCTCACCTGAGGCTGCTTGACGCCCTCTGCATCCGCGTACAGCCCAGCGGCCAGCTCGTGGTAGCGCTTCCACATGGCCCCGAAGAGCGCCGCGTACTTGCGCTTGGACTCGGCATCGGGGAGGCGGGTGATCTGCACCTTGATCCGCTCGAGGTGGGTACGGGCCGCGTTCAGGTCAGCCAGAGTCGCCTCGACCTGCGGCTTGAACCTGTTCGGATCGGCCTTGATCGCCGCACCGAGCTTGCTCAGGGCCGCACGGTGCATGGCCTTCCACCCGTCCGACCATCGCTGCTTGATCTCCGTCCAGCTCGCCATGATCCACCTCGCCTACTCGTCGTCTTCGTGCCACTGAGCCATGAGGCGGGCGAGGTTGTAGGGCTCGTCTTCGCCGACCTCGGCGATGCCGGCCAGGTCCTCGTCACCCATCCAGGGGGTGGCTCTGCGCCGGAACGGCGACCGGGAGGATTCGTCCGATCCCGAAGGCAAGACCCTCTTGAGCCACTGCTCGAAGCGCTCCATCGTGGCCTCGCGTTCGCGTAGCCTCTGCTCGCGCATCGCCATGGCCTGCTCACGCTGCTGCAACACGGCCAGACGGCGCGCGTATCGGCCCCTGCGCTTCTTGGACTTGCCGCTCTTGGACTCCAGGGCCTTGACCCCGGACTTCGCCGCGTTGAACAGGTGCTTGGACAGATTCAACGAGGCGCCGAAGTCCAGCGCCTCGCCCTGCAGCTCACCCACCACGTACAGACCCGGGCGGATCTCCATGGATGCAGCGCGGTACGGAGCCTTGGCCCGAACCTCGATGTTCTCGCCCAGGCGGGCCGAGCGGCTCCACGGCTTGCGCCTGGGTTGCCCCTCCACGCCCACACTGCGCCGCGGCGGCCGGCGCCGCGGGGGACCTTCCACCGAGCTGCGCTTGCGTGGCCGCCGTCGCGGCCGACCTTCCACACGGCTGCGCTTGCGCGGTCGCCGTCTTCGTCCCAGTTCATCGCTCGTCATGGCAGTGGTTCTCCTTTTCCATTTCCTCAGCGAGATCGCCCGCAGCAGTCCCATGGGCTCACCTCGGCTTCCGCGGTGCGTCGTACATGCCCAGCCGTGCGCTGGGATCGTCCCGGTACCAGCGGCCAGCCACTCGGTAGCGCACCACTACGTGGTACAGGCCCGGCTTGCCGCGCCGCGTCCGCGTGCGCAGCATGGTTTGGGCTTTGATCGACCGCTGCCGGCTGCGCTGCGCTGCCTTGTAGCCGCCGTCTCCGGGTTCCAGCGCCCGGTAGCCCCGGGCCATGAGCTCGCCCGCTCGCGCCGCGGCCAGTCCGTCGCAATCCTCGTAGCCGCGCGCGAGCAGGTTGAGGTAGTCGCACCAGGTCTCGCCGCGTTCCCGGGCGTAGTACACGCCCGACTCGTACAGCCCCGGCAGGTCCGGTCGTCGCAGCAAGATGCGGGCGTTTTCCTTGGCCAGCCAGTTGAGCAGTCGCAGCGCGGCCCGCTCGTCGAACGCCAGCTGTACAGCGATGCGCATGGCTCACATCCCCAGCGCACAGACGAGCTGGAACGGGGTCTCGCCTGCGCCCTCGAGCCGCACTTTCCTGGCTCCGCCCACCGGGACTCCCGTGGCTTCGCTCAGCTCGGAGATCTCGCGGCGGAAGCGGATGTTGCTCTTGCCGTCGAACAGCACCAGGAAGATGTTGGCCTCGTCGGTGTAGTCGGACAGGTGGGGCACGATGGTCTTGGTGTGCGGGGGGATGTCCCACTCTCCGTACCCAGACCCGATCAACGCGTACTGGTTCTTGGAAGGGACCGACCCGTCGTCGATGGTGGTCGTGACGCTGTTCTCTTCCCCGCACAGGTTGCGCAGCTTGATGATCAGCGTCTTGGCCCACAGGGTCACCTGAGTGGAAAACGGGACCGTGACCAGCAGGCGGTTGCCGATGCCCTCGCCAGACGACCACTGCAGCTCCACCTCGAACGGTCCGGTGGCGCTGGACAGCTGCACGACACGCGAGGCCGACGCATCGGCTTCGGTGGAAAACGCATGCTTCCACTCGGTGATGAAGCGCTCCCCCTCGGCCGCCTCAGGCAAAGCCAGCCGGTTGCTCCGGACGGACAGTGAGGTAGCCGCCGGCTTTCCTCGCCTGGATGACCGAGGGGGAGACATCTGTCCGTTCGTCCTTCCCGGCGACCCCGGGCCGCCTCTTCGGACGAGCGGGGATCACACCTGTGGTGATGAAGCGATGCGAGACGCGCCACGAGGGCGCTACCCGCTACTCCTTCATCGCCTTGGAGTACTCGATGACCGCGGCCAGGTCGTCGCCACCGCTGGCGCCGCCGTCGCTGACTGCGACCGTGAACTTGATCACGTCGCCTTCGGTCAGCGCGAGGTTGGCGCCGTCCAGGGCCACGTCCAGCATCGAGGCCACGCCCATGCCGTGCAGGTCCGCCGGACCGGCGAGGTCCACCAGCACCGTGCCCTGGGTCACGTTCTCGATCTGGCAGGTGAAGGTCCCGCCGTTGTTGTTGGGGTCGGTGGCCGCCACCAGACCGATCTGCTCGAGCTTGCCGTCGTGCAGGATCGGCACGACGAACTCCACCGTGCCCGGAATCACCACGCCGAGCTGCTTGTGCACGTCGGTACGGCTCAGCAGCTTGCGCATCACATCGTCCATTCCCGTGAACGCCATTTCCTTGCTCTCCTCGTTGTCCCGGCCGCGTTCCTACGCAGCCGTGGGTTGTGTTCTCTGTTCGCCCTACGCGCCAGGCGCGCTGAGCGTCAGCTCCAGGCCCGCACCGTCTCGCACGTCAGGCGTGCATGCGACGCGGACCTTGATCACCGACTTGCCCCGCGTCAGCACCGTGGCATCCACCGGCACCGGAGTCGGCGTGTCCGCCTCCAGGGCCAGCAGGTCCAACGCGCCAACGGGCGTGTCGTCGACCAGGACCGTCAGCAACGCGGTGGTGCCGGTGAAGGTGGTGCGCAGGTGCGCCAGGACCGCCAGCACGCCCGACACCGGCGACACGAACGTGTCCTCGAAGACCGACCCGGGTACGTACGCCGGGGTCACGATGAACCCGCCGGCGCCGGCCTCTTGCGTGGTGCGCACGCCGCACAGGTTTCCCAGGTACACGCCCGGGAAGTTGCGCGTGTTGTGCTCGGTCGCTCCGT
>CAZLEO010000152.1:0-22912 GCA_964558555.1 uncultured Rickettsiales bacterium | reverse complement strand
TGCGCGGGGCAGGCGGCGTGGTCGCAATCCACGTCCCCGGCGCCGGCGTTGTCCTCACCGCCGTAGCAGAGCTCGACGCCCTGGCAGGCGGGGAGCGCGGCGCAGTCGGCGTCGTCGCAATCCACATCCCCGTCACCGTCGTCGTCCACGCCGTTGAGGCAGTCCTCGCCGCCGGCCGCCTCGTCGTCGCAGTCGGCGTCGTCGCAGTCCACGTCCCCGTCGCCGTCGTTGTCCGCACCGTCGTCGCAGAGCTCGACGCCCTGGCAGGCGGGGAGCGCGGCGCAGTCGGCGTCGTCGCAGTCCACATCCCCGTCACCGTCGTCGTCCACGCCGTTGAGGCAGTCCTCGCCGCAGGCCGCGTCGCCGAGGCAATCGGCGTCGTCGCAGTCCACGTCCCCGTCGCCGTCGTTGTCCGCGCCGTCGTCGCAGACCTCGACGCCCTGGCAAGCGGGGTTCAGGGCGCAGTCGGGTTCGTCGCAGTCCTCGTCTCCGTCTCCGTCGTCGTCGATGCCGTTGATGCAGTACTCATCTCCGCAGGCCTCGTCGTCGTCGCAGTCGGTGTCGGCGCAGTCCACGTCGCCGTCCTGGTCGTTGTCGATGAAGTCGTCGCAGATCTCGGCGATGTTGCAGGCGGGGTTCGGGGCGCAGTCGGCGTCGTCGCAGTCGATGTCGCCGTCACCGTCGTCGTCGAGCCCGTTGACGCAGTTCTCGGCGTCCTCGCAGGCCTCGTCGAGCATGAAGCACTCGTCGTCGACGCAGTCCACGAGGCCGTCACCGTCGTTGTCCAGCCCATCGTCACAGTCGCCGCACTCGTTGGGGCAGGCCGCGTCGCAGAAGCACGCGCAGTCCTCGCAGTCCGCGCGGCCGTTGCCGTCGTCGTCCACCCCGTTGGAGCAGTCCTCGACCAGGCACGCCGGGTCCCCCAGGCAGTCGATGTCGCAGCAGTCGGCCAGGCCGTCGCCGTCGTCGTCGAAGTCGTTGTCGCAGTCCCCCTCCGTGCCGAAGTCGGGGACCCTGACGCACTCGTCGTCGACGCAGTCCACGTCCCCGTCACCGTCGTGGTCCACCCCATCGTCGCAGTTGATCTCGACGCAGAAGCCTTCGCCCGCGCAGTCGGGGTCGTCGCAGTCGACGAGCCCGTCCACGTCGTCGTCCACACCGTTGCCGCAGTCCCACTCCACGCACACGCCGGCGTCCACGCAGTCCTGGTCGTAGCAGTCGATGTCCCCGTCGAGGTCGTTGTCCACCCCGTCGTCGCAGGCCTGCTCCTCGCCGCAATCGGGGTGCAACGCGCAGTCGGGGTCGTCGCAGTCCTCGAGCCCGTCGCCATCGTCGTCGACCTCGTCGAGACAGTCGACCTCCACGTTGGCGCACGCCGGGTAGGACACGCAGTCCTCGTCGAGGCAGTCGATGTACAGGTCGTAGTCGTCGTCCACGCCGTTGCCGCAGTCCAGCTCCTCGGGGTCGCACACCACGATCAGATCGTCCACGGCGATGCCGTCGTCCAGGGGCGGGTCGTCGTCGTACTCCGAGAAGTACAGCCACATGCTGGTCACGCCCGGGTTCTCGATCACCTCGGCCAGGGGAGTGGGTGTGTGGTCGTCCATGTCGATGAGATCGTCACCGAGCATGAAGGTCACGCCGTCGACGGAGTAGCCCAGGCAGTCGCCCTCGGGGGCGCTGTAGATGGTCCAGAAGGCCGGACAGGAGTCCGGCTCGTCCTCCAGGTCCTCCAGCCACATGCTCAGCAGGATCTCGGTACACGAGGACACGTCGATCTCGGCGGTGCGCACGCCCGTGGCCTGGTAACACCCCACCGTGTCCGACGCCATGACCATGGAGAGGCCGTCGATGCCCACGTCCAGGAAGGTCACGTCGGAGCACGTCGGGTTGGGTCCGCCACTGTAGTGCGACCATCCCGCCGGCAAGGCGCCGTTGTTGAAGTCCTCTTCGACGATGATCGTCTGCTGCGCAGCTGCGGGTAGCGCCACGAGCGCGGCCAGAGCGGCGATCACGGCGAACAGACGAATCCTGGGAAGCGGCATGGAACCCTCCTGCCGGGGCGCCCCTGAAGCGCGTGCGGGCCTTTGGTTCGCCCACAAGCTCGCGCGCGCGGGTCCACAATTCCTTCACGGACGCGCGCGCGCTTCCTGACCCCGGTGATCCACTATACTGGGTTCCCAGTATACCACCGCGAGGGGTTGTCTCCCGGGGCGGCCGACAGCACCGGGACCGGTGACGGCGAGGACGGATCAACCCGGCGAGGCAGGATGGCCGACAGCTTCCCAGAACGATGGGCCGAGGCCGCGAAGCGCCCCGAGGCGACCCACGCCCTGGTCGCGCTGCTGTTCGCCGTGCTGGGGGGGCTGTCCGTGATCCCCCTGGGTGCGACCGCTCCCTCGGTGGCCGCCTACGAGACCGTGGACACCCACCTGCACCTCTGGGGATTCTGGCGCGCCGCGTACGATCTGCTGGGCCAGGACGTCAGCTACCTCACGTCCAACCTGCTGGTGTACCCCACCCACACACCCGAGCTGATGGCCCTGTTCGACCCGCTGCTGATGCTGCTGGGGGCGCCACTCGTGCTGGCGGGCGGCTCCCCCACCCTGGCGTTCAACGCCACGCTGGGCATGGGCCTGGCGGTCACGGGGTTCACCGGGTACCTGCTGGCGACCACCCAGGTGACGCGGCCCCGCTACGCCGTGGTGGCGGGTGTCGTGTGCGCGTTCAACCCGTTCGTGTTCCACCACGTCACCGAAGGGTTCTCCGAGTACGCCTGGTGGGGCCTGATCCCCCTGGCGTTGCTGACCTACCGACGCGCGCTGAAGCGCCCCACGCCGCGGGCCCTGGCGGTCCACGCCGTGGCCGTGCTGGTGCTGTTCCTGATGAGCATCTACTGCGCCGGGTACTTCTGCATCGTCGCGGCGCTGTGGCTGGCCGTGGACCTGGCGCGCTTCGCGCGAAGGCGAGACGCGGCAACGAAGCGGCGCCTGCGTCGAGTCGCGCTGGTGCACGGCGTGGCCGTGGTGACCCTGCTCCCCCTGTTCGCGATGTGGTACGTCACGCTGTCCGACTTGGAGTTCCGCGGGATGCCGCTGGGGCACGCCATGCCCACGCCCGCGATCCAGGACTCGGCGTGGCTGGCCGACTATCCCCACGAGCATGCGCGCACCGTCCAGACCTCCCTGGACCTGGCCGAGTGGTTCGCCGTGGCAACGGATCCCCAGGACCGCTCCGATGGCGTGGTCGCCCTGGCCTGGCTGCCCGTCGCCCTGTTCGCCGCGCTGGCGTTCCTGTCCCGGGCCGGCCGTCGCAGCGCCCTGGGCTGGGCCGGGCTCGGCCTGGCGTTCGGGGTGATCGCGCTGGGACCCTTCCTGTACTGGGACGACCACGTGGTCAGCGCCGTGTCGCTGCCGTTCGCCTGGCTCTACCGCTGGCTGCCCGGGTTCTCGCGCCTGGCCGTACCGATCCGCGCCTTCCTGGTGGCCAGCCTGGCCCTGGCGATGCTGTCCACCCGCGGCATGGAGATGGCGGGCAACTGGCTCGAGGTGCGCACGGGCGACCTCGCCCACCGGGTCGTGCCGCTGGGTGCGGTGTTCCTCGCCCTGGTGGCCTTCCACCTCTTCGGCGGGCTTCGCCTGCCCTATCCCCGCAACAACGCTTCCGTCCCGCAGGTCTACGAGCAGATCGCCGCCGAGGAGGGAGCGTTCGCGGTGCTGGAGCTGCCGTCGCGGGGGGGGCTGGCCCAGCGCATGTACTGGCAGACCTACCACGGCCGTCCCATCTACCGCGGCCTGCTGCCGGGCAAGTTCGTGCTGACCTACCCCGACCGCACGGTGATCGACAACGAGCTGGTCCAGGCGCTCCAGCAGGCCTTCCCCCCCTCCGAGCCCACCCGCCTGCCCAGCGGCTCGCCGCGGGACCTGTCCGCGCTGGGGTTCCGCTTCCTCGTGCTGCACGCCGACGGCTACGAGGAGGGCGAGGCCTACGGCTTCGCCGTGGATCAGGCGGAGTTGACCCTGGGCACGCCCCTCTACAGGGGCGACGACCTGTCCTGCTGGCGCCTTCCCGACGTGCCGATGCCTTGAGGGTGCGGGGCTTCGCCCCGCGTCGACGGTCGACGGTTGACGGTCGACGGTTCGGCAGGTCCGAAATCCGATTTCCCGCTATCCTTCAGTCGCGATCCGTATGTCGATGCTGATGACCATCGGGGACCGGCTCCGCCGGTCGCCCCTGGCCGCGGAGGCCCTGGCCGTGGGTGCGCTGGTGGCGTTCTGGCTGTGGTCGATCCAGCCCATGCTCGCGGAGTTCTACTACGCGATCTACCGGGGCGCCGGACACCACCACGCGGTGGCCCAGCTGTGGAACGCGTGGTGGATCGCCGAGGCGCTGCGGTCGCCGGATCACGCGATGCTGTACTGCGACGCCCTCAACACCCCCGTGGGGGTGAGGGTGCTCGCCCACGACGTGGCGTACACCCACGTGGCGGCGAGCGCGCTGCTGCGCGGCACCCTGGGGCCGGTGGGCTCCATCAACGCCGTGTTCGTGGCCTCGTACCTGTTCGGCCTGCTGGGGACCTACACCCTGCTGCGGCGCGTCCACCCGGGGCGCACCCTGTGTGCGGTCGCTGCGGGCATCGCGATGGCCTTCGTGATTTCCGTGAGCCCCAATTATGCGGATCTCGAACTGTCCGACCTGGGCTGGCTGGCGTTCACGCTGGCGGCGTGGCTGACGCTGCTGCGCCGCAGCACCGGGTTCTGGCGGGTGGTCACCGGGCTGCTGCTGGGGATCACGGCCGTGGCCCAGATGTACTACGGCCTGGTGGCCGTGGTGGTGATCGGCCTGGCCGCGATCGTGGCCCCCCTGAAGCTGCGGCCCGAGCCGCGGCCGTTCCAGAACGTGCTGTTCCTGTCGGGCGCCTCCCTCGGCTACGGGCTGGCGTTTACGGCGGCCGCCCTGCTGCCCTCGCTGCTGCTCCACGGCACCCTGGGCCTGGTCTCGCCCGACAGCACCTTTGCCGCGGCCTGCGAGGCGTCCGGGGCCGCGCGCGGTCCGATCGTGGTCGTGGCCGTGCTCGTCCTCGGCGCCATGGCCGCGATGGCGCGGGGCGAGCGCCCATGGTTCTGGTGGGCGGCGGTGACGGCGCTGCTGCTGCTGGCGCTGGGCCCCTGCATCGAGATCGGCGCAGGCACGCGCGTCCCGGGCCCGGCCTTCGTCATGGAGATGCTGGTCCCCCTGACGTGGCGCTTCGACTCCCTGGCCCACCTGGCCGACGCGGCGATGCTGGTCATGGCGGTGTTCGTGCTCGCGTGGGAGCGCCGGATGCGCAGTGCCCACAGCCTGTCCCCCTGGGTCCGGCAGGCGGGCCTGCCCGCGGTGGCCCTGGGCGCGCTGCTGGTGCTGGGCCCGGTGCTGACCGCGTCACCCTGGTGGCCCGCCCCCGCGCAGCGGCTCCATCCACCCGCCGCCCAGGTAGCGCGGGTGCCCGACGCGCTGATGACCGTGGCGCAGGACGAACGGGACATCGTGGTCCTCGATCTGACCTGCGGCGAGGAGACCTACTGGAGCGCTTACTACCAGGTGGCCCACGGCAAGCCCATCGCCGGTATCCCGCTCGTGCCCGGCGCCCTGCAGGTGGACGATCACCCGCGCGCCGTGCTCAGCCGCTACCAGGCGCTGTACTGCGACCAGCCGACCGGACCCCCGCCCATCGAGTGGCTCGTGGAGCAGGGGGTCGGCTACGTGATCGTGCACCCGGTCGTGTCCATGGCTCTGGGCGACGAGGGGCTGCTGGCGTGGGACGTGGCCTTCGACGGTCCGATCACGGCGGAGGAGGAGATGCTGCGGGTGTACCAGGTTCCGCAGTAGGCGGGCGGGCCAGGTGCACCGAGAGGGTGTGCCCCTCCATGGCCGGCACGGCCAGATCCGGCAGGTCGTCGCCGTTGAGGTCCTCGAACAGGAAGTGGCACGGCCCATCACCCGTGCGCACGTACCCCACCTCCTCGAAGCTCAACTCCGGGCCGCCGGCGAGCAGCACGGCGCGCGATCGCCTGCCCGACAGCACGATCAGATCCGCGTGGGGATCGCCGTCCAGGTCCACCACGGCCACTCCGGTGGTGTCCCTCGGGGTCGGCACGTCGGCGGCCTTGGAGAATCCACCGGCGCCGTCGTTGAGCAGGATGGACACGGTGCTCGAGCCACAGTTCGCCGCGACGATATCCACGTCGCCGTCGCCGTCGAGATCCCCGTGGTCCACGAGGTTGGGGGCCTCCCCCGTGGGGTAGTGCGCGGTGGGCAGGAAGCCGTTGCGGCCGTCGGCGAGGATCACCGATACGTCCCCGGACACGAAGTTGCCGGTGACCAGATCCAGCCATCCGTCCCCGGTGAGGTCCACGGCCATCAGCGAGTAGGGCTGCTGGCCCACCTCCAGGCTGGGGCGGCGGCGGAGCCCCCGGCGGCCGTCGCCGCGCAACACCACCACCTCGTCCGTGCCGCCGTTGGCCACCACCAGGTCGGGCAGGCCGTCGCGGTCCATGTCGGCCACCACGGCGGCGTGGGGCTCGGAGTCCTCCCCCATGTCCACCTGCTCGAGCACGAAGCTGCCGTCTCCTTGCCCCCAAAGCACGTCCACCACGTGGCCCTTGTAGCAGGACGCCACCACGTCGAGGTGGGGATCGCCGTCGAGCCGGTCCACATGCACCCACGTGGGGCCGCGATCCAGGGGCAGGACGTGGGGTTCGGTGAATCCCCCGGTACCATTGCCCGGGAACACGAACAGGTCGTCGGAGTGGCAGTTGGGGATCACCAGGTCCGGCACCCCGTCGGAGGTCACGTCGCCGGCGTCGATGAAGTGGGGGGCGCGGCCCGTGTCGTACTCCACGGGAGGGAGGTACGCGTCGCTGCTGCCTCGTTGCGCCAGCAGCACGCCCAGCAGGACACAGGCCACCGCGAGCCCGGCCGCGGCCAGGGCCCCGAGTATCCACCCCCGTGTCTTGCGGGATTCTCGCACCGTACCGTCCGCCGCCGATGGTAGTTCTCGCAGGTCACGCCGGTCAACGGACCGCCGTCGGCCTTGACGGCAGCACGCCCAGGGGGCATGCCTACACTAGGCATGAGTTCCGAACCGACCCAGGCTGCCGTGCTCTACTCCGGTGGCTCCGACTCCACCCTGGCCGCGGCCCTGGCCATGGACGAGTTCGACAAGCTGCACCTGCTGACGTTCTCGCGGTTCGGCATCTTCAACGTCGAGCGCGCGCAGGTGAACGTGCGCAAGCTCGAGGCCCGCTACGGCGCCGACCGCATCGAGCACCACCAGATCGAGATCGACCGCCTGTTCGACAAGGTGTCCTACGACCGCTACTTCGCCACCCTGCGCCGCCACGGCTTCCTGGTGCTGTCCACCTGCGGACTGTGCAAGCTGGCCATGCACCTGCGGGCCCTGCTGTTCTGCCTCGACCACGAGGTGGACGTGATCATCGACGGTGCCAACCGGGCCATGGACATCTACCCCGCCCAGATGAAGCGGGTCATCGAGCGCATGCAGAGCATGTACGGCCGGTTCGGCGTGGACTACCGCACCCCGGTCTTCGACTACGACGGCCCCTCGGAGATGCAGTTCCTGGACACCGGGGACGGGGGCGGCGGCGGCGACTTCTGGAACAAGGAGGATCAGGAGGACCTCGACACCACCGACCGCAAGCTCTACGAGATGGGCATCTTCGACGCGCCCCGCACCAAGGGCACGGCCGAGGACCACGCCATGCAGCCCCGCTGCTTCCAGTTCATCCTCTTTCGCATCTTCGTGCACTGGTACTATCTGCCCTACCGGGACTACGAGGACTACGAGAGCAACACCGTGGCGTTCTACGACGAGAAGATCGGGCGGTTCACCGAGCTGGTCCAGCAGCACGTCGATCACCCCGACGCCAGCAAGCTGGCCAGGGTGTTGTGAGCATGAGACGCGCGCTGGCATTCATGATCTGCGTCGTGGGCGCCCTGCTGCCCCTGCGCCTGCGCGTGCTGTACTCGGAGGCCCTGGGCTGGTTCGCCCAGTACTACCACTACATCTTCCGGTCCCTGGTGTCGTTCATCGTCAGCGAGGTGGAGAAGGAGAAGGCCAAGCAGGCCGACGGAACCGACGGGGGTGACGGTGGCCAGGGCGACTGACCGCCCCCGCAGCTCCTGGCTCAAGCGCCACGGGGTGTGGGTCCTGCTGCTGACGGTCGTGCTCGTCCTCGAGATCGCGCCCCGCCTCTCGGACACCGCCGCCGATCGTCTCGCGCCCCAGGACCGCCTCGGCGACATCCTGCGGCTGTTCGAGCGCCACCCCACCCTGATGTGGCGCCTGCGCCCCGGCCTCGACACGGAGTTCCAGACCGCGCGCGTGCAGATCAACGATCGGGCACTGCGCGGCGCCGAGACCCCCGGCCCCAGGGCCGACGGCGCGCTGCGGGTGCTGTGCATGGGCGAGTCCCTGTGCTTCGGCTGGGGCGTCGAGCTGGCCGACAGCTACTCCAGGCAGCTGCAATCCCTGCTGGCCGACCGCCTGGACCGCCCCGTCGAGGTGATCAACGCCGGCACCCCCGGCTACACCAGCTACCAGGGCCTGATCTTCTTGCAGGACGTGGGCTTCGACCTGCAGCCCGACCTGATCACCCTGCCCTACGTGATCAACGACCTGGACCGCCTGCGCTTCTTCGCCAACGACGGGCGAACCGACGCCGTGCAGCAGCCCGCCTCCCGTGTCTGGATCGGCCTGAACAACCTCTCGGCCCGATCGGTCACCTTCGGCCTGTACCGCCGCGGCCTGCTGTGGGGTATCGGCCGCCTCGCCGGCCCCCGCGCCGAGGCCCAGGCCCTCAGCCTGGGCATGCAGTGCCGGGTCCCCCCCGACGACTACGACGCCAACCTCCGCGAGCTCGTCACCCTGTGCCGTGGCCGCGACATCCCCGTGATGTTCGTGGTCCAGCCCCTTCACCTCCCCCTGCCCGAGATCACCGGGCACCCCGACGGCGTCCAGCCCACCCTCGACGCCCTGTACGACGGCACCTACGACCTGCCACCGGCCCTGGCCGCGGCCACCGCCGACTACGCCACCGCCCAGCTCGGCCTCGCCCTCGACGCCGCCCTGATCGGCCACGAGGAAGGCGTCGCCGAACACATCGCCCACTCCCGCGAGTGGGACGCCTACCGCTGCCGCGCCCAGTCCATCCTCTACAACAGCCGCATGCGCGCCCTCGCCGCCGACCTCGACGTGCCCCTCGCCGACGTCACCGCCGCCGTCGCCGCCCGCCCGGGCGAGCACCTCTACCGCGGCGAGCACGACGATCCCATCCACCCCAACGAGGCGGGGCACCGGGTCTACGCGGAGACGATGCTGGAGATCATCGAGCGTGAGGGGTTGCTCACGAACTGATCCGGCTCCCTACCTGACGCAGCGAATTCCGACGTAGTAGCCGCCATCCACCGGGGGGTTGCTGTACCGGTAGCCCGCGCGCTGGAGCTCCCAGCCGACATTGAAGCTCCCGCCGCGCATGACGCGCTGGGCGCCGGCAGGTTCCTCCCAGGCGCCGCCGTTGCCCGGCGCAGCGCTCGAGGCATCACAATCATCCACGCCGGGACACTGCGTGCAGTCGTAGCAGCCGTGATACACGTCCTGCACCCACTCGAACACGTTGCCCGACAGGTCGCATAGCCCCTGGTCCGAGTCCCCCGCCGGCTTGCTGCACACCTCCCAGGTCCGGTCCGTGCCGCACCCGTCATCGTGCCCGCTTTCGGACATGACCGAGTACGAGCAGTCCGCCCGCTCGTCTCCCCAGGGGAAGGTGACGGGCTGTCCCCCGCTGCGGCCCGCGTACTCCCACTCCGACTCGCTGGGCAGCCGCCCCCCCACCCAGTCGCAGAAGTCCACCGCCAGCTGCCAGCTCACGCAGTTCACCGGGTGCCCCTCGTACCCGGCCTCGTCCCAGTTGCACGCCGGATCGTAGAGCGACGGATCACCACAATCGCCCGAGGTCACACACTGCCGATACTGGGCCTGAGTCACCTCGGTGCGCAGCATCTCGAAGGTGGGCAACGTCACGGGATGGACCGGAACCGCATCGTCGCCAGCGTCGGGCTCACCCATCGAGTACGTGCCGCCGCACAGCGTCACCCAGGTCGTGCCGGCCGTCCCCGCCTCGCTCGCACCATCGATGCAAGCGCCCGTGTCGTCGTCCCCGGCGTCGTCGTCGTCACCTGTGTCGTCATCGTCACCCGTGTCGTCGTCCCCCGTGTCGTCGTCGTCGTCCGCCGTGATGTCGTCGTCGTCCCCCGTGACGTCGTCGTCGTCCGCCCACGGCGGCGGCCAGGCCGGCAGCACACACGCCACCAGCCCGAGGCACACCATCATCGGGACACCACGCCACATCCAACCCGAGATCGTACACCAGGGAGCGCCTACCCCACCCTCAACATCGAATCGGCTTCGTACAGGTAAAAAACGACCCTGGTGCGAGGGCCTCGCCCAGCCGATCATGGTCCCTCGAGTCCAGGGGGGACCATGAGCCGTTGGATCCGTTTCATCCTCATCGTATGGCTCGCGGCCGGGCCCGCCGGGTGCGCCGATTCCACGTGGGAGCTTCCCGACGACCCGTTCGTCTTCGGCGCCACGGGCTTCGAGGGGAAGTGGGGAGTCCTGTCGTTCGTGGACACCGAGCTGTTCATGGACGACCCATACCTCTTCTACGCATCCGTGGGGTTCTGGGACCACGAGCCCGAGGACGAGGATGGGATGACGATCGTCCAGACGGCGGACGAGATCGACGGGTGCTCGCTGGTGCTGCGGGACCAGCCCGGGGGAGCCAGCGGGTCGTTCTGGGCCCCCGCGGGTGACGTCACGGTCGAGGTGGGAGGGATGAGCCTCCTGCTCGAGCCCTACGAGTACACCGATCCCCACGCCGGTTACACGGACTACGGTCATTCCGAGAGCGGGGCGACCGCGCTGTGGCAGAACCCCCAGCCGGGGGAATCGTACAGCGTCTCGGCTCCCGGCGACGTGTTCCCGGGGTTCGAACTCGACGACGTGCTCACCTACCCGGAGGACGCGCTGGGGGACACCGCGCCGTCCCTGGCCGGCGAGGCCCCGATGCCCATCGGCGAGGACATCGCGTTCACCTGGGAGGGCACGAGCCCCGATCCGGTCCGCATCCGCATCTACGCGACCAACCCCGATCACGAGAGCGCCGCGCTCGAGTGCATCGTCGCCGACGACGGTGAGTTCGTTCTGTCCGGGGATCTGATCGAGCAGTTCCCGCATCCGCTCAACGTGACGATGGTGGAACTCCTCCGTGGCCCCATCGTGTACGTGGACGTCGCAGACGACGCGGCCCTGATGATCCGGGCCAACAACCGAGTCGCGGGGACCTTGGACTTCGAGTAACTACTCGGCGGGCGGAGCCGTTCCCCCCACCTTCACATCCATCGCCAGGATCGCCTCCTCCAGCTGCTCGGCGATCACCCGCATCCCCGCGGCGTTGGGATGGGAGCCGTCGTAGGCCAGGGCCATGTCCACGGGCTTGGCGTCGATGTAGTCGTAGACCTCGTCGGCCACGTACTGGAAGCGGTCGGGATCCACCTCGACGGTGACCAGCTCCTTGGGCTTGCCGTTGCGGTAGCGCACCAGGGTCTGGACGTGATCCTCCTCGAGCAGGACGAGGCCGTCTTGCTCCTCGCGCTCGCGGAAGGCCTTCTGCAGGTCCACCAGGGGCAGGCCGCGTTCGTCGGCCATGCGGCGGATGGCGTCGAGGACGCGCTGCACGTCGGGGAAGGGGAAGAAGCTGTTGACGGACGGGACCATGAGCACGGGCTGCGCGCCCGATTCCTCGATGAGGCCCAGCATCTGGTCCATGTTGGCCTCGAACTGGGAGACCATCTCGACGTAGCGCTCCTCGGGCAACCACAGCTGGCCGCCCTCGAGGTGGGCGTGCTCGGGGATGGACACCGAGTCGTTGACGCCCACACACAGGGTCACGATGTGGGGGTGATACGGCAGCAGCCGGCTGCGCAGGGCGTGCAGGCCCTTGCGCGAGTCGTAGCCGTGCACGCCGGCGTTGATCACCTCGTACGAGCCGTGCTCGGATAGCAGCTGCTCCAGCACCGCGGGGTAGCTCTCGTCGTCGGCCACGCCGTAGCCGAAGGTGATGGAGTCGCCGATGGTGCCGATGCGGATCACACCGGGCGCCGGGAACTCCTCGTACTCCTCGACGCCGCGGAACCCCACGGAGTTGGTGTTGAGGTAGTACACCGCGCGCTTGGTGATGCGGTCCGCGTACTCGGGCTTGTTGGGCTGGAACGGCAGCGGGTGCGGCCGCGCCGGCAACATCCCCCTGGCGTTGCGCAGATCGGGCTTGAGCTTGTGGCCGTGGCCCCCGTCCCGGTCGAAGATGTGGTCCGAGTGGATCGGCCCCAGCGCGCTGGGCGGCTGCACCAGCGAGTACAGCACCAGGGCGATGGCCGCGCAGCCCAGCACCAGCGGGATCAGTCCGAGATAACCCTTGAGCCGCTTCACGCGCTGCTCCTCTCCAGGCAAGAGGAGACCATAGCTCGCGGGTGAAGGACCCACAAGGAAAGCCACGCAACCGCGGCCGATGCTAGAAACCCCACCGCGTCGGCCTTATCCTGTGTCCCGGGACCGCGCCTCAGGCCGGCCCCGAGATCGATCCATGGAGTCACTGGACCAACGCCGCCTGGGCCGGACCGAGCTGAGCGCGAGCCGCCTCGGCCTGGGTGGGATGTACGTGATCGGCCACTACCACCGCTCGCGAGCGGACGCGGTGCGCATGATCCACCGGGCCCTGGACCTGGGGATCAACCTCATCGACACCGCGTCGTCCTACTTCGAGTCCGAGGAGGTGTTCGGCGAGGCGCTGGCGGGCCGGCGGGACGACGTGATCATCGCGACCAAGTCGTACATGCGCACGCCGCGGCGATTCACCGCCGAGCTCGAAGCCAGCTTCCAGCGGCTGCGCACCGACGTGATCGACATCTACCAGCTGCACCACGTGCAGTACCCCCACGAGCTGGCCCAGGCGCTGGAGCCCGGCGGCGTGCTGGAGATCCTGACGCGAGAGAAAGAACGCGGGCGCGTGCGATTCATCGGGATCACGTCCCACCACCCCGGCGTGCTGGTGGACGCCCTGCGCACGGGCCACTTCGACACGGTGCAGTTCCCCTACAACATCATCGAGGCGACGAACTTCCAGGCCGTGCTCGACACGGCGCGCGAGCTGGACATCGGCACCCTGGGCATGAAGCCCCTGTCCGGCGGACGGCTGGTCTCGGTGGAGGCGGCGCTGCGCTTCTGCGCGGCCAACCACATCGACTGCACCCTGGCGGGCTGCTCGTCCATCGAGCAGGTGGAGATGGACGTCAAGGCCCTGTCGGGTTCGCTGGAGATCAGCGACACCGACCGCCAGGCGATGGCCGAGGAGGTGGAGGACCTCTCCGACCTGTTCTGCCGCCGCTGCCGCTACTGCGAGAAGGTCTGCACCGCGAACATCCCCGTGGCCGACGTGTTCCGCTGCCACGACTACATGGTGCTCAACCAGAACTTCGCCCGCGACGAGTACTCGCGCCTCGGCGCCCACGCCGACGCGTGCGAGGACTGCGGCAAGTGCGAGGAGATCTGCCCCTACGACCTGCCCGTGCGCGACATGCTCGACACGGCCCACGGCGAGCTCCACCGCAACCGGCTGATGGACCTCGCGGTCCGCACGTTCCACCGCACCGGGACCTACGACGTGATCCGGCGGCTATACTTCCGCATCCGGGGTCCTGCGGCGCTGCCCGAGCACCGCTACCTGCACCGCAAGGACATCCGGCGGAGCCGGCGGCCATGAGACTCGCGCTGATTTCCCTGTACGACCTGGAGAACAACGCGGTGCGCATCCTGGCCACGTACCTGCGCCAGGCAGGGCACGACGTCCTGGAGATCTACTTCAAGGACTGGAAGAACAACGGCCTGCCGTGGCCCACCGACGACGAGCTGGACCAGCTCGCCCAGGGCGTGAGCCGCTACGGGGCCGAGATCATCGGCGTGTCCCTGCGCGCCTCGGCCTACATCCAGGTGTGCGAGCACGTCGTGCGCCACCTCAAGCGAGAGACCGGCCTGCCGGTGCTGCTGGGCGGCGTCCACCCCACGGTGTGCCCCGAGTCCAGCCTGCAGCGGGTCGACTACGTGGTGCAGGGCGAGGGCGAGCACCCCACCCGCGAGCTGCTGGATCGGCTCGACGCGGGCGGCCCCACCCACGACATCCCGGGCATCCACACCTGGCACGAGGGCGAGCCCGTGTTCAACGAGCTGCGGGATCTGGTGGAGGACCTGCCGCCGGTGATGCGGCGGGACTTCCTCCACCCCGACAAGCTCGTCATCGACGGCGGCGTGCGCTACCGCCGCGACCCGGTGGTGGACGACTCGCTGTACCTGATCAACGGCTCGCGCGGCTGCCCGTTCGCCTGCTCGTACTGCTACAACAGCGCCCTGCGGCGGCTGTTCAAGGGCAAGGGCAAGTTCTACCGGCTGCGGCCCGTGTCCGACGTCATGGAGGAGCTGGGCGAGGCCCGCGGCGCGTGGCGCAACATGCGCCGGGTGCGCTTCGACGACGAGGTGTTCCCGCTGGACCGCGCCTGGGTGGACGAGTTCCTCGAGCGCTACCCCCGCGAGGTGGGCCTGCCCTTCGAGTGCTTCCTCGAGCCGTCCGTGGTCAGCGAGGAGCTGCTCGAGCGGATGGTGCCCGCGGGCCTGGACATGGTCTACATGGGCATCCAGGCCAACGACCGCGTCTGCCGCACCCTGTACGACCGCGAGGCCCACAACAGCGCCGTGGCCCGCGCCGCAGTGCTGTACAACCGCCACGGCGTGGAGGCGCGCTACCACGTCATGGTGGACGACCCGGCCACCACCGAGGACGACTGGCGCAGCCTGTTCGACCTGATCAACGGCTTCCCGCGGCCGTTCCAGGTGTACCTGTTCTCCATGACCGTGATGCCGGGCACCGAGCTGGAGCGCAAGCTCGTGGACACGGGCCTGATCACCCCCGACGACGTGGAGGGCGCCGCCCACAAGACCTTTGACCAGTACCGCGTCAGCCTGGAGTGGGACCGCCCCGCCGACGCCAAGTTCTGGGTGGCGATGCTGTCGCTGCTGAGCAAACCCTGGATGAGCCGCGGCATGCTCGACCGCATGTCCCGCAGCGCCTGGCTGCGCGAACACCCCGAGGCCCTCAACCGCTACGCCGGCATCTCCAACGCCGTGGCCATGACCGGCCGCGTGCCGTCGGCGATCCAGCGCGGGGAGCTGGGATTGCGTATGCTGCGGCGCTTCTGGACACCCGGCGGTTGGATCACCGCCTAGGAGGAACGAACCGGTGAGGGGCGGTGCGCACGAACCGATGAGCAAACGCGAGACCCGAAGCTGGCTGTCGCGGATCAAGCCGGCGGTGATCGTCGCGCTGATCGCCCTGGTGCTGTTCAACGTCTACGCCTTCACGCGGCCCTCCATGCACGAGCCCGCCGAGGTGACCGAGTGGCGCAAGGGCCCCCTGGTCAAGGACCACTCCCCCTACGCCTCGGCCAACTCGGCGCGCATCTTCTGGCCCGTGGCCGCGGGCATGGCCGACGCCTACGTGTTGCTGCTGGTGCTGTGGCGGCTGACGCTGCGGCGGCGCTTCAAGACCCGCCCGCCCGTGGAGCTGGCCGTGTCCACCACGGTGTTGCTGCTGGTGCTGATCGGCGGCGAGCTGACCGCCCGGGGCATCATCCACGCGCACTGGTACCTGCAGTACCACCCCGACCCGGAGCTGTACTGGTACAACCGCCCCAACCTTCACAGGCACACCGACGCCACGGACACGGCCGAGCGGACCACGAACTCCATGGGCTTCCGCATGGACCGGGAGGTGTCGAAGCACAAGGCCGACGACGAGATCCGCATCTTCGTGGTGGGGGACTCGTCCACCTTCGGCCTGGGCGTCAACGACGCGGATACCTACTCGCAGGTCCTCGAGCGGGAGCTGTCGAGGGAGCTGAGCCGGCCCGTCACCGTCATCAACTCCGGCTGCCCGGGCCACACGTCGTACCAGGGCATGACGCTGCTGAAGCGCCACGGCCTCGACCTGCAGCCCGACCTGGTGATCTGGGCCTACAACAACGACCCCTGCCTCGACACCATGGTCGAGAAGGACCGCGTCTCCGACAACCGCGTCCAGGTGGCCGTGCAGCGGGTGCTGTACCGCAGCGACCTGTACCTGCTGTTCCGGCGCGTGCTCGTGGACGGCGTGTACGGCCTGCGCACCGCGCGCTACGCCTCGCAATACCCCACCGAACCCTCGGACTGGGTGCGCCGCGTCTCCTTCGCGGACTTCCAGGGTTACCTGCAGGAGTTCGCCGACGTGGCCCATGGCGGGGGCGCCGAGATCCTCTACATCCGCATGCCGCTGAACCGGCCCATGTGCGAGATCGAGCCCATCTACCTGACGTCCTTCGACGACGAGTACCGCGACTACCTGTCCGAGTTCTGCCACACCACCGGCGAGGTCTGCGTGGACTTCGAGCACCCCTGGGTCGAGCACTACGACCGCGACCGCTTCCTGCCCGGCCACCTCTTCCACCCCAGCACCTCGGGGCACGAGCTCATCGGCCGCCAGCTGACGCGGGTGATCGTGGACAAGAAGCTGGTGGACGACTGAAAAGCCTGGACCGCGAGGTCTCCGTCAGCCGACCATTCCATCCTGGCCACCGTTCCCGCCACCCCGTACCATGGGGTATCAGGGTGGGGAAGATGGGGACAGGATCGTGCGGGCCTGCCCCTTGCCGCGGGAGGGCGCCATCCAGACGAATCCGACGACATGGCTCTGTCTCGCCCTGGCCCTGAGCCTCGCGATCGCGCCGGCGGCCGCCGAGGTGACCGGCCCGGAGCTGGTGCTCGAGCTGCCGTGGGGCGACGGCGACGCCGAGGTGGGCCGGCGGGGAGGCGACGAGTCGTCGCCGGTGGGCCCGATGAGCTTCGCGGTGGGCCCGGACGGCTTCATCCACGTGCTCGACCAGGTCAACTACCGCGTCCTGCGGTTCGATCCCGCGGGCCAGCTCGATCTGGAGATGACGTTGCCCGCGACGACCTTCCAGGACGTCGCGGTCGCCCCGGACGGCGCCCTGCTGGTGGTCGACCGGCTGGTCCGCTCGTCCATCCTCGTGCTCGACGAGGCCGGGGGCACCGTGGGCGAGTACGGCGTGCTGAGCGAGGCGATCCCCGAGGGCGGGGGCATCTCGGCCACGTTCGTGCTCGACGACGGCGTCTGGCTGGAGTGGGCGCACACCTACACCGTCCGCGTGCTCGACGAGCAGCTGCTGCCGTGCGAGCCCACCGTCGCGGCGGGCCGCGTGCTGCGCGGGGGCGAGGCGCGGGTCCGGGCCGCCCTGGACGGCTGGGGCGGGGCCGACGTCTGGCTCGAGGAGATGGAGACCACGCGCACCGTCGCCGATCTCCACCTCGATCCCGCGGACCGCATCGATCGCATCATCTGGATCGAGGCCGACGACGAGGGGCGCGTGGTGGTCGCCCTCCACCTATGGGCACGCACGGGGATCCCGCTGTTGGACCACGTCGAGGTGTTGCTCCTCGGCGCCGACCTGACGGTTCAGGAGACCTTCCGGTCGCCCCACGTCATCGTGGAGTGGGAGCAGTTCCGCGAGTTCAAGCTCACCCCGGACGGCGACCTGTACCAGATGGCGTTCACCGACCGCGGCATGAAGCTGCTGCGGTGGAGGCTGCGATGAGCTCGGCGCTCGCCCGCGGCCGCCTCCTCCTCGCCGTGGCCGCGCTGCTCGCCGTGGCGTCCGTCGCCGCGCCGAGCCTGGCCAACCCGCCGTCGAACACCCGCGAGGAGCTCATCTGCCGGGCCCAGTCCGGCGTGGGGTTCTCGTACTACTGGGGCGGCGGGTGCTGGTGCGCCAGCGGCTGCAGCCCGGACTTCAGCTGCTCGCCCGGGTCGTGCTCGGGCAACTGCCCGTCGTGCACCCACTCGGGCACGTACGGCGCGGACTGCTCGGGGTTCGTCACCAAGGTGTGGCAGGTGCCCAGCGCCATCGCCGTGAACTCGTGCGGGCACGGCCCCTACGTGGCCGCCTCCTACACCTCGTCCTCGTCGTACTGGAGCGTCATCGACCGCAGCAGCGCCGAGGCTGGCGACGCCATGGCGTACTCGGGCCACGTGCTCATCTACGAGTCCGGCGATCCGTGGGGCTACATGTGGGCCTACGAGGCCTCGGGCTGCGCCGTGGGCATCGTGCACAACAACCGCTCGTGCTCGAACTCGTACAACGCTGCGCGGCGCATCAACATCTCCAGCGGCGAGTGCTCCCCCGGCGAGACGGACAGCCAGGACTGCGGCAACTGCGGCACGCAGTCCCGCACGTGCGGCAACGACAGCATGTGGGGCGGCTGGGGATCGTGCACGGGCGAGGGACCGTGCGCGGCCGGCTCCACCGATTCCCAGGCCTGCTGCGAGCACGGCGGCGGGTACGACGTGTGCGGGACCCAGTCGCGGACCTGCGGCAACGACTGCGAGTGGGGCGGGTGGGGGGCGTGCGGCGGCCCCGATCCCAACGGCGGCAACACCTGGTGCGACACCGGCGAGTGCGGGGTGTGCGCCGAGGGGCGCGAGCGCTGCGTGGACGGCTGCGTGATGTGCTTGCGCGAGGTCGATCCGTCCGAGGAGATCTGCGACCACCTGGATAACGACTGCGACTGCGACACCGACGAGGGCCTGCCCCTGTACATCTTCTACACGGACGCCGACGGGGACGGGTACGGCGACCACGACGCGCCCGAGGTGGACTGCGGGCTGTTCCCCGGGTTCGTGGAAAACGACCTGGACTGCGACGACGCCGACGCCGCCCAGTACCCGGGCGCCACCGAGGTGTGCAACTACGAGGACGACGACTGCGACGACGAGATCGACGAGGGGGTGCGGCCCACCTACTTCTGGGACGGCGACCTCGACGACTGGGGCAACGTCACGATCACCACCACCGACTTCTGCAACCTCGACGACGCCAACGCCGACGTGGTGGACGGCCAGTGGGTGGCCGCGTCGGGCGACTGCGACGACGAGAACTGGGAGATCCACCCGGCCGCGGACGAGATCTGCGACGGCATCGACAACGACTGCAACGGTACCGTGGACGAGGGGGCGTGCGGCGGGGAGGATCCCCTCGACGGCGACGGCGACGGGTTCGCCGAGGCGGACGGGGACTGCGACGACGGGGACTGGACCGTGTACCCCGGCGCGCCGGAGATCTGTGACGGCGTGGACAACGACTGCGACCCGGACACCGACGTGGACGAGGGCACCGACTGCTACGACGCCGACGGCGACGGCCTGAGCCCGCTGGACGGCGACTGCGACGACACCGATCCGACCTGCTTCCCCGGCGCGCCCGAGGTGGACGGCGACGGGCTCGACAACGACTGCGACGATCTGATCGACGAGAACCCGGCCGTGGACCGCGACGGGGACGGCTACGCCGAGGTGGACGGGGACTGCGACGAGGACGATCCGACCATCCACCCCGCCGCGCTGGAGATCCCGCGGGACCTGCTGGACAACGACTGCGACGGTGAGGTGGACGAGGCCATGCCGCCGGGGACGAACTGCTCGGCGACGGCCGGCAGCTCCCCGGCGCCGTGGGCGGCCCTGGGGATCGCCTGGGGACTCGCGGCCGTGGGCTACGGGCGCCGCGGGCGCAGGTCGAACTCGTAGGTCAGGCTCAGCCGCAGCGCGGCGTCGTAGACCTTGCGCACGGTGACCTCGCCGCGCAGCATCAGCCACAACGACCCCACCGGCCTCACCCCGAACCCCATCTCGATGGAGGGGTGCACGCGCGTCCCCACGAACCGGTGGTCGGGGCTGCGCAGCACCATGCCGACGCCCGCGTCGAACCGCACCCGCTTGAACCTGGGGCAGAACACCAGGTGGGCGGAGCCGCCGCCGAGGGTGAAGGCGTGATCCGAGTCCTGCGTGAAGGCCACCTCCGGGCGGATGTCCAGGCCCACGAGCACGGGGCTCTCGATGCTGAGGTCGAGGGCGATGGATCCGTAGACGAAGCCGTTGACGAAGGCCGGGCCGCCGCCGACGCCGGTGCGCAGGCGCCAGCGTCCGGGCTGGGTGCGCACCTGTTCGCGGGTGACCCCTGTCGCCGCGGGCTGTGACTCCTCGTCCAGCGTCACCTCCAGCGCGCTGTACAGCCCCGCGTCGGTGACGAAGTCGCCTTCGGGCGTCCGGTTGACCGGAAGCAGCAGCAGCTGGGTCTGCTCGAAGCGACGATCGGCGCGCGCCAGGACCACCCGGCGCGCAGACGCGCCGTCGGGATGGGCGCGGATCAGCCCTCCCAGCAGCGCGACCATGTCGCCGCGCGACAGGCTGCGCTCGAACACCTGCAGCACCTCGTTGGCCTTGACCGGCGTGATCTTCTCCAGCCGCAGCTCGCCGCCGCTGGAGCCGACCTCGAAGGAGATGGACTCCGCGTGCGGCCCCGACCCGACGAACTGGACGAGGTGCCTGCCGGGCGCCAGATCCACGTCGGCCGACTCCACCCCGCCGCTGCCCATGTTCCCTGCCAGCATCTCCCCGTCCACGTAGGCCTCGACCGGCGCCCCGGCCACGGTCACCACCAGCCGGGTCGTCCGGGCGCCGCGGCGTTCCCGTGCCGCGTCGAAGAACGCCTCCTGGACCTCGCCGGGCAGCTCCTCGGCCGCGTACTGCGGCAGCGACGGCGAGAGGGCCACGGCCTGCCGCAGGTGCCGCTCCATCGCGCGGCGATCCCCCTGACGGTGGGCGACCCAGGCGCTGGCCAGGGCGCTGCGCTGCAGGGTGCTGGCCGGCACGTACTCCTCGAGGCAGGCCCACCTGGCCTCGGCGGCGCTGGCCTTGCGCAGGGCCTCGCGCGTCCGGCCCAGGCCGAGCAGTCCGAACGCGCGCTCCCCCAGCTGCATCACCTGCTGCGCGTCGGCGGCCGATCCCGAACAGCCCTGGGCATCGGCGCCCTTGAGGTGCACGCGCGCCGCAGGCCACAGGCCGCTGAGGTCGTCCACGTGGACCCAGCGGACCTGGACGTCCTCCCCCACGTGCTCGGCCAGGCGCTGCTGCACGTCCTCGCGGTCCCCGGGCCGCCGGATGTCGTGCACCACGACGAACTCCTGCGCGCTCCGATGGCGCACGTCGGACGCGTGGGCAGGCGCGAGCACACAGGCCGCGACCAGCGCTGCGAGCAGCCTACTCATCGCCCGAGTCCTCCGCGGCCTCGTCCGGACCGATCACGTGGAGGGTGAGGAAGGAGTGGCTCGATCCCCCGTCGTCGGCGCGATCCGTGGCCACCAGCACCATCACGTGGGTGCCCGGGGACAGGTGGCAGGGATCGTCGTCGGTGGCCACGCCGCCCGCGTGGCAATCCACCCGGTAGGTCCCCGGCGCGCCCACGGTGCTCTCGTGCACCACCCCGTGCACCGAGCTCGACCAGCTCACGTCCACGTCTCCCTCGGCGTCGTCCGAGATCCAGGCCTCGAGGACGAAGTCGTTGCCCGTGACGATCTGGGTCCCCTCCTCGGGTTCCACCAGGTGGATCTCCGGGGCGACCACCTCCTCGACCACCACCACCACCGTGGCCGAGGCCGGTTCCACGCGCCCGCCCTTGAGGTCCATGGCCCGCGCCGTGATCACGTGGCTGCCCAGCGGGAGCCGGGTGACCATCGGCCACACGGCCTCGCCGATGGCGTCGGCCTCGGAGATCCAGCAGGCGTCGGCCTCGCAGTCGCCCGTGGCGCTGGCCAGCACCCCAACCACGTCGCTGGTCCAGACCACCACGGTCTCGGACAGATCGAAGTCCGAGCTGGTGGTGTCCACCACCGCCTCCAGCCGCACCAGCGCCCCCTCGGTCAGGTGGGCGCCGTCGAGGGGTTCGAGGATCTCCACCACCAGCTGCACCTCGGGAGGGACCGCCTCTTCGGCGCAGCCGGCGAGGGTCAGCAAGGCGAGCAGGACGAATCGGCTCAGGTTTCGCACGTCACTCCTCCACCTCGATGTCCACCCGGGCCTCGACCGGATCGTTGACCCCGTCGTCCGCCGCGACGGTCACCGACACCGGCCCCGGGGGCAGGAACCGCTCGATGGTGAACGCCAGGCCGCGGTCGTCCGGGGCCACCTCGACCTGCTCCCCGGTCTGCTGGATCGTGAAGGTGACCGCCAGATCGCGCTCCATGAGGTGGTCGTCGAGGGACTCGGCGAGGAACAGCACCGGCATGCCGGTGCGCCACACGCTGCCGTCCTCGGGGGCGAGGATGCGCAGGCTCGGCGGCTCGTTGCGCACCGTGGCCACGTCCGCCCAGTCCTCGGCGAGGCTCCCCATGGAGTCCATCACCTGGACCACCAGGGACCACGAGCCCTCCTCCACCGCGGCGGGCAGCTCCAGGCGGGCCACGGTGCGATCGTCCCCCAGGTCCACCTGCTGGCTGTCGATGATCTCGGAGATGAAGCTCTCCTGGCCCTCCCCGTCGTCGCGCAGGCGCTGGGCCATCCACGTCACGAGGAGGGGCTTGTCGTCCACCGCGTCCTCCTCGTCGTACACCAGCGCCAGGGCCACGGCCTCGTCCCCGGCCACGTACCGCTGGCCGTCCACCGGTACCAGCAGCTCCACCTCGGGCGGCGTGACGTCGCGTCCGAGCACGTACTCGGCGCACCCGGTGAGGAGCATCACGCCCGCGAGACCGGCCGCGGCGGTCGCCCCGCGCCAGCGGCGGCGGCGCACGAACAGCCCGGCGAGCATCAGCGCCCCCGGCGGACGGACCCCGGCGGACGAGCACGCGCAGCCCGTGGGGATCGGT
>CAZLEO010000151.1:0-23029 GCA_964558555.1 uncultured Rickettsiales bacterium | reverse complement strand
AAGCGGGCCGACTCCGGCAACCTCATGGAGAACGATCTGGGCAGCAAGAAGGACTACAAGAAGAACGCGGACGGGACCTACGCGCCCAAGCACATGAAGAAGAACCAGCTGACCCAGGCGCACGAGTTCGGTCACTTCGCCATGGGCCTGCCCGCCGAGTACAACGAGACGGCCGAGAACTGCGGGCACGCCCCCTGGGAGAAGCAGTTCAAGACGGTCATCAAGGACTACGACAAGAAGATCACCGACATCAAGAAGGAGATCGCCAAGCACCCGGTCAAGACCGACGCGGAGAAGGCGTGCAAGGCCGGACTGGAGACCAAGCTCAAGTGGTGGACGCACGATCGCAAGATCCTGCTCGACCCCTGGGCGCGCAGCTACGGCAAGGGCAAGTGGAAGGACAAGCAGCCGGACATCTACCGCCTCGCCCCGCAGAACCGTCCCAAGGACGCGCCGGCCGGACCGCCCGACGAGGCGTTCGCCCGCTGGGGCGGCGACGGGGACGTGTACCGCCCCGGGTTCCAGACCCGCGGCCAGCGGGCCAACGCCTACAAGGTCAAGGACACCTACCGCATCATGAACGCGGGCAACCAGGTGGAGCCCTACGCCTACGAGCCCGTGCTCGAGCTGACCAACACGCTGGTGGCGGGCAAGTTCGACCCGGCGGTCAAGTTCGAGCACAACGTCAAGGCCAAGTCGGCCGAGATGAAGGTCATCGAGGAGGTCCGCAAGTTCAACGCCGAGTGGGACAAGAAGAAGTTCCCCATGGGGGCGAAGAAAGAGAAGAAGGCGGCGCCGAGCAAGGGCGGCGGCACCAAGGCGAGCTAGGTTTCAGGGGAGGAACGGGACATGGCCGACAACAATAACGGCAACGGCAACGGCGCGGGGGGGGTCAAGCAGGCCGTCGATCCCGCTGCAGTACAACACCACGAGGTCCAGTTCGCCGAGGACGCCCTCGAGGAGACGCTGTCCGACAACCTGGGGGACTCGCTCGCCGATCCCCTGACCGTACAGCAGGCGCCGGGGGACGACCCCGCTGCGCCGCCCCCGGGTGATCCGTCGTCGCCGATGCAGTTCTCCGGCGGCGCGTCGGCGGTCAAGGCCGCCGCAGCCAAGGGGATCTCGGGTTCGGGCGGTTCACTGCCGTTCGCGTCTCAGATCCAGTCCTCGTTCGGGAGCCACGACGTCTCCAGCGTGCAGGCTCACACAGGTGGCGCCGCCTCGGCCGCCAACAAGGCCATGGGCTCCAACGCCTTCGCCACCGGCAACGACGTGGCGTTCAAGGGCACCCCCGACCTGCACACCGCCGCCCACGAGGCGGCCCACGTGGTGCAGCAGCGCGCCGGCGTGAACCTGCCGTCGGGCGTGGGCAAGGCCGGTGACTCGTACGAGCGCCACGCCGACGCGGTGGCCGACTCCGTGGTCCAGGGCAAGTCCGCGGCGCCGCTGCTGGACCAGTTCACTGGTGGCAACGCCAAGGGCGCGGCTGCAGTTCAGCGCGACGTGCAGATGTCCTGGCTCGGCGATCTGGCCTCCGGTGCGGCCGACCTGGCCGGCCAGGCCGTCAACGCCGGCGCCGAGATGGTCAGCAACGCGATCCAGGCCGTGGTCCAGTGGATCGACCTCATGGGCGCCAAGACCCGCCTGCTGGGCAAGATCATGGACACGGCGTGGGTGGACGCGGCCACCAGCAGCATCAAGTCCAATCCCCACCCCAAGCACGCGGGCATGTTCGGGCTCTCGTTGCAGCTGGTGCTGCTCAAGGCCCGGGCCGATGCATGGTCTCACGCGGGCCAGATCGCCGGTTGCGGCACCATGAAGGAGATCCAGGCGCTGGAGAAGAAGGTGGACGTCTGGCGGGCCAAGCGCGGCGTCACCCTCAAGAAGGAGTTCGAGGGCAAGATCAAGGAGTACGCGGACATCGAGAAGAAGTGGCTGACCAAGTACACCGCCACCGCCGCCATGGAGCAAAAGAGCGTCAAACCCAACCAGAGCACCGGGGCGGTGGCGGACATCAAGCTCCAACCGGGCATGACGTCGAAGGTCTCGCTGACCAGCCGGGTCAAGGTGACGTGGAAGCACACCAAGGACGCCAAGGCCGCCAATCTGCACAAGACCAAACCATGGAAGGCCGCCGAGAAGACCGCGTTCCTGACCGAGATTCAGAAGCAGCTGGATGCCGTGTGGGGCTCGGGCAATCAGATGAAGCCCTTCAAGATCATCCAGCCCGAGGACCACTTGCTCGACAAGTCCGCGCAGAAGTGGTCGGCCGTCCAGGGGACGTTCCATCCGATCGTCTCGAGGGACGACAAGAACGGCACGACCGAGATCAACGCGTGGCGCTCGGCCCCCAAGGAGGGGACTCGCGCCGACTCCGGCAACCTCTACGAAGGGGACATGCGGAGCAAGAAGGACTACAAGACGAACAAGGACGGGACCCACGCCCCTCAGGAGATGAAGAAGAACCAGATGGTCATGGCGCACGAGTTCGGGCACTTCGGTATGGGGCTGCCCGACGAGTACAACGAGACCGCGAAGATAGCGGAGGGGGTCGCGGAGAAGGACCGCTCGCAATGGCAGAAGGACACGCGCGAGGGCTTCTTCAAGGTCATCAAGGACTACGAGAAGAAGATCGCCGACGCCAAGAAGCAGATCGCGGCCAGCCCCAACAAGACCGACGCGGAGAAGGCGGCCAAGAAGGACTGGGAGAACAAGCTCAAGTGGTGGGACCACGACCGCAAGATCCTGCTCAATCCCTGGCAGAAGACCCACGGCAAGGGCAAGAAGAAGGACAAGGAATGGGACATGTACCGGCTCGCGCCGCAGCACAAGGACCGTATCGCGGGTAATGCTCCAGCGCCTCCGTCGGACGACGCCTTCGCCCAGTATGGTGGAGACCACGACGTGTACCGGCCGGGCGGCAAGAGTCGCGGCCAGCGCGCCAACGCGTACAGGACCGAGGACTCCTGGCGGATCATGAATGGGGGGAATCAGGTCGAGCCGTATGCGTACGAGCCGGTGCTCGAGCTGACCAATGCCCTGGTGTCCGGCAAGTTCGACCCGGCGGTGAAGTTCGAGCACAACGTCAAGGCCAAGTCGGACGAGATGAAGGTGATCGAGAGCATCCGCAAGTTCAACAAGAAATGGGACAAGAAGTTCAACCTGGGTGCGGCGAAGGCGCCGGCGCCGACCAAGGGCAAGGCCTCCAAGAAGGGCGCGGACGGCTAGGAGCGGTAGATGGCCGACGATCACAGTGACGGTGGGGTCAAGCAGGCCCTGGATCCCGCGCGACATCACCCCGAGGTCCAGTTCGCCGAGGACTCCCTCGAGGAGACGCTGTCGGACAACCTGGGTGACTCGCTCGCCGATCCCCTGGCCGTACAGCAGGCGCCGGGGGACGACCCCGCTGCGCCGTCCCCGGGGGATCCATCGTCGCCAATGCAGTTCTCCGGAGGCGCGTCGGCGGTCAAGGCCGCCGCGGCCAGGGGGATCTCCGGATCGGGCGGTTCACTGCCGTTCGCGTCTCAGATCCAGGCGTCCTTCGGCAGCCACGACGTCTCGAGCATCCAGGCCCACACGGGTTCCTCCGCATCGTCCGCCAACAAGGCCATGGGCTCCAACGCCTTTGCCACGGGCAACCACGTGGCCTTCAAGGGCACCCCCGACCTGCACACCGCCGCCCACGAGGCGGCGCACGTGGTGCAGCAGCGCGCCGGCGTGAACCTTCCGTCCGGCGTGGGCAAGGCTGGAGACTCGTACGAACGCCACGCCGACTCCGTGGCCGACGCGGTGGTGCAGGGCAAGTCCGCTTCGCCGCTGCTCGACCCTTTCACCGGCGGCAACGCCTCGGGCGCCGCCGCGGTCCAGCGGGACGTGCAGATGTCCTGGCTCGGGGATCTGGCGTCGGGCGCGGCCGACCTCGCCGGACGCGCCGTCAACGCCGGCGCCGCCGCGATCAGCAGCGCGGTCCAGGCCGTGTTCCGCTGGATCGACCTCATGGGCGCCAAGACCCGCCTGCTGGGCAAGATCATGGACACGGCCTGGGTGACCAAGGCCGTCGCCGGCATCAAGTCCAACCCCCACCCCAAGCACCGCGGCATGGCGAAGCTGTCGGTGGACCTCGTCATGCTCAAGTGCCGGGCAGAGGCCTGGATGAAGGCCGCGAGCATCGCCGGGTGCGACACCCTCAAGGAGGTCAAGGCGCTGGACAAGTCCGTGGACGCCTGGCGGGCCAAGCGCGGTGTCACGCTCAAGAAGGAGGTCGAGGGCAAGATCAAGGAGTACCGCGACGTCGAGAAGAAGTGGCTGGCCAAGTACACCTCGCCCAAGACCCACAAGGCTCCGGGCGTGGCCATCAACAAGGCCGCACATCGCGTCGTGGATCTCGACCTGACCACGGGCATGGCGACCAAGGTCGGCATGACCAGCCGCATCAAGATGAACTTCAAGCTCACCGACGAGGCGACCGCGGGGGGCAAGTCGAAGTGGAAGGACGCGGAGAAGACCGCATTCATCGCCAAGGTGCAAAAGCAGATCGACTCCGTGTGGGGCAAGGGCAACCAGCTCAAGCCGTTCAAGGTCGTCGAGCCCGAGGATCACCTGCTGGAGAAGGAAGCCCAGAAGTGGTCGGCCATCACGGCGACCTTCCACCCCAAGGTGGTCAACGATCCCAAGAAGGGCACGCACTCGATCAACATCTGGCGCGAGGCCAAGGGCCAGCACAAGCGCGCGGACGCGGCCAACCTGATGGAGCAGGACAACTCGGCCCAGTACATCAAGAACAAGGATGGCTCGTACCGGCCCAAGGAGATGAGCAAGCGCAGCGGTCAGATGACCATGGCGCACGAGTTCGGCCACTTCGGCATGGGCCTGCCCGACGAGTACAACGAGACGGCTCAGGTGGGGCAGGGCGTGGCGGAGAAGGACCGGACGGCCTGGCAGAAGGCCTGGCGCAAGCGCTTCTTCAAGGTCATCAAGGACTACGACACCAAGATCGCCAACGCACAGAAGCAGATCGGGGCCAACCCCAACAAGACGGACGCGGACAAGACGGCCAAGAAGGAGTGGGAGAACAAGCTCAAGTGGTACAAGCACGATCGCAAGATCCTGCTCAGCCCCAATTCACGCTCCTACGGGAAGGGCAAGTGGGCGGACAAGGATCCGGACATGTTCCGCCTCGCGCCGCAGCACCCGGACCGTGTCTCGGGGAACGCGCCGGCGCCGCCGTCGGACGATGCCTTCGCCCAGTACGGGGCCCAGGGAGACGTGTACGCCCCCGGTCGCCGGTCCGCGCGCAACACGCGCGAGAACGCGTGGCGCAAGGAAGACACGCCGCGCATCATGATCAGCGGCAACAAGGTCGAGCCCTACATGTTCGAGCCGGTGCTGGAGATCGTCAACGAGCTCGTCGCGGGCAAGTACGACCCGGGCGTCAAGTTCGAGCACAACATCAAGAAGGGCTCGGACGACTGGAAGATCCTGCAGGACGTGCGGAAGTGGAACAAGAAGTTCGACCTGGGCAAGGCCAAGGAGAAGAAGGCCGCGGCGCCTTCGGCCAAGAAGGACGCGGCGCCTCCCGCCTAGCCTCGATCCGAGATCATTGAGACGGAACCACGGCGTCGATGAGGGGGCCGATGTGGTCGAGCAGCATCTTCAGGGACTCGGGATGTCCCGTCAGGCCGATCAGCTGCTGCACGCGGTTCTCCTCCAGACCCAGCGTCCAGTACGTACAGAACCAGGCATCGCCGAAGGGACTCGTGGAGACACATTGCTGCGTGGCGAAGTAGTACCCGCTCTCGGTGACGCCGAGGATCGGCTCCGCGGGCTCGCGCTGCACGATCTCGCGTCCGATGTTGTGACCGTCGATGAGTTCTGCGAGGAAGCGCGGCAGGGTCCAGTCCTCGCCCAGCGATTGCATCGCCGGCAGGATCAACAGGACCGTGCCCTCCTCGATCTGGATCTCGAGGAGCTGACTGCCGGAGCGGGACGTGCGGGTCACCGAGTTCCATGTTTCAGGAATCGGAATGGAGATCGCCTCGAAGCTGACCCACCTCAGTGGGGGAGCTCCCTCGGTCTTGACATCGTCCGTCGTGTCGTCGCTGGGGGGCATGGCTTGGCAACTCCTCGGCGGGATGATATCCCAGGTGTCCCCCTGCGTCGACCCGCGCGAGGGCAGGGATGCACAAGGAAGAACAGGGTGAGACATGAGTGACAACAGCGCACCTCCCGATCCCCGGCACGTCAAGCGATGGCTCGCCGAACTGGACGAGTCCCTGGTCGTGGTGGAGGACTTCGTCCAGGCCCAGCAGTCCCTGGCGTGGCGGATGGGCCAGGCCTACTGGCACCTCAAGGGGGTGCAGGCGTTCACCACCAATGCCGTGCCCAATATCGTCACCAACGATGGGTACCTGGCCGCGCGCACGGCCGAGACGTTCTTCGCCAGCTGCGCCGAGGCCTACGAGGAGGGGCGGCTCGAGGACGAGGTCAAGGCGGTCGAGCTGGCCGTGGGGATCGGGATGCACGCCCGGATCTTCGCGCAGCGGCTCGCGGAGTTGTGCCGCGAGAGCGAACTGCCTCTCCTGGATAGGTTCACATTTTATGCTACAGATATCAGCCGGTCCACGCTGGAGAGCCTGCGGGATTCGGACACCCTGAAGGTGCCGGGTGTGAACGTGCGGCTGGGATTCGTCGACGCGACCGATCCCACGACGTTCACCGACCTGGAGACGGGGGAGGAAGAACCCCTGGGTGGAGTGCGGCTGCTCCGTAGCAATTATCTCCTCTGTGTGCTGCCCTTCCACCTTCTCATGCTCAAGAACGACCGCTGGTCGGAGATGTACGTGAGCACCCGCGTGGCCGGCACCACGAGCCTGCGCCAGGTGTACGGGGATCGGCTCGACGCCCTCCTCGAGACGGCGAAGCGGGGGGACGACGAGGCCATCCGGAAGCTGCTGCCCGACGAGCACCTGTTCTCGACCGAGCGTATCTACGTGCCGATGGACGAGGACGAGCTGCCCTTCGCGTCGGCTGTTCGGGCCTACTTCGACGACGCCCTGTCCCGCAACGTGGGGAGTTCGGGCATCCGGCGTACGCTGGTGTCGCTGGGAGCGCTCCATTCGGTGGACCGCGGCCTGGACATCCTCCTCGACGACGGTTTCATGATACACAGCGACTACGGCTGGTCGAACCTGCGCATGTCGTCGGACATAAGCCACTTCCAGTACTTCGGTGGGTCCACGGCCATCGGCCTGAACTTCCCTCTGGTGGAGCACTTCGTGGAGTGCTCGCGTGAGGTCCCGGGCCGCGCGGTCGCCGCGCCCGACGACGCGCAGTCACCCATCCAGACGCGACTCATCGCGCGCAAGGAGCTGCCGAAGACCGAGGAGGTCTTCACTTCCCTCTTCGAGGGCAACGCGTACAAGAAGTACTGGGAGTCCCTCGAGGAGCTGGGGAACTACGACGAGAAGTCGGAGCCAGAGGCCGTGATGGAGCGCTTCGAGGCCGCGCACCTGGCGCATCCGTACAACTGGCGCATCCTGGGCCAGTGGTCCGGAGCCGCGACGTTCTTCGCCAAGAACCCGCGGAGGGGCCTCGAGATCGCCATGAAGGGCCTGCAGATCTGCCCCTCGGCGTCCCAGTCCCTGTGGAACGAGTACGGTGACGCGCTGTATTCGCTCGAGCGGTACGAGGAGGCCCACCGCGCGTTCTCACGCGCCTGTGAGATCAACCCCGAAGAGGCGCGCACGTATCTCAGCCTGGGTTGGAGCCACTCGGCGCTGTGGCAGGTCGAGGAGGCCATCGACGCCCTGTGCACCGGCATCAAGCTCGACGCGTACAACCACTACAGCGAGCGGTTCCTCGAGAAGCTCAAGTCGGTGATGGAACAGCGCGAGGCCGTGGAGAGCAGCAAGCAGCACTACCGGATGACGCGGGCTTACTGAAGTCCGACCGGCTGTCGAATCTGTCTCAGAACTCGATCTGACACTGCGCCAGGTGCGGGTTGGCCTTGATGGCCTTGCGGGCCTTGGGGCTGAAGTGGTTCCCCTTGAGCTCCATGTAGGTCAGGTCCTTGGCGTGCTCGTGCGTCGCGATGGCCTCGGCTGCGAGGTCCGTGGCGCCCACGTCGTTGAGCGTCAGGACCTCCATGTAGCTGGTCCAGGGGCTCTCGAAGAGCGCGATGACCCCCTCGTCCCCCAGGGCGTTTTGACTCAGATCCAGGCTGTTGAGCCCGTACACCGAGTTCGGGCCGATGACCACGGCGGCACCCTTGGCGGTGACGCCCGTGTTGGCGAGGCCGAGGCTGTATACCGAACCGAAGTAGTCGCTCGTGGCGATGAGGGTGAGCCCCTCGTCACCGATGGGGTTGCCCGACAGGTGCAGGGACGACAGGTGCTCGAGCCCCGAGTCCATGATGGCCTGGATGGACTTCACGGTGAGCTGGTTGCCGTCCATCTCGATGGCGAACGGCCGCTTCTTGTTGGCGAACGTGCCGAGCCACTCGATGAACTTCTCGTCCGTCATCCCGTCGTCGAGCCAGCGGATCTTGTCGAAGGGGGGGGCGGTCATGGGGGACTCCCTGGGCGGGGGTAGGGGCTGTATCTCGTCCGCGGGATCCGCGGCCGTGGTGTCGTCCGCCGCGGCTGCGGTGGGCGTGCCGCGGCACGACGTCATCGCGAACGCGGCCAGGCACATGAGCGCCGCGACCGCGACCATGGCGAGCGAACTCGAAGGGTGGGTTCTCATGGGATGGACCTTAGCACGGGGGGATCACCCGGTCCCGCGAGATCTCCGCTCCCGATCCGTGGCCGCGTCGTCCACCGTCGTGCCATCGGCGGCCATCACGACGCCGTAGTCCGCCCGGGCCCGCGCAGGGCTGACGTACCCGGCGCAGACGTCGGCGGCGACGAGGTCGGGATCCCGGTCCAGCGGGTCGCCACACCCACCCCCGCCCGCCGCGTCCATGACGATCTCGTCGCCCGGCTGGAGCTGGCTCAGGCCGTAGGGGTTGCCCGACTCACCGTTGATCTCGAACCGGGCGAGCGCGCCGTCGGCCCCACCGAACAGGCCCTCGGGGGCGCGGCGGAAGCGGCCCGACTGGATGCCGAGGTTCACCGGCGGCTGCGGCGCCGTCTCGTCGTCGGGCACATGGAAGACCACCCGCCGTCCCAGCCCGCCACGCGTCGCGCCGGCACCCCCCGAGTCGGTCAGCAGCTCCCGGCTGCGCACGATCATCGGTGTGTCGTTCTCGAGGATCTCCACCGGCGTGTTCGCCCCGTTGGCCGGGAAGATGTAGCAGTGTTCCCCGTCGTGGTCCCGGCTGGCGCCCATGCCGCCGCCGCGGATCAGCACTGAATGCCACGGCTTGCCGTCGGCGCCGCGGCCGTAGAACACGTTCATGGTCGCGGGGGTGCCGCCGCTGCTGGCGAGGACTCGATCGGGCAGGGCCGGGGCCAGGGCGCGGTAGACCACCTCGGTGAGGAAGTGGCCGATCTGCATGCGGGCGGCCACCGCTGCTGGGAAGCGGCAGTTCACCACCGTGCCCTCGGGGGCCGTCATGTGGATCGGCGCCGCGCACCCGTCGTTGTTGGGGATGTCCGGCTCCAGCATGCTCTTGATGGCCATGAACACGTAGGCGTAGGTGAAGTTGAAGACGACGTTGCCGCCCCAGTCCACCTGGGGCGAGGACCCGTCCAGATCCACGGTGATGTCGCTGCCCTTCACCGCCACGGCGGCGCGGATGACGATGTCCTCGCGGCCCTCCATCTGCTCCACGGTGCCCTCGGCGGTGTACACGCCGTCGGGGATGGCCTCGATGGACTCGCGCATGGACCGCTCGGTGCGGCCGATGACCTCGTCGGCGAGCCCGTCGAGGGCGGGCAGGTCGTACTCGTCGAGCATGCGACAGATCTGCTCGGCGCAGACGTGGTTGGCGGCGATCTGCGAGCGGATGTCGCCGGTGACCTCGTCGGGGGTGCGCACGTTCCAGCGGATCATCTCCAGCACGGCCTCGTTGAGCTCGCCGCCGTCGTAGAGCTTGACCAGGGGGATGAACAGGCCGTCCTCGTACACGTCGTGGTTGTCCGAGGCCACGCGGCCGCCGATGTCCGAGTGGTGGAACACACACGCCGTGAACGCCACGAGGTTGTCGCGGTGGAAGATGGGCGCGAGCACGCACACGTCGTTGAGGTGCCCGGCCAGGGCCCACGGATCGTTGGTGATGAACACGTCGCCAGGCGCGAAGTCGTCTTCGGGCAGCCGCTGGACGAGTTCCTTGATACCCAGCGCCATGGCGCCGGACTGGCCGGGGGTGGCGAAGCTGCCCTGGGCGAGCTCGCGGCCGCGGCGGTCGGTGAACATGCAGGTGTAGTCGTGGGCGTCGCGCAGCAGCGACGAGAACGCCGTGCGGGAGACCGCGGAGTCGGACTCGTCGACGATGGAGATCAGCCGCCGCCAGAGGATCTCGAGGGTCACCGGATCGAGGCTCATCGGTCCACCTCCATGGGCAGGTCGAGCCACAGGAAGCCGTAGTCGTCCACCGAGACCTCCGCCTCGCCGGCGATCACCACCGTGGACTCGCGCTCCTCGACGATGGCCGGGCCGGCGAACTGCGCGCCGGGCGCCAGCGAGTAGCGGTCGTACACGTCGAAGTCGACGAACCCACCCGCGTCCGAGGACCAGGCGGGGCGTGTGCCCTTGTGCGCGTCGGCCAGGGCGCCGCGCGCGGTGCGGCGCGGCAGCTTGAGCAGCTTCACCGGCAGGCTGGCGCGGACCCGGAAGTTGACGAACTCCAGCGGCGAATCGGGGTACGTGCGGCCGTACAGGCGCTCGTAGATGCGGTCGAAGCGCTCGCGTAGGGCGTCGCGGATCAGGTCCGCGCCCGGGGGGATGGGGACGTTGGTCTCCGAGCCCTGGCCCACGAACCGCGCGTCCACGGAGCGCTCGAAGCGGATGTCCTCCGTCTCACCTCCGCGTTGCAGGGTGCGCGCGCCCTCGATCTCCATCTGTCGGAAGATGGCGTCCATCTCCTCGAAGTCCACGTCGGCCAGCGCGACCTTGTGGCTGCGCACCAGGTCGAAGGCGCGCGGCGCGGTGAAGAAGCCCAGCGCCGATCCCACGCCCGCATTCGGCGGGACGATCAGCTGGGGCGCGCCGAGCTTGCGGGCCAGGCCGTACGCGTGGACCGGGCCTGCGCCGCCAAAGGCAGCGACCGTGACCACCTTGGGGTTGCCGCCCTTTTCGGCGATGTGGGTCTTGGCGGCCGCCGCCATGGTCTCGTTGATCAGGTCGTGGATGCCCCACAAGGCCTGCTCGTAGGTCACGCCCAGGGGTTCGGCTATGCGCTCGACGATGCCCTTGCGGGCGCCCTCGGCGTCCAGCTTCATCTCGCCGCCGAGGAAGTAATCGGCGTCCAGGTATCCCAGCAGCAGGTCCGCGTCCGTGACACCAGGCTCGGTGCCGCCGCGGCCGTAGCAGATGGGTCCGGGGTCGGCGCCCGCGCTGCGAGGGCCGACCTGCAGGGTACCCATGCGGCTGACCTGGGCGATGGAGCCGCCCCCCGCGCCGATCTCCATCAGGTCCACCACGGGCACCTGGATCGTCAGGCCGCTGCCCTTCATGAACCGCTGCACCCGGCCCACCTCGAAGGTGGGCACCACGCCGGCCTCGCCGCCCTGGATCAGGCACGACTTGGCCGTGGTGCCGCCCATGTCGAAGCAGAACATCTCCGGGATGTGGAACAGCCGCCCGTAGTACTTGCCGGCGATCACCGCGGCGGTGGGGCCCGACTCGATGATCCGTACGGGGAACTGCGCCGCGGTCTCCACCGAGGTGATCCCGCCGCTGGACAGCATGATGAACAGCCGCCCGTCGAAGCCGATGGAGCCCAGGCGCCCCGACAGCTTGGACAGGTACTCACCGGTCAGCGGCTTGACGTAGGCGTTGGTCACCGTGGTCGAGGTGCGCTCGTACTCGCGGATCTGAGGGAGCACCTCATAGGAGATGGACACGCTGAGATCGGGCGTCTCGTCGGCCAGGATCTCCTTGATGCGCAGCTCGTGCGCGGGGTTCTCGAACGAGTTGATCAGGCACACGGCCACCGACTCGGCGCCCAGGTCCTTCAGGCGCGCGACGGCGTCGATCACGCTGGTCTCGTCCAGCGGCTGCAGCACCGTGCCGTCGCTGCGCACCCGCTCGTCCACCTCCAGGCGCATCTGACGAGGCACCAGCGGCTGCGGGAACTCGGCGAAGATGTCGTAGGGCGCGTAGCGGATCTCCCGGCCGAGCTCCAGCACGTCGCGGAAGCCCCGGGTGGTGATCAGGGCGGTGGGCGCCCCCTTGCGCTCGATGATCGAGTTGATCACCAGCGTCGTGCCGTGGATCACCTCGGTCAGGTCCGGCATGAACCCCGCGACCTGGTCCTCCAGCTCCCGGATGCCCTGCTCCACCGCGTCCGACGGGTCACCCGGCGTGGTCAGGCACTTGTTGACGCGGATCTCGCCCGTGGCGTCGTCGAGCAGCACGAAGTCGGTGAACGTGCCGCCGATGTCGCAGCCCAGCCGGTAGCTACCCTTGGTCATCTCCACCTCCGGAGCCCCCCCATCCTAGGGACCTGCGAGGGGGGCTTCAACTCGCGCGCGTGGAGCGTGCCCGTTCTGGTATTCTCGACCCATGGCAAGCAAGCGCATCTGCATCATCTCCACCGGCGGCACCATCGAGAAGACCTACGACGAGCTCGAGGGTGTGATGGCCAACGAGGTCAGCGTCCTCGACGTGATGCTCGCCCAGCTCGAGCTCGGCGGCGTGGGGGTCGTCCGCGTTCCCCTGATGAACAAGGACAGCCTCCGGATGACGCCCCGCGACCACGACCTCATCGCCCGCACCGCCGGCACCATGGCCGAGGCCTACGACGGCGTCATCATCGTCCACGGCACCGACCGCCTCGCCAACACCGGCGAGCGCATCGTCGAGATCATCCCCGACCCCACCGTCCCCATCGTCCTCACCGGCGCCATGCGCCCCTACGAGCTCAAGCGCACCGACGCCATGCAGAACCTCACCGAGTCCCTCCTCGCCGCCCAGGTGATGGACCCCGGTGTCTACGTGGCCATGCACAACCGCGTGCTGCAGTTCCCGGGGGTGGTGAAGGATCGGGCGAAGGGGACGTTCGTGCACGAGGACGGCGAGGACTGACCATGAACCGATTCACCATCCCCCTCCTGCTCGTTTGCGCACTGTGCCAGCCGGCGTGGGCTCGATGCGGCCAGCCCGGCGTCGTGGCCACCGTCGATGGCCAGGACATCCTGCAAGAGCAGGTCGACCAGCGCCTCGCCTTCGTCAGGGCCACCGTCACGGGACCGGCCAAGGCTGGCATCTCCGCCGACAAGATCGTCCACAACCTGGTGCGCGATCGGCTCCTCGACAAGGAAGCCAACCGCCTGGGCATCACCGTCACCGACGAGGAGCTCGCGGTGGACCTGGCTCAACGCCCCCTGTTCATGGACGACACGGGCACGTTCTCCCAGGAGATCTACGAGCGTGAGCTCACCCAGACCCTGGGCACGACGGCGGAGTACTTCGAGGCCTTCATCCGTCGAGGTATGGCCAACGCGAAGCTGTACGACCAGGCCCTCGAGACGCTGACGGACGAGGAGGTCGATGCCTGGGTCGCCGCCCAGCCGGCCGACGGAGCCATCGCCTCCCTCCTCCAATTCGGCCGCGAGACGTACATCGAGATCGCAGTGCGGGAGATCGTGGATCAGCGGCTGTTGGAGGCTGCGACGGTGGAGTTCTGCGAGGATTGATCCCTCGTCGTCGTTCGGGAGGCGGAACACCCGTCAATAGACGTTGGGCGGGGTCTCCAGCCAGGTCCTGGTCGCGTCGGTGGCCCGGTATTGACTGTAGGTCCCGTCCCCGTCGACGTCGCATTCGCCCACGGCTTCGAAGCCTTCGGTACCCATGCCTGGGTCCCCGGTCACCGTGACCATGTAGCGGCAGCGGACCTGTCCGTCGGGGGACCAGCCCAGCTCGAGCCAGATGTCCGTACAGTCGCCGGTCCAGTCCTCGAGTTCCCTCCACGGTTCGGTGCCGGGGCAGTAGGGGACGGAGAGGTAGTGGCCGTTCTCGGCCCGGTACGCGATCTCCGCGGTCCGGATGGCGTCGAGGTAGGTCGGTGCCTCGGCACGCTTGGCCCTCAGCTGCATCGCCAGGAAGGTGGGAATCGAGATCGCGGCGAGTATCCCGATGACGGGCACGGCCGTCACGGAGATCACGCCGAACAGCACGATGATGATGATGATGATCAGCGCCTTGTTGGTGCCATCGCGGGGCGCCTTGCGCATGGGCCGCCCACAGTGGATGCAGACGCGGGCCTTCGGGGAGATTTCCTTGTGACAGTCCGGACACTCGATCAACGCCATGGGACCCCCTGCACGGTCCGAGGATACCACCGCAGGAACCTCCCGCGGCAGCGATGCCACCTTCCACATCTCCCGGGCCCATGGGGATATGATCCGACCATGATCCCCCAGGCATGGACATCGAGGCTAGCGCTGCTCGCTCTTCCCCTCTTCCTGACCGCCTGCATGTCGACCAGCGCCCCGCAAGCCGAGGCTCCGATCGACGCGTCATCGCTCGAAGACCGGGGAAGCGTCGAGGGCGCCGGTAGCGAGGATCCCGAGGAGGCGCCGCCCGAACCTGCGACACCCGAACCGAGCTTGCCGGCACCCGTCGAACCGGAGGTGGACGGTGAACCCTCCACGGGTGACGACGACGACCCCGAAGACCCACCTCCCGCGGCCGACACCCCCGCGGAGAGGTCACCCAGCCCACCGCATCCGCCGCCGTTCGACGTCGACGCCTTCGTCCGCGGCCTGCCCGACGAGTCCATCGGCTTCAACGTGCCGGCCTCCATGCAGATCGACGAGACGGTGCGTATCCGGCTGTTGATCCAGCCGGGCGCCGCCGGTGAGGAGCTGGTGGCTCAGTTCACGACGTCCCGCCGCGACGACGAGACGGGCGAGCTGGTGCAGGACGTCGCGCCCGTCGGCGAGGAGATGGGCGCGCGGCTCGCCTCCTCCGGCCTCGAGGTCACGGCCCTGACCCCGGAGAGCCAGCTCCTCAGCCTCACCGAGCCCACCGAGTGGCGCTGGGACATCGAGGCCACCGAGGGGGGGCTGCACCGGCTGGAGCTGAGCCTGTATGCCATCGCTCCCGGTCGCTCCAGCGGCCGGACGATCCGCACCTACGAACGCGAGATGCTGGTGGAGGTCACGATGAGGGCCTGGGCCGCCGGCGTGGTCTCCGCGCACTGGGAGTGGCTGTGGACGCTGCTGCTGGCGCCGGTGGGGGCCTGGCTGTGGCGACGGCGGAGAGCCAGCGCCCGGGCACGCTGAGCGGGCGGCCGGTGGAGACCTACGTGGTACAGTGCCACGACGTGGATCGGGACCGAGCGGAGGGCAACACCATGACGCAACGCGGCAGCGGATACGGCCCGGAAGGCTCCGACTCCTACGATGAGGCCAGCCTCGATGCCAGCCTGCGGGATCTCGTCGGGACCGGGGACCTGGGCGAGGCCGTGCTGGCCCGATTCAGATCGCCCCGCTATCAACCGCCATCGCTGCCCGAGGTGGCGATGGAGGTGTTGAAGCTGACCCAGGACGCTTCCGCCCCCATCCGCAAGTTCGTGTCCCTGCTCGAACGCGACACCCTGATCGCGGGCCGGGTCCTCAAGCAGGCCAACTCGCCGTTCTACTGTCCGTCCATGTCCTCCCAGATCAGCTCCATCCAGCAGGCCGTCGTGCGGCTGGGGATGATCAACCTGCGCAACCTGGTCATGGAAGTCTGGCTGGGCATGAGCGTGTTCCGGGCCGAGGGGTTCGCCGACGCCATGCGTCGGGTCAGCCACCACAGCACCGTCACCGCGCACGCCTGCGACCTCGTCGCTCGCCGCGCCAGGGTGGACACCGAGCTGGCCTTCCTCGGTGGACTCCTCCACGACGTGGGGATCGCCGGCGCGCTCGCGGTGGTCGCCGGCGATGGACCGACCAAGACCCTCATGCCGGCCGAGGAGGTCTACGTCGAGCTCGACCTGCTCCACACGGACCTCTCGTCGGAGATGCTCCAGCAGTGGGGGCTGCCCACTCAGCTGCAGAACATGTCCGTCCATCATCACATGCCCAACCTCGACGGAAGCCCGGTGCCGTTGTCGGCCATCGTGTGCGTGGCCGAGGAACTCTCGAACCAGCTGGGGTACTCGGTGCTGGGCGTGGAGATGACCGCCGGGGACGATCAGGGCTTCGACTGCAGCATGCACGGCGCGGTCGAGCGAAGCTGGGACCGGCTCGCCATCCCACCCGACGGACGGACGGCGATCCGCGACGAGCTGTCCGAGGTCGTCGCCAGGCTCGATTGGCTGTGACGACGGTTCGGGTGCGCCTGGTGGTCCAGCCGAGCTCCACCGGCTACAGCGCGTCCCGCTCCTCCTTCTCCCCGATCCACGCCTGCCATGCCTCCCCCCACGCGCCCAGCGAGCGGTACGGCGCGTAGTGCTCGAACAGCGCGGCGACCTCCTTGACGGGGCGCTTGCAGCCGTCGAAGTGGAACCTCGCGGCATAGGCGACCGTGGCGCTGTCGATGGTGGGGCGGTCGTAGTGGCCGAGGAAGTTGAGCAGGTAGGCCGAGGTGGCCGGGCCGATGCCGGGCAGGGCGAGGAGGCGGGCCTGGACCTCGTCGGTGGGGAGGTCGGCGGCGGTACGGTCGAGGTCGTCCAGCGCGAACGAGCCGTCGAGGATGCCGCTCGCGATGCCGATCAGGTAGGGGGCGCGGTAACCGCAGCGGACCTGCTCGCGCAGGGTGTCCTCGCCGGCCTGCACCACCTCTTCGGGGGTGGGGAAGAGGGGGAGGTCGGGGTGGTGGGAGGATCGGGGCGCGAGGCGGGCCAGGTTGTCGATCATGCGCACGGCCTGGCGCCAGGCCACGTTGGTGCCGAGCAGGGACTTGGCCACGTCCTCCCACAGTGACGAACCGCGGAGGATGCGACCCCAGCCACGGGAGACCACGGGGGCGATGCGGGGCTTGCCCGCGGCCACGGCCTGGAACGCGGTCAGGTCCTCGTCGAGGCGGAGCATGCGTCGCATGCGGTGGACCATCTCGGCGCCGGAGGCGCTCCCGGCGTCGGATCCGGTGACGGTGATCTCCACGCGGTCGTCGCCGGTCTGGCGGGTCGCGATGAGGTAGTCGTCGTCGCCCAGCCGCTCGCCGCGCAACAGCTCGCCGTCGTCCTCGCGCCACAGGAACGGGGGACACTGGTACCAGCCGTGGGACCGGACCACGAGCTCCAGCGAGAAGGGGGTGGGGACGGGGATCGCGACCATCAGTAGGTCCTCAGCTCGCCCACCTCCGCCTCCACCGCACGCAGGATGTCGAGGCGCTCGACGCTCGCGGACATGTTGTTGTGGTCGGTGAACAGGGGCCGGTCCTCGTCGAGGTGCTCGACCACCTCGCGTACGGCGGCGTGGGCGGCCTGGGTGCCCTTGCCGGCGGAGTAGTCGCGGAAGTCCAGCGCCTGGGCCGCCGCGATGAACTCGATGCCGAGCACGCCCATGGCGTTGTCGAGGATCTGGCGGGTCTTCAGCGCGGTGTTCATTCCCATGGACACGAAGTCCTCCTGGTCGGCGGCGGCCGGGATGGACTGGGTGCACGCGGGGTTGGACAGGATGCGCTGCTCGACGATGAGCATGCCGGCGGTGTACTGGCTGAGCATGTGCCCGGAGTACATGCCGGCCCCCTTGGTCAGGAACGCGGGCAGGCCGACGCTCAGGGCCGGGTTCAGCAGGCGGTTGAGGCGGCGCTCTGAGATCACGCACACCATGGCGATGCCCGCGCCGACCATGTCCAGGGGCATGGAGATGGGGGTGCCCTGGAAGTTGGCGCCGGTGAGCACGACCTCGTCGTCGGGCAGGAAGATGGGGTTGTCGGCCACGCCGTTGAGCTCGATCTCGAGCTGGCTGCGGGCCCAGCGCAGGTGGTCGCGGGCGCCGCCGGTGACCTGGGGCGAGCTGCGCATGGAGTAGGCGTCCTGGACCTTGGTCTTGACGTTGCCCAGCAGGTCCGAGCCCTCGATACAGCGGCGGATGTTGGCCGCCGAGGTGACGGCGCCCTGGAAGCCGCGCAGCTTGTGGAGCCGCTCGTCGTAGGGCTTCATGTTCGCCTTGAGGGCCTCCAGCGTCATGGCGGTGACGATGTCCGCCTGCTTGAGCCAGCGCTCGGCGTCGTAGATCTCCAGCGCGGCCATGCCGGCGATGAGGTTGCTGCCGTTGATCGACGACAGGCCGTCGCGCGCGTGCAGGCCCGGGACCGGGATGCCGGCGGCCTCCATGGCCTTGTCGCCGGGCAAACGCTCGCCCTGGTAGAAGGCCTCGCCCTTGCCCATCAGCAGCAGGGCGGCCTGGGCCATGGGGGCGAGGTCGCCGCAGGCGCCGACGCTGCCCTTCTCGCACACCACCGGGGTCAGGCCGCGGTTGAGCATCTCGACGATGGTCGCGGGGATCTCGTAGCGGCAGCCGGAGTACCCCTTGGACATCAGGTTGACGCGCCCCAGCAGGGCGGCGCGCACGTGCTCGATGGGGCACGGCTCGCCGATACCGGCGGCGTGGTTGTAGATGAGGTACTTCTGGAACTGGCCGACCTGCTCGTCGGTCAGCACCACCTCGGAGAACTCCCCGATGCCGGTGTTGACCCCGTACATGATCTCGTTGGCCTCGATGCGCTTGTTGAGGAACCCACGGCAGTGGTCCACGCGGGCCTTGACGTCGGGGTGCAGCTCCACCTTTGCGCCGAAGCGAGCCACCGCGACGACGCTCTCGATGCTCAGGTCCTGGCCGGTGATGATGACGGACATGGCGCCTCCTCGGTCGGTCGAGTCGACGCCTGACGGAGCGAAGACCCGACACGTGCGGGTTGTTTCGCTCCCACCCACCCCGCTGCAACCGGAGGCCCGGTCCGCGTAGTCCCACTTTGGTTTGCGCACGCGCGAGTGTCAAGGTCTGGCGGAGGCTTGCGGATCCACCCGCGAACGCCAAGGATGGTTGAACGGATGGAGGCCCCAATGCGAGCTCGCCCTTTGGTCTGGATGGCCGTGTCGATGACCTGCGCCGCGGGGTGCGCCACCTCCATCTGTGATCCCGCGCGCTATCCCGCGGTGGAGGCCGAGGGCGCGGTGCTGTACGTGGACCTGGAGCGCGGCTGGTCCGGCGCCACCGGCACGTGCGAGGACCCCTTCGGCGAGATCTCCGACGCCGTGGAGGCGGCCGAGGACGACACCACCTTGCTCGTGGCCACCGGGGACTACGGCGGCGACATCATCGTCGAGAACAGCGTCACCATCGTCGGCATGGGCACGGACTTCGTCCACATCGGCGGCGTCGAGTCCAGCTTCGCCGCGCAGGGCGGCGCTCGCCTCACCCTGCAGGACGTCACCCTCGACAGCGCCTGGTACGGCATCTGGGCCACCGCCTCCACCGTCACCCTCGCCGACGTGGACATCTCCGGCAGCCTGTGGTTCGGCACCTACCTCGAGCAGACCACCGCCACCTTCGACCGCGTCCGCCTCACCCAGCACGGCCCCGGCGGCCCGGGTGAGATCTCGGGCGCCATCCTCGCCAACAAGTCCATCCTCTCCCTCACCGACTGCGAGCTGCGCGAGAACTCCGGCTTCGGGCTGGCCGGCGTGGGCGGCTCCTTCGACCTGCGCCGCGTGGTCGCCACCGACACCGCGACCGACGCCCTGGGTGAGATCGGCGTGGGCATCGAGGTCATCGCCGATCCCGAGTCCGATCCACCGTCGCTGTACCTGGAGGACGTCACCGTCGAGCGCTACAGCGAGGCCGCCCTGTCCGTGCGCGGCGCCAGCGTGGACGCGGTCGGTCTGATCGTCTCCGAGGCCCTCGACTGCGACACGTCTGGCGAGGGGCTGGGGCTCGTCTTCGTCGACAGCACCACCACCCTCACGGACGTGTCGGTGACCAGCGCCTGCGCCGCCGCCCTCTCCGCCTCCGGGACCGGCGAGCTCACGGTCGCCGAGGGCACGTTCACCGACACGGTGGCCGGCTCCGACGGCCTCGGCCCGGCCCTGCGCCTCGACGGCGTCACCGCCCAGCTCCAGGACAGCTACCTGGGCGCCTCCGTCGGCGTCGGCCTCCTCGCGTCCTGCGCCGGTGTGGAGCTGGACGACACGAGCGTCGTCTCCATCGCCCTGACGGCCGGCGGCCTCGGCGGCGACGCCGTACTCGTCGGCGACACCGACCTGGAGATCGACGGCGGCACGATGGGCGACGCGCTGCAGTGCGGCGTCCGGGTCGCCGGCGCCAACCCGGTCGACATCAGCGACGTCACGTTCGATGCGGCCACGGCCGATTTGTGCCTGTGCGATCAGGACGTGGATGGGGACTGGATCGCCGCCTTCGCCGCGGCGAACACCGTCTCCGACGAGGGGACCGCGGTCCTCGACGCCGAGGACTGGGACGTGTGTCCGGAGCCGTTGCCGGGGGGGTGTGGGTAGGGGTTGGCTGTCGCCAATGATCTGATCCCCGATGGAAGAAGGGCGCAGAGCGCCCAAGAAGACGTTCCCTGGGCCGCACGCGGACGGGGGACCGTGGGAACGAGGGCATGGGGAGGGGGAGGGGCAGAAGAAGGGCGCAGAGCGCCCAAGAACACGTTCCCACGGGGACCGTGGGAACGAGGATCCGGAATCGGGTGCGGGTGCGGGTGTAGGTGCGGGTGCGGGTGTAGGTGCGGGTGTAGGTGCGGGAGCGGACGGGGGAGGGGGCGGGCCTACATCCCCGGAATCCCGAACGCCTCGCAGACCAGGATGTGATCGAAGTCGCCGATCAAGTTCAACGTACTCAGCCCCACGGTCCCTGAGGTGAACGACGCGGCGGCGTTTGCGGCCTCGGCGCGGACGGGGGTGCCGCCGAAGCCGTCGTCGAACTCGCAGGCGAGGTCGTCGCCGACGGTCCAGAAGGCCAGGTCGGCGGTGTCGCCGAGGGAGACGTCGAGGGAGCCGTCGTGGTCGACGCGGGCGAGCTCGGCGAAGGTGGTGTCGTCGGGGCACCCCTCGGCGCAGGCGGAGCCGAGGTCGTCCTCGGGGGCGTCCATGAACTCGGCGATCTCGAGGAAGTGACCGGCGGGGTTGCAGTCGATCTCGGCGTTGGAGGCCAGGGCGCAGCGGAAGCCGTGGTAGCCCTCGTCCTGGTCGGCGTCGAGGGTGGCGCGGGAGAGGATGCCGGCGCGCCAGGCCTGGGTGGCGCCGCAGTCGATGATGCCGTCGCCGTCGTGGTCGTGGTCGAAGGCGGCGGCGGGCATGGAGTAGGAGACCTCGGTGGTGCCGTCGCCGTCGTCGTAGGCGGCGAAGGCGGCGGGCAGCTCGACGATGTCGAGGTCGGCGGGCTGGTCGTACTCGATCTCGCAGGTGATGAGCTGCTCGGAGTAGGTGGCGCAGAGGTTGGTGCAGCCGTCGAGGGTGATCGTCCAGCTCAGGTCGGTGGAGGAGTCGGCCTGGACGGCGATGGTGTCGGGGGTGAGGTCGCACGAGACCAGCGACCAGCCCTCGGGCACGGTGTCGGTGACCAGGGCGGTGCCGGCGACGGCGCCGCGGTTCTGCAGGGACAGGGAGACCTCGACGGTGCCGTCGGCCGTGCTGGCGGCGAGCTTGCCGATCATCATGGCGGTGTGGGCCTCCTGATAGGCCCAGATGTCGTACTGGGTCTGGACGCCGGAGTTGCCGGCCCAGTCGATGTGATCCTCGATGCCGTCACCGTCGGAGTCGTGGGTGCCGGTGATGATGTCCTGCATGGGATCGGGCAGCAGGGCGCCGACGGTCTCGTACTGGTCGCCGACCACGAGCTCGGTGCCGGACTGGAAGCACCAGAAGGGGGCCTCGTCGAGGTAGGGCTCGTGCACGCCGTTGGCGGTGGTCCACGAGCCGTAGTGCACGTCGAGGGAGGCGCCGGCGGCGAGGCGGAAGGTCTCGTCCTCGACGATCTCCTCGCCGATGACGAGGCCCTGGCTGTAGAGGTTGTCCCAGGCCAGGAAACCCTCGAAGCAGATGTCGAAGGCGCCATGATTGGTGAAGGTGATCACCCCCGCGTCGGTGGTCTCCGCGGTGAGGATGCCCAGGCCGAGGGCCTGCCAGTCGGTGTAGCAGTCGTCGGGCTCGTAGTCGCCGCACATCTCCTCGATGTCGAAGCCGCAGCCGGGCTCGGCGCGGTCGGCGGACAGGGTGGCGAAGACCACGTAGTCGGTCCAGGTCTCGGCCTCGCCGAGCAGGGCCTGCTGGCCACCGGCGGTGGGCAGCACGGAGTCGCCGTCCCAGGTCCAGGCGTCGTTCAGCTCGGCAGGGGCGTCGAGGTAGCCGCCGTCGGCGGACAGGTCGTCCTCGTACAGCAGGCGGCCCAGCAGGTCGTCGCCGTCGTCGCAGTCGGTGCAGTCGGCCACGTACCCGGCGGGGGCGTCGCAGGCGACCGCGGTGATGTCGTCGTCGCCCGCGCCGTCGCCGTCGTTGTCGGCGCACCAGGTGGGCTGGTCGGTGGCGTCGGGGTCGTCGTCGTCGGTCAGGCCGTCGCAGTCGTTGTCCAGGTCGTCGCAGACCTCGGGGGCGCCGGGGTAGACGGTGTCGTCGTCGTCGTCGCAGTCACCGTCGCAGTCCACCATCCCGTCGCCGTCGTCGTCGGTCTCGTCGGCGGGCAGGGCGCCGTCGCAGTCGTCGTCGAGGCCGTTGAAGACCTCGGTGGCGCCGGGATAGACCGCGGGGTCGACCTCGTGGCAGTCCCCCTCGCAGACGGCCCAGCCGTCGCCGTCCGGGTCGGGCTCGGCCTCGGCCACGGCGCCGTCGCAGTCGTTGTCGAGGCCGTCGCACAGCTCGGTGGCGCCGGGATAGGTGTCGTCGTCGTCGTCGTCGCAGTCGCCTTCGCAGTCGGCGAAGCCGTCGCCGTCGCCGTCGATCTCGTCTGCAGGCACGACGCCGTCGCAGTCGTTG
>CAZLEO010000150.1:0-23183 GCA_964558555.1 uncultured Rickettsiales bacterium | reverse complement strand
CGTCATCGCCGACGGTGTCGTCATCGCCGACGGTGTCGTCATCGCCGACCGTGTCGTCGTCGCCGACGGTGTCGTCGTCGTCATCGTCGTCGCCGACCGTGTCGTCGTCATCGTCGTCGTCGCCCACGGAGTCGTCGTCATCGTCGTCGTCATCGTCGTCGTCGCCCGCGCACCCGTCGTCGGCTCCGTCGATCAGCCCGTCACAGTCGTTGTCCACGCCGTCGGTGCAGTCCTCGGCCGCGCCGGGATTCACCGCCGGATCGGTGTCGTCGCAGTCCCCGTCCGCCGCGCCGTACCCGTCGAGGTCGTAGTCCGGGTTCGGCGCCCCCTCGTTCCCGCCGAAGGCGCCCACGTCGGACACCGTGCCGTCCTGGTCGAGGATCGAGGGATGCCCGGCGTCGATGAGCGGGCTGCCCGCGGCCAGCGACAGGTCGTCGTTGCCGCAGTCGCCGTCGGCGCTGTAGTCCACGAACTGCGGGTCGAGGGTGTAGTTGTCCACCGGGACGGAGACCAGGGCCCCGTCGAAGTGGGTGACCGTGTTCTCCCAGAAGTTGTTGTAGGTGATGGTGTAGGCGATGTTGGAGCCGCCCAGGTAGAGACCGTCGCCCGACTCGGCGTGGGCGAAGATGTTGTTGGTCAGCAGCAAGGTGGTGTCGTCGTCCACGTACACGTGGCCGCCCTCGTCGTCGGGGCCCTGGTTCTCCACGAAGGTGTTGTTGGTGAACGAGGGGTACGACTCGACCATGAACACGGCCCCGCCGCCCGCCGCCGCCTCGTTGTCCTGCCAGATGTTGTTCTCGAAGGCCCCGGACGTGACCTCCTCGAGGTACAGCGCGCCGCCGTACTGGGCGTAGTTGCCGCAGAAGGCGTTGCGGTAGAAGTAGTCGTCCCCGGTCATGTCGATCAGCGCCACGGCGCCCCAGAAGCTGGTGTTGCCCACGAAGGTGGAGTCGGTGACCGTGATGTCCACGCTCTCGGCGTAGATGGCCCCGCCATGGTCCGACGCCTCGTTGCCCGAGAAGCGGCAGTCCTCCACCAGCGGGTGGCTGTGGTTGCTCACGTACAGGCCGCCGCCGTCCACCGCGGAGTTGTCGCGGAACACGCAGCGCCGCAGGGTCGGCTCCGAGTAGTAGTGCACGTACTGGGGGTGGTCGCCGCTGTTGCCGACGAACCGCACGTCCTCGAGCAGGGGATCGGCCTGGTTGTACACGTACAGGCCGTACTGGTCGGCGTAGAGAACGCGGCAGTTGGAGATGACCGGCTCGGACGCCTGGATCTTGAGGGCGTAGTTGCCCTCGGTCCACACGCTGACGTCCTCGAGCTCGGCGTCGTCGTTCTCTCCGCTGTCGAACTTCACGCCGTTGGAGCTGCCGCCGAGGAAGGTCACGTCCACGCCCAGGGTGCTGCGGATGGTGATCTCCTTGCCGCGGAAGTCCACGTCGTCCCAGTACACGCCGGGCTGGACCACGATGGTGTCGCCGTCCGCCGACGCGCTGGCCGCGTCGTCCACGTTCACGCCGTCGCCGTCCCCGAGCTGCGACACCACGTAGTTGGCCCCGGCCACGCTCCCATCCAGGTCGCCGCCGTACATCCCCAGATCCGATCGCGTGCCGTCGTCGTCGGGCACGTCGAACGCCCCTGCGTCCACCAGCGCGCTGATCGCGTCCAGGCTCAGGTCGTCGTTGTAGGGGTCGCCGTCAGGGGTGAACGCTGCGAAGCCCGAGTCCACGCTGAGGTTGCCCCAGATCCCCGTCGGATCCGCCAGCCCACCGCCGTAGTCCCCGTCCAGGTTGCCGTACACGTCGTTGAATGCCAGGAACAGCCGGGTGGCCCGCGCCGCGTCCGCCGCGTAGATCCCCTCGCCGTCCGCGCTGAACGCCACGACGTTGTTGACCACGGCCGAGGCGATGCCCACGTCCGCGTAGATCCCCCCGCCGTGGGTCCCGGCGGCGTTGTCGACGATCGTGTTGTTCACCACCAGCAGGTGGCTGTCGTCGTCCAGGAAGATCGCCGCGCCGTACTCGGCCTCGTTGGCCGAGAACTCGCTGTGGCTGATCCGCCCCTCGGTGTCATGGGCGAACACGCCCGCACCCTGGTAGGCGTAGTTGCCGTGGAACTCCACCCCGTCGATCACCAGCGGCAGATGCATGTCCCACGCGCAGACCGTGCCGTAGTTGGCCAGGTTGTCGGCGAACGTGGAGTCGACCACCTGCAGCATCGAGTCCTCGGCGTAGATGGCCCCGCCGTAGGAGACCGCCTCGTTGCGGTCGAAGGTGCTGTCGGTGATCACCACCTCGGAGTGGTTCGATACGTACATGGCCGCGCCGTCGGTGGCCGTGTTGTCCTGGAAGGTGCACCCGTCGTAGAGGGCCGACGTGTAGTAGTGGTTGTAGATGGGATGGTCGCCGGAGTTCTCCTCGATCAGGCAGTCCGTGACCGTCAGCTCCGACTGGTTGTAGTTGTACAGCGCGTACTCGTGGTTGAACCGCAGCCAGCAGTCCTCCAGCGCCAGCACCGACGCCTGGACCTTCACCGCCTTGCTGCCGCGGGACCAGATGGTGAAGCCCTCGACGCTGGCGTCCTCCTCGCCGCTGTCGGCCTTGAGGCCGTTGGAGTCGCCGGTGATCAGCGTCACCTCGACCCCGGCCAGCGACACCAGCTCGATGTCCTTGCCGTCGAGGTCCACATCCTCGTCGTACAGCCCCGGGTACACCAGGATGCGGCCCATGTCGTTGAGGGTGTCGATGGCGTCGTTGATCTCCTCGAAGTCGGCCCCGCCCGCGCGGCTGACCGCGTAGTCGTACCCCGGCGGCTCGGCCGCGTCGTCTTCCCCACCGCCGAACCCGAGGTCGGACACCGTGCCGTCGCCGTCCTCGAACCCCGGGGCGCCCGCGTCCACCAGCGCCGAGTCCGCCGCCAGTGTCAGGTCGTCGTCCGACAGATCGAGGTTGGCCGTGTACGCCACGAAGCCCGGGTCCACCGACACGTTGCCGTGGCGGCCGGTCTGGTCGCCGTAGTACCCCCCGTAGCGGCCGTCGGCGTGGTCGTACACGTCGTTGTGCACCAGCTGCAGGCGGCTGGTGGCGTCCTCGGTGTAGATCCCCTCGCCGTCGGCGGCGTGGGCGAAGATGTTGTTGCCCACCAGCGCGTCCGTGTCGGCCTCGGCGTACACCCCCGCGGCCGCCCCGCCGGCCAGGTGCCCCACCACGGTGTTGTTCAGCACCGTGGCCCGCGCGTCGGTGGCCAGGTAGAACGCCCCGCCGTCCGAGAACGCCTCGTTCTCCACCAGCTGGTTGTCGGCGATGTAGACCTGGGCGTCGGTGACGTAGAACGCCCCGCCGTACTCCGCGGCGTTGTCGAAGAACACGTTGTCGCGGATCACCACCAGACCGTCGTGGCCCTCCACGTACACCGTGCCGCTGTACCCCTCGTTGCCCTCGAAGTGGCTGTCGGTCAGCGTCAGCGCCGACTCCTCGCAGTACAGCGCCCCGCCGTCGCTGGCCGCGATGTTGCCGTAGAACGCGCAGGCCTCGACCACCACCTCGCTGTGGGAGTCGATGAACATCCCGCCGCCGTTGACCGACGTGTTGTTCTGGAAGGTGCACCCCACGAACGTGGGGGCGGCGTAGTAGTGCACGTAGATCGGGTGATCCCCGTCGTTGTCCTCGACCGTGCAGTTCTCGATCAGCGGCGCCGCCTGGTTGTACACGTACAGCGCGTTGCCGGTGACGTCGGAGATCACACAATCGCGCACGATGGGCGAAGACGCCTGGATCTTGACCCCCCAGTCCCCGTCGCTGCTGACGGTGAAGCCCTCCAGGACGGCGTCCTCGGTCTCGCCGCTGTTGAACTTCACCCCGGTGGTCGATCCCTGGATCTGCGTCACCGAGGGCCCGGACAGGGCCGTCACGAGGATGTCCTTGCCGTCGAAGTCCACGTCCTCGTAGTAGATGCCCTGCTCGACCTCGACGATGTCCCCGTCCACCGCGTCGTCGATGGCGTCGTTGATGTTGGCGTAGCCGATCCCCCACTGGGACACCGTCAGGGTGTCGCCGAGGGCGGCGGACGGCAGCCCCACCGCGGCCAGGGTCAGCGTGAGCAGGCAAGAACGGACGACGCGTGCGCGCATGATGGTCCTCCCATGGGGTGGGAGTTCCGGTCCCACGTCAGCACCACCGAGCTCAGCTGGAACCCCTCGATTGGGATCGTATGACGGAGGGATTCCGGGGAGCAAGCCGGGAGGGGTCGCCGGAGTCGGCGGGGAGGAGGACGGGGGCTACTGGAGGCGGTTCAGCGAGTGGGTCGCCAGGCGGACCACCTCGGCGTCGGGATCCGCCTCGATGGCGGCCTGCAGCGCCTGCACGGCCTCGGCGCCGCCGGCCTTGCCCAGGGCCATGGCGGCCTTGCGGCGGACCTGCGAGTCGGGATCGGTCGCCAGGGCGACGCCCAGGGCGCCGGCCGTGCTCGGGTCGTGCAGCCAGCCCAGCGCCTGGGCGGCGGTCGCGCGGACCGAGCCGTCCTCGTCGGCGCTCAGCGCCTCGAACAGGGCCGGGGCGGCGGTCGGGTCCTTGCGCTCACCCACGGAGCCGGCGGCGGCGGCGCGGACCCGGGGGTCGGCGGCGTCGCGCAGGGCGGCGGTGAGCTGGACGGTGGCGGCTGGATCGTCGGCTGCGGCGAGCACGTCGGCCACCATGAACTGCACGTCCATGGACTCGTCGTTGAGCAACACCCACCCCAGCGCCTCGGTGGCGCGCGGGTCGCGGATGGTCTGCAGCATCTCCACGACCGCCAGGCGACGGTCGGCGGCGGGTTCGGTCCACACGGCCCGCTCCACCAGCAGCGGGGTGAACACGGGATCGCGGTCCACGGTGTCGTTGCGGTAGCGCAGGTGCCCGCGCGCCGTGGGCGCGGGCTGCACGGCCAGGAAGGCCTCGTACTGCTCGGCGTGCTGGATCCAGCCGATGCAGGCCGACGCCGCGGCGCGCTCGCGCCAGGTGGCGGCCCCCTCGGCCAGCAGCTCGAGGTCGGCCAGGGCGGCCGGGCCGCGCGCGACCAGACCGTCACGGGTGGTGGTGTAGGCGGCCGCGTCGTCCACCGCGGCCATCTGGAGGACGGCCTCGGCGACGGGCACGGTGCTGGCCTGCCAGGCATGGCTGGTGCCTGCGCCAAGGGCGAGCACGCAAAGGCCGAGGGTGATCATCGAGATCGTGGAGAGCTTCATCATTCCACCTCCCACCAGTTCAACGCGGATGGCGTGCGCAGGATGTTCGTCCCGCAATGCACCTCGCCCCACATCAGGTGGTACGTCTCCCAGTTGTCCAGGAAGTGCAGCTCCAGCGACTCCGGCATGTTCTCGTGCATGTAGAGGATGAACGGGTCGCGGTAGGTGTTGAGCAGGCCGTTGCCGTTGAGGTCCTCACCCTCGTCGAGGATCCAGTTCTCGTTGGCGTCCTCCTCGGTGTCGAGCACGCCGTTGAGGTTGATATCCTCGCCCGCATCGAGCTCGCGGTTTCCGTTGGCGTCCTCGTCCGTGTCCATCCAGCCGTTGCCGTTGATGTCCTCGCCGGCGTCCAGCGAGCCGCTGCCGTCCACGTCCTCGTCATGGGTCCGGAAGAAGGGATCGGCGATGAGCAGGTGCTCGTTGTACACCGCCAGGTTCGTCATGCCCGGGATCATCGCCAGGCCGCCCCAGTTGGTGCGCTCCCACACGCCGGGGATCAGGACGACGTCCTCGTCGGTGAGCCCGAACTCCGTCTTGAGCTCCTCGAGGATGGGCTGCATGTACTCCACGTCGAGCTCGTCGTTGTAGTCGGGCAGGGTGCTGTCGAGGATCTCGCCGACCGTGGCGAAGCCGTGGTCGTTGGTGAACCGCGGGAGCTCCATGTTCGGGTCGAGGCCCTCGAGGATCTCGCGGGCGAGCTGCCAGTCGGTGTAGCCGAGCTTGAAGCCCTTGTCCGACGTCGGGTCGGGCAGGAAGAGCATGAACTCGTCCACGTGGCCCACGGCCAGCCAGCACGAGTCGATCTCCAGGGGGGACTGGACCATCTGATGGTCGAGGAAGTCCCGCAGCCCCTCCACGATCTGACGACTGCCGGGCCCGCTCGCGCGGCCGCCGTAGTAGATGCGGCCGAAGGGGTACTCGGTGCCGTCCACCGTGTACGGCGGCGCGCACTCGAGGTTGCCGAAGGAGTCCACCGAGTTGGCCCAGCCCGAGCCGCGCTCGGTGACGTGGCCGAAGTCGGGCCCGAGCAGGACGTTCTCGGGGAACGCGTCGAGCCACTGGCTGCCGGTGGTGCGCACCGAGTCCAGCACGAGATCCATGGGGCCGACCGGCGTCTGCTGGTAGCCGAACTCGATCTCGTCCTGGATCCACACGTCCCAGCCGTACTGGTAGACGGAGGCCTCGGTGACGTTCTCCTCGCCGATGGCGGCCTTGATGCCCTGGCGCATGAGCGTGTTGCCACCGCTCATCACGTACAGGTGCCGCGCCTCGTCGAGGTGGTTGAACATCATGAACGGCGGGGTGCCCAGCACCACGGCGTCCTCGGCCATGACCTCGTCGCCGCCCGCCGCGTACACGGACGCGCGCAGCGTGACGTTGAAGTAGAAATCGTTGCCGTCCGCCTCGATCTCGAACCCGCCGTCGAGGTCGGTCAGGGTGGTCTCGGTGACCGTGTCGCCGTCCACCTTGCCCAGCGTCGGCACGCCGTCGATCAGGATCCGCACGTACTCGGCGTCTCCCTCCAGCGTCAGCACCAGCTCGGCGCCCTCGGGGAACGTACCGGCCTCGCCCGGACCCACCAGGCCCAGCGACAGGTCGTTCTCCTCGGCGCACACCTCGCCGCTGTCGCAGTCGAGGTTGCTGTCCTCGTTGTCGTCGTCGATGTTGACGAAGAGCACGGCGCCGGGCAGGTCCTCCTCCACGGCGTCCTCGTCCGCGGTCTCGTCGACGGCGCCGCTGAGGTCGCTGTCCACGTCCACGTCCACGCCGAAGTTGCCGACCACGTCGTCGTCGTCGTCGTCGTCGCCGATGCCGCTGTCGTCATCGTCGTCGTCACCAGGGCAGCCAGCGACCGCCCCAACCATCAGCAGAACCAGGCCCAGGCCCAGCAGCCACCGCAACCGTTCAGGGAAACGAGTCACTCCACCTCCTACCAGGGTTCGGATTGACGCACGTCGTGCGTTCACGCTGCCCGCGCGGAGTCCCGGGCGGCCCTTGAGTGTAGCCGATAGACCACCGCCACGCGGACATTCTTGGCCCTTGTTATCTTTGTTGACACGGGCTTGGCCGCAGTCCGGATCGGGCCGGAGGGAAACGCACGTGGACCACTCGAAAAAACGTCATGGGGTGCCGTGGGCGATGGCGCTCGCGGCGGTCCTCGCCCTGGTCGTCGCGGCCGCGGCGAGCGCAGCCCCGGGCTCCGAGGACACGGTCGTCTACCACGGCGCCGTGGTGTACACGGCCGAGGCCGACACCCCCGCCGCCACCTGGTTCGCCGTGTCCCGCGGCAAGGTGCTGGCCGTGGGCGACGGGGAGCCCCCCGCCGACCGCTGGCCCGACGCCCTGTGGGTCGATCTCGACGGCCGCTTCGTGGCGCCCGGGTTCGTGGATGCCCACATCCACTTCGTCGACGGCGGCCTGAGCCTGATCCAGACGGACCTCGCCGAGATCACCGACGCGGACGCCCTGCGGGCCGCTCTGCGGGAGGCCGCCACCGCGCCCATCGGCGGCTGGCTCCTGGCGCGCAACCTCGACGTGACGGCCCTGGGCGGTGCGCTGCCCGACCACGAGAGCATGGGGCCGATGCTCGGCGACTCGCCGGCCTACGTGGCCCTCAAGGGGGGCCACCACGTCTACGTCAACCCCGCCGGGCTGGACCTGCTGGACATCGACGCGGACACCCCCGATCCGGACGGCGGTCACATCCTGCACGACGACGACGGCGCGCCCACCGGCGTGCTCGCGGAGGTCGCGGCCTGGGACGCCCTGCGCGCCGTGTACGACCGCTTCGGGCCCGACATCATCACCCGCGCCATGCTCGCCGGACAGGATCGCGCCCTGGCCTACGGCATCACCGCCATGGGCGACAACACGTTCTTCCCCGACCACGCACACCTCTACGCGCGGCTGGCGCGCAAGGGCCTGTGGACCATCCGCGTGGCGGCGCGCTCCTACGGCCCGGAGCCGATGACGGACTTCCTGATGAAGCCCCAAGGCCGGGCCCTCGGCGGCTGGGACGGCCCCTGGGTGCGGTACTTCGGCCCCAAGTACTTCGGCGACGAGTCCCTGTCCCCGCCCGCCCTGCTCGACGGGGACACGGCGTACGAACCCGGCGGCGAGGTCCACTACTCCGAGGACGAGTTCCGCCGGCACCTGCTGTTCGCCGGCCGCTACGGCGCGGCCTTCCACGTCCAGGGGCGCACCAGCGTCGAGCGCCTGGTCGCCGCCCGGACCGCGGTCGCGCACCGCCGCAGCCGCACCAAACCCGACATCCTGGACCACTGCGGCAGCTGCAGCGGTGACCTGATCGAGCCGATCCGCGAGTCCGGCTTCCGCCTCACCCTGCTGCCCGGCCAGTTGCACGAGCTGCCCGTGCTGGTCCAGGCCTACGGCGAGGAGAACACCCGCGACATCCTCTCCTTCGCCGAGCTGTACGACGCCGGCCTCGAGCCCGCCCTGACCTCGGACTGGCCCTACGGCTCGTCCGTGACCCACGCCGACCTGGACTTCCACCGCCTCAGCCTCGCCCCCCTCGCCCTGATCGCGGTGTCCGTCTCGGGCAAGACCCCCGACGGCGACCCCATCCCGGGCGCCGAGGGCCGCGTGATCACCCTCGAGCAGGCCATGCAGGGCTTCACCCGCTACGGCGCCCTGGCCATCGGCCGCGACGACGTGGGCCGCCTCGCCGAGGGCACCCGCGCCGACTTCGTCGTGCTCGACGTCAACCCCTTCGAGGTGGACCCGGTGGAGCTGTACCGCCTCGACGTGCACGCGACCTTCGTGGACGGCGCGCAGGTCTTCCCCGAGCCCGCCGCCGTGGTCGACGTCCGCGAGGTCCGCGGCGTCCACGCCCCGGTGTTCGGCAGGACCCCGTCGCCCATCGTCGGCTTCTCGCCCACCCACCACGTGATCCTGGGCGGGGCGATCTTCGTCTACCCGTTCAAGGCCCGCGGCACGTACTTCTCCACCCAGATCATGGCCATGACCCGCCACCCCGGCCTGCACGCCGAGACCTCCCTGCGCCTCGAGCGGGTGGAGCCGAAGCTGAGCGTGCAGACCAAGCTGCTGTTCGACAACTGGCGCGACAACGACTACGGCGTGGGCATGGACGCCGAGGTGGAGGACCGCCTCGAGACCCGGCCGCAGCGCTTCGAAGCGGGCGGCGACGTGGTCCTGCACCCGGGCGACGACTTCGAGGTCCAGCTCGGCGGGCGCTACACCTGGTTCCGCGACGGGATCGAGGTCGCCATCCTCGAACGCAGCCGCGCCGCCCAGCCGCGCGTCTCCGGCCACTACGCCGGCGCGCGCGTCGCCGCGGTGTACGACAACCGGGACGCCATCTTCTCGCCGCGGCGCGGCGGGTGGCACGAGCTCCGCGCCGAGCTGTGGCCGATGCAGGCCAGCGAGGCCGCCCCGAGGGTGCGGATCGGCGCGGACCTGCGCCGCTACATCCCCCTGCGCGCGCCCAACGTCATCCTGGCGCTGCGCCTGGAGGGCGGCGCCAGCATCGGCGAGCCCGCCTACTTCACCAACTACTCGCTGGGCGGCATCTACAAGCTGCGCGGCTACTACTCGTTCCGCTTCCGCGGCCACCACTTCGCCCTGGGGGTAGCCGAGCTGCGCTTCCCCATCTGGTTCATCTTCACCGGCGCGGTGTTCGGCGAGGTGGGCCGCGTGTGGGTGGACGATCTCGACACCGATCGCCCCCTCGCAGCCACGGTAGGCGGCGGGATCCGCATCGCCCTGCCCAAGGATCTGGTCAAGCGGCTGCGCTTCGACGTGGGCTTCTCGCCCGATCAGTGGGGGATCTTCTTCGGGTTCGACGAAGCGTTCTAGCCGCGGTCAGGATAGCGGACCGTGGCCCCATCCGGCGCACGCAGGATCACGAATTCCCCGTCCCGCTCCAGCGGCGTATCCGGCGCCACGATCACCTTGCCGTGGCCGCCAGGGGTGTCCACGGCGAAGCGCGGCACACCCAGGCCGGCGATACGGCCGTGTAGCTGCCCCACCAGGCGCTGGCCCACCTCCAGGGGGGTGCGGAAGTGGGCCGTGCCCTGCACCGGATCACACTGGTGCAGGTAGTACGGCCGCACCCGCGCGGCGAGCAGGCCCCGGCACAGGGCCTCGAGCACCTCGAGCCGGTCGTTGATCCCGGCGAGCAGCACGGCCTGGTTGTCCACGGGCACCCCCGCGTCCACGAGCCGGCCGCACGCGGCGACGGCCTCGGCGGTGAGCTCACGCGGGTGGTTGAAGTGGGTGACGACCCAGGCCGGGGCGTGGCCGCGCAGCATGGCGGCGAGATCGTCGGACACGCGCGCGGGCCGCACCACGGGCATGCGCGTGTCCACGCGCACCAGCTGCACGTGCTCGACGCTGCGCACCGCCGTCAGCAAGGCGTCGATCTCCGGGTCGGACAGCACCAGCGGATCACCCCCGGACAGGATCACCTCGCGCACCTCGGGGTGATCGCCGAGGTACGCCCGCACCGCGTCGCGCCATGCCTCGCCGCGGTCGCCCACCGGCCGCCCCACCAGCCGCCGGCGCATGCAGAAGCGGCAGTGCACGGCGCAGCGGCCGGTCACCAGCAGCAGCACCCGGTCGGGGTAGCGGTGCACCAGCCCGGGCACGTCGGTGGCGCCGTCCTCCCCCATGGGATCGGCGTCCAGACCCGCGGAGACGTCCCCCTCGCGTGGGTCGGGCACCACCATGGCGGCGATGGGATCGATGGGGTCGTCTGGATCGATCAGCGCGGCGTAGTCACGGGGAATCCGGGCGGGCGGGCGGTCCACGGCCGGGGACTCAGAGGCCCACGAGGATCGAGGTGAACATCACGAACAGCAGCAGCAACAGGGCGCCTTCCATGAAGCTGACCTTGCGGTCCGAGACGCACACGTAGATGGCCAGGAACGAGGCGGCCAGGGCCAGGCACAGGAACAGCGCCAGGGTGCCGGCGAATGCCAGGGGCACGACCACGGCGGTGAGGCCGATGATGCCCAGCAGGTCGAAGATGTTCGATCCCAGCACCTCGCCGAACAGTCCGTCGAAGCGTCCCTTGCGCACCAGGGCGATGCCGGTGGCGATCTCCGGCACGGAGGTACCGATGGCCAGCACCGTGGTGGAGAGCTTGACGCTGGAGATGCCCACGATCTCCGCGGAGAAGATCAGCGAGTCGATGATGGTCTTGCCCGAGGTCAGCAGACAGACCAGGGAGACCCCCAGCACGCCGATCAGCGCGATCAGCGGGACGCAGTCGCCCGTGTCGGCCGCGGCGGGCTGCGGCGGGGCCTCACCATCGTCCGCCTCCGCGTCGTCGGCGCCGGCGTTGCGCGACTGCTGCAGCACGTAGCGCAGGTACACGCCCAGCAGCACCAGCAGCAGCACACCCTCGAACCGGGAGATGACCCCGTCCCAGAGGCTGCCCGTGGCGAGCAAGGTGGCGCCGGCGAAGGCCGGGATCTGGGTCCCCAGCACCTGCCGGTGCACGTGCATGACCGTGCCGGCGGCCAGGGCGCAGATCCCCAGGCCGAGCAGGGTGTTGGCGATGACCGTGCCGAGGATGTTGCCCAGCAGCATGTCGGGCCGGTCCACCAGGGCCGCGCCCACGCAGCTGAACAGCTCGGGCGCCGAGGTGCCGATGGCCACGATGAGCACGCCCGTGCCCAGCTGGGAGATGTTCAGCCGCTCCCCCACCTCCATGGCCACGTCGGTGAACACGTCGGCGGATCGCACCAGCACGATCAGGGACAGCAGGAAGACCCCCAGCTCCAGGAAGACGCCCTGCAGCATGCCCCGCGCCAGGGTCAGGCCCACCACGGCGACCAGGAACACCAGGTTGATCCCCGTGGCGATGCCGATCTTGCGCGCGCTCACGTGGTGAGCCTCTGACATGGACACCTTTCCTGGCCCGAAGGGCCTCGGAGCGGCGCGTACATTAACATCAACACCCGGGTGCATCCACTACGGCGCGCACCGCCCGACACCCCGACCCCACTTGCGGCTAGCATCCAACGTCAGGTGTGTCTACTATCCTGGCATTCCTGAACAGGAGGCACCGATGACAGCCCAAACACGGATGTTCTGCGGACTGTTCCTGGTATGCGCCCTCGCCCTGCTGCCCGCGCGGGCCCAGGAGGCGCCGCAGGTCGACCTGCAGCACTTCCAGCCCCACGGCGACAGCCTCGGCTGGTTCACCACCCACTCGGCTCGGACGCTGGACCTGTGGCAGCCGTCCTTTGGCGCGTGGTTCAGCTACGCCCGTCACCCCTTCAGCTACTACCGCGGCGACGTGCGCGAGGAGGCGGTGATCAGCGACCTGATGACCCTGGACCTCCAGGGCGCCATCGGCTTCGGCCCCGCCGACGTGGCCCTCGACATCCCCATCCACCTGATGGTGGGCGGCGAGGGTCGGGAGAGCTGGTTCGGCGCGGTGGACGGCGCGGCCTTCGGCGACATCCGCCTCACCCCCAAGGTGCGGTTCATCGATCCCGACGAGCACAACGGCATCGCCCTGGGCGTGGCCGCCCCCATCGGCCTGCCCACCGGCAACGCCGACAAGTTCGTGGGCATGCGCACCCTGTCCATCGCTCCGACGTTCCTGGTGTCCGCCGAGCTGGGCATGGTCCACCTCGGCGCCAACCTCGGCGCCCGGATCACCGGCACCGAGGAGTTCTCGGACCAGAAGGTGGGCTCGGCCTTCCAGTTCCGCCTCGCCGCCAGCGTGCAGCCCCACGACGCGGTCGAGGTGGGTGCCGAGGTCTTCGGCGACGTGGCCGGCGACGCGCGCAGCAACCCCACCGAGTGGCTGCTCGGCGTGACCCTGCACCCCGTGGAGCAGCTGGACATCGTACTCGCCGGCGGCACAGCCCTCGGCCCGGGCATCGGCTCCCCCGAGGGCCGCGTGGTGCTCGGCGTGGGTTACTCCCCGGGCTCCACCCGCGACACCGACGATGACGGCATCCCCGACCGAAAGGACGAGTGCCCCGAGGATCCCGAGGACCTCGACGAGTTCGAGGACGAGGACGGCTGCCCCGACCCGGACAACGACTTCGACGGCGTGCTCGACGACGCGGACGCCTGCCCCAACCGCGCCGAGACCCACAACGACTGGCAGGACGCAGACGGCTGCCCCGACCAGGTGCCGGACACCGACGGCGACGGCATCCTCGACAACGTGGACGAGTGCCCCAACCAGGCCGAGGACGCCGACGACTTCGAGGACGCCGACGGCTGCCCCGATCCGGACAACGACCGCGACGACATCCTGGACGCCATGGACCAGTGCCCCAACGAGGCCGAGGTCTACAACAACGTCGACGATGATGACGGCTGCCCCGACGTGGGCCGCGTGGAGCTGGACAAGGAGGAGATCCGCATCCTCGACAAGGTCCACTTCGACGTGAACAAGGCCATCATCCGCAAGGAGAGCCACGGGCTGCTCGACGACGTGGCCGCCGTGCTCCAGCGCTTCCCCAACATCACCCTGGTGCAGATCCAGGGCCACACCGACGACCAGGGTTCGGACAGCTACAACCTGCGGCTGAGCGAGGCCCGGGCCAAGGCCGTGGGCATGTACCTGGTGTCCAAGGGCGTGGACGCGGGTCGCCTCGTGCCCAAGGGCTACGGCGAGACCCAGCCCATCGAGGCGGGCACCTCGGACGCGGCGCGCGCCGCCAACCGCCGGGTCCAGTTCGTCATCCTGCAGCAGGACTAGGAGCCTGCCGGCCATCCCCGACATCTCCGTACTCCTGCCCGTGCGCGACGCCGAGGCCACCCTCGGCGAGGCGCTGGACTGCCTGCGGGCCCAGCAGGGCGTGTCCGTGCAGGTGGTGGCCGTGGACGACGGATCCGGCGACGGCAGCCTCGACCTGCTACGCCGCCGCGCCCACGACTGGCCCGACCTCGAGGTCGTCGCCGCCCCGGCCGGGGGGGTCCCCGCCGCCCTCGAGCGAGCCCGCGCCGTGGCCACGGCGACCTGGATCGGCCGCATGGACGCCGACGACCTGTGCCCGCCCCACCGCTTCAGCGCCCTGCTCGACCACGCCCATCGCGCCGCAGCTCCCCTGGACGTGATCGGCAGCTGCATCGAGGGCTTCGGCCGCACCAGCGAGGCCATGGATGTATACCTGCGCTGGCAGAACGGCCTGCTCGACCACGACGAGATCGTGCGCAACCGCTTCGTCGAGTCCCCCCTGGCCCACGCCACGGCCGTGTTCCGGGCGTCCGCCCTCGACGCCGTGGGGGGCTGGGATCCGGCCGCGACCTGGTCCGAGGACGTCGACCTGTGGTGCCGCCTGGCCGAGGCAGGCGCCCGCTTCGCCAAGCTCGACGAGGTGCTGTACCGCTGGCGCCTCCACGACCGCCAGGCCACCCGCGTGGATCCCCGCTGTGCCCCCGAGGCCATGCGCGCATGCAAGGTGCACTACCTCGCGCGCGGCCCCCTCCAGGGACGGCGCGTCGCGGTCTGGTCGGTGGGGCAGACCCTGCTCACCTGGTGCCGGGACCTCACCCGCGCCGGCTGCGATGTCCACGGCGTGGAGGTCAACCCCCGACCCGGGGCCGATCCGCCGGCCCTTGAAGCCGGGGAGGTGGTCCTGGCCGTGTACGGATCGCCCGCCGCGCGGCGACGCGTCGCGCGCCTGTACCGTGGCGATCCCGAGATGCTGTGGTTCGCGGCCTGACCGCGATCAGGGAGGCACACCCAGGCACCGGTCCAGGGGATCGACGATCTCCGCCTCGGCCCACTGCGGCGAGGCCAGCGCCGCGAGCAGGTCGCGCTCCGCGAGGTAGGCGCATTCGAAGGCCCGCTGGGGCCCGGGTTCGACCAGATCCCGGACCCACCAGACCAGCTCCGGCTCCCCCGGCGGCCACCCGGCGTCGGGCAGCGTCTCCCTCGCCAGCTGCATGCCGATCCCCGCGGCGAGCCACTCGACGTCGCAGCCATCCATCCAGCTGCGCCCTGTCTGCGTCAGCGTCCCCAGCACGTACCTCTGGTGCATCTGTCGGCCGGCGGCTCCGGCGCAGGCCGCGGGCAGCAACGTCGCCGGAATCCGCGGGCGGAGGTCGTCCCACGCCTGCTCGAGCAGCAGGAGATCGGACGGCTCGAGGCCGAAGCACAGCCCGTAGACCAGACGGGGCGTCCCGGGCAGCTCCGCCAGCAGCTGCGCGCGACCCGGCAGGTCAGGGGGCATCGCCGCGCCTCCGGCGCCCTCCCACAGCCACGGACCCGCCGCGGCCGGATAGCCGGCGACCTGCTCGTCCACGCACGAACCCAGGCTCGCCCCTGATCCCAGGGACTGCCGGCATTTCAGGACGCCGCCCTTGCCGGCGGCTCGAAGCAGCTCGAACCGATCGAGGGGCCGTTCGTCGATGGTCTCCCTCAGCGTGGCGGGTGAGGCCACGCTCACGCGCTCGAAGACCCCGGGGATGTACCGGAATCCCTTGAGCCTGAGCTCGATGTGAGTCCCCGAGGTCCGCAGGGCCACGTCGGCGAGGTGCCCCGTCCCCATGCACAGCATGACCGCGGCGGACACGGCCGCCATCGCGACCGGGACGTTGCGCCACCTGACGCCACGCCTCCACCGCGCGGCCGCGCCCGCGGTGACGAGGATCAGGATGAAGGGGGCGATGGGGACGATGTACCGGTCCGGCAGCGTTCGAGCGTCGAAGCCGGAAGCCAGACAGGCCGCGAGGTGGCACAGGACCATGGCCGCCGCCGCGAGGAGCACGGCGCCGTGGGCCCGGCTCCGGCGCACGGCCACGTCCGAGGCCCGGGGCCCGGGACGACGCCTGTGAGCGATCCCCACGCCACACAGGACGGCCGCAGCCGCCGTGTACACCCAGCCGGAGAGCCACAGGACGACATGAGGGGAGCGGAACTCCCACATCAGCGGCACCCGGACGAACACCAGCTGCAGCGCCCGGACCACCACGGAGGCCGGCGTCTGGGTCCCCGGCGGCGCGGTGGTACCCAGCAACATCTCGAGGCTATTGCCCCCGAACAGGGTCTGGTAGAGGCCGGGATCGAACCATTGCAGGCGCGCCAGCACCAGCGGCGTCACCCCCAGGGCCACGCCCACGCCCGCCGCGGCGACGGTGCCCCACCCCGCCCGCCACAGCCGACACAGCGCGACGGACACCACGAACCCCGCCAGCCAGGAGAAACCCACGTACGTGAAGAACGGCGCCAGCCCCGCGGCCAGCCCCGCGGCGTAGCCGCCCAGGGCCGCCGAGGAGCGATTGGGGGCTCCCAGCGCATGGACCAGTCCCAGAACGGCCACGCCCCCCAGCAGTGTCGTCTCCAGATGATTGGCCCACCCGAACTGCTGCAGCTTGACCAGCGACGGCGCCGCGAGGGTCCACAAGCCGGCCATCAACAGCACACCGCGCCACCGCGCCAGCCTCCAGGCCAGCAGGGCGAACACGGCCAGCACCATCGCGTGCCAGACCACGTTGGCCATGCGAAGGGCGAACACCGAGGGTCCCAGCACGGCGAACACCGGCGCACACACGACGCCGAAGATGAGGCTGCCCCCCTCCCGCATCAGCGGCATGTACGCGGACAGGGGCGCGATGAAGCCGTCGAGGAGGTGTCGGGGCATCATCCCGAAGTCGGTGATCTCGGTGGTGAGCAGATCATGGCAACGGGCCGCCGTGAACGCGCGCACCGCCACGAAGACGGCACAGCACGCCGTGATCAGTCCTGCTGGCGCGAGGTGAACCCGTGCTCTACTCGGTCGTGCGCCCCTCATCCGCTCCAAGAGTATCCACGACCGACGCATCCAGCCAGCCCTCCGTCGCCAGGATCGCCAGGAGATCGCGTTCGGCATGGTACGCCGTCATGAACGCGTCCTGGGCCGTCGGGTGGTCCAGCCAGGGCACGAACCAGGCCAGATAGGGCTCGTCCTCGGCCCAGTGGGTGTCCGCGAGGGTCTCGCGGGCCACCTGCATGCCGATACCGGTGGCGAGCCAGTCCACCTCGCACCCGTCGATCCAGCTCTGGCCCGGGAGCCCGTGATCGAGCAAGACGTAGCGGTGGTGGGCCTGGCCAGCGGCCACGCCGGCGCAGACCGCGCGCATGCCCTGCGGCGGGACGAAGCCGCGGACCTCCGTCCACACCTTGGAGAACCCCGGCCTGTCCGTGGTGTCGAGGTTGTAGCCGAGGCCGAAGTACATGCGGGACGAGGGGGGAAGATCCGCGCGCAGCAGGTCCATGGATCGGCCACCGTCCAACCCCCGCCCAGGGCTCGACGACGCGGGCAGCACGGCGCGACCGGCCCCCTCCCACAGCCAGGGGTGGGCGGCCTCGGGTAGATCGGCGAACTCCGCCGCAACCACCGCCCCCCAGTCCGCACCCTTGCTCAGCGACTCGGACTGGAGCCGAAACGCCGTGGTCTCCCCCATCAGCCGAAGCAGCTCGAAGCGGTCGTCGGGCCGCTGCTCGGCCAGCCGGTAGAGGTCGTCCGCGGGTCGCTGGCGCAGGCACCCGATCATCCCGGACACGAAACGATAGCCCTTGAAGCTCCGCTGCTGCTGGGACCGATCGGGCTGGCGCGCCGCGCTCACCATGTGCACTTCGCTCAAGCCCAGGGGCACCAGCGCCAGGCCCACGGCCAGCAATCGGGGCCAGTTGTGCAGCCACGGCCCCTTCCGCCACGGGACGGCCGCAGCCGAACAGGCCAGGAGCATCAGGTATGGCGCGATGGGCAGGACGTATCGGTCGGGCAACATCGCCGCGTTCAGCCCCAACGCGAGGCAGGCGCCGAGGTGGACCACGATCATGCTGCCAGCCGCGACCATCACCGCGGTACGGCCGCGGTGCTGGGATCGTTCCGCGACACCGGCCCCCTCGCCCGGGCGGGGCCGGAAGGCGATTCCCAGCGCGATCAACGCGTACACGGGCAGCAGGTACAGCCAGCCGGACGCCGCCGAGGGCCCTGCAGGCCCCGGGAACCCCCAGACCCGCGGCAGGCAGACGAACAGCAGCTGGAATCCGCTCGCGGGGAGGGTGGCGTTCGCTCCGGCCGCCGGCAGGGGGCTGGCCCCGAGCAGGAAGTCCGCTGCGCTCCCGCCGGACGAATACCAGATCCCTGCCGGGTCGAACCACATCAGGCGCGCCATGGCCAGCGGGACCAGCCCGACGAACAGGCCCGCGGCGAGGAACAGCAGCGCCGTCCGCCGCGTCCGCCACACGCGGCACAACACCGCCGCCAGCACCAGCGACGCCATCATGGACAGGCCCACGTACGTGAAGAACGGCGCCAGACCGGCGGTCATACCCGCCCCAAAGGCATACGCCGCCGACGGCCGCCACCGCCGCGTGGTCAGGGACGCCGCGAACAGCGCCACGGCGAGCCCACCCAGCAGGGTCGTCTCCAGGTGGTTGGCCCAGCCGAACTGCTGCAGCTTGATCAGCGCTGGCGGGGCCAGGGTCCACAGGCACGCCATCAGCGCCACCCCCCACCCCCTCGCCAGCCGCCACGCCAGGGCGGCGAACACCGCCAGCACCAGCACGTGCCACAGCACGTTCGCCTCACGCAGCGTCAGCAACGACGGCCCCATCACCGCGAACGCGGAGGCGCAGAACAACCCGAATGCGAGGCTGCCCCCCTCCCGCACCAGCGGCATGTACGCCGAGGGCGGCGCGATCAGACCGTCCGGTAGGTGGGCCGCGAGGATGCCGAAGTCGGTGATCTCGATCTTGTGCGGGTGGAAGTCGCGCCGCAGCGTGAACAGCCGCACCACGGCGAACACGGCGCAGGCCACCGCGATGGAAATCAGTGGGACGTATCGTGAGATCGGTCCCCTCGGCAGATAACCCCTCATCGCCAGGGGGTGAATGCTAGTCGGTCCGGGTACGGGGGTCGAGGATCAGACGACGAAGCGCAGGTACTTCAGCTGCTGCTCACGGGCGTCGGGCTCGAGCAGGATCAGGCTCTCGGGGCCGTTGCTGCGGATGGCGCCGGCGCTGCCCACGTCCGCGATGGTCACCGCGCCGGCGGGCAGCGAGTACGAGCCTTCCTCCGGCTGGATCTGGCGGCACTGCTCGGGCCGCACCGGATCCACGAAGTACACCAGCGGACGGTGGGTGTGACCGTGGCACAGCAGGCGCGCCTCGCGCTTGTTCAGCTCGCGGCCGATGTCCTGCACGTGCAGGAAGGTGCGGGGCTCGAACAGGGTGTCGGCGCGGTTGCCGGTGGGGTAGCGGAACGACTCGGGATCGGGGATGGCGCCGTGGGAGAACACCATGTCGTCCACGTCCACGGCGTAGGGCAGGCGTCGCAGCCACTCCAGGTGGGTGGGCTCGAGGAGCTGGGCGTCGCGGACGATGCCCTGCTGCGCCAGCACGTTCATCACCGAGAACTCGGGCGTCTTGCCCCCCGCGACCACCTCGGTGAGGGCCTGGTCGTGGTTGCCGCGCAGGCAGATGGCCCCCTCGGACTCGAGGAACATGGCCGTCTCGACCACCCCCAGCGGGTCCGATCCCATGTACCCCACGTAGTCCCCCAGCAGCACGATGCGGTCCGCGCCCTGGGCCTCGGCCATGGTCAGGGCCTTGAGCATGGCCGGACGGCGACCGTGGACGTCACTGAGGACCGCGTAGCGCATCGAAAGGGATCTCCATCTCGAGAAACGGTCATATTGGCACGCCCGGCTCCGCCGCGCCACCACCCCCCCTGCGATGACGCCAAAGACCCTTCATCCCCGGCCCGGGGGGTGTCATGATGGGCGAGCTACGGAGAGGACCATGACCCGAACCGCGCTCCTCGCCATCGCCGTCCTCGCAGCGGCGCACCTCGGATGCCAGCTCGGCTTCGGCGACGGCCCCGTCGACGACGACACGGCCTCGGACGACGACGACTTCTCGACGCTGGACGACGACGACGCCTCCCACGGCGACGACGATCAGGCGGACGACGACCACGCGGACGACGACACGGCCTCGGACGACGACGACGACGCGACGGGCGACGCGCTGCTCGATCAGGTGTACTTCCTGGACCTGGGCAACGAGGCCTTCGAGTTCACCGAGCCCGCCGGCCTCGGCGTGCTGTTGCAGTCCCAGATCCCGCGGGACGACGGCGCGGTGTTCGCGGCCGAGTCCATCGGCGGCGGATCGATCCAGATGTTGTTCGGCGCGGCGGTGGTGCTCAACCCCAACGGGGACCCCGGCGACTGGATCTGGGAGCAGACCGACCACCCCACGTCCCTGTCGTCGGGCAGCTGGTCCGGGCTGGACTTCGACGTGGGCACCTTCGAGATGACCATCCAGATCGACGAGATGGACGTGTGGTTCGGCGACGCCCAGTTCAGCGGCACCTACGCCTCGGACGGCAGCGTCGTGAACCAGGCCCGCGTCGAGTTCAGCGTCGACACCACCCCCCTCGACGACGTGGTGGGCATGGACATCTGCTCCATGGCGGCGTGCGAGAACTGCCCGACGGGTAGCCCCACCGCCGGGATGCACTGCCTGCGCGTGGTGGCCGAGGGCGGCACCTGCCCGCTGCTGGACGGGCTGTACCTGGTGGAGTTCCCCTAGTTCATGCGGATCGTCCCGGCGCTGATGGTCGCGGTGTGCTGCCTGTGGGGCTGCCCCCGGCAGGATCACCCGCCGTGCGACGACGACGCGACACCAGCCGACGACGACGACACCACGCCCACGGACGACGACGACACCACCCCCGCGGACGACGACGACGACGACACGCCCGCGGACGACGACGACACCACACCCTCGCCCGAGGCGCTGCCCGTGGCCATCTACGACGACACGGCCGAGGACGACCCCTCGGCCTGGGACGAGGGCCTGCAGCACATCGAGGACACCCTCGTCGCCGCGGGCCTGACCACCGGCCGCATCACCCGCAGCGACCTCAACGACGATCCGCTGGTCCTCGACGGCTACGGCGCCGTGGTCTTCGGCGGCGGCTTCGCCTACCCCGGCTACACCCTGGGCATCAGCCCCACCGGCAAGCAGCTGCTGCGCGACTTCGTGGACGCGGGCGGTGGTTACGTGGGCATCTGCGCCGGCGCCTACTTCGCCTGCGCCGCGCTGGTGTACGAGGGCGAGTACATCGACGACGAGTCCGGCTACGACCTCGACCTCTTCGACGGCGTGTGCTTCGGCCCCGTGGCGGACATCGCCAGCTACCCCTACTGGGACGTGGCCGAGGTGGCCTTCACCGGCCACGAGTCGTACGACGCCTACTCGACCTCCCCCTTCAGCGCCGACGTCTGGTACGGCGGCGGCCCCTACTTCCAGTACCTGCCCCCCGGGGCCGAGATCGTCGCCACCTACGACAACACCGGAATCGAGCACCACGGCACCGGCGCCGTGCTCGTCCAGGAGTACGGCGACGGCCACGCCGTGCTGTGGGGCCCTCACCCCGAGCTCCCGGACTGGCCCGTGGACGCGACGGCCAACCGCACCCTCTTCGCCGAGGTGGTGAGCTGGGCGGCCACACCGCATCAGAACTGATCCGCTACGCTGGCGCGGCCTGATACAATCCGGCCATGCGTCGCGTCCTGTCCCTGCTGATCCTGCTGTCCCTGTCCGCCTGTGCGCCACAGGCGCCCACCACGACGAACCCCGAACCGCTGCTGGTCGACGCGGGAGCTGCACCACGCCTGCGGGCGATGCAGCCCCTGTCCGGCGACGACGCGATCCGCCTCGAGGACGGCCGGCTGTGGCTGGGCAACGGTGGTGAGGAGTGGCTGGTGGCCGAGGACGTGATCGGCGCCCCCAGCGCGGACGGCGACGGCACACGCTTCGCCTACTGCCGCCAGGCCGTCGGCGAGGGCCTGTCGTCGGTGGAGGTCTGGGCGCGCCGCGCCGACGGCGGCTGGGACGGCCCGCGGGTCCTCGACGACCACGCGGATCGGCCGGCCGTGTCACCCGACGGCCAGTGGGTGGCCTACGTGTCCGGCCGCACCGGGATCGCGTCGGTCTGGATCGCGCCGTTCATCGGCGGCGAGGCCGTCCAGCTGACCAACGTGGGCCTGGAGGACCACAAGGTGCCGGGCCGCCCCCCCGAGGGGTTCGTGGCGCCACCGCACGGGGGACCGCCGCGGTTCGACGGCGAGGCGCTGGTCTGGGACGCCCCCGACGGCGCCCACCGGGTGGAGCTGCCATGACCCGGACGCTGCTCGCGCTGACGCTGCTCTGGCCCGCCGCGGCCCTGGCCCAGGAGTACCGCGCGCCGTGCTCCGACGCCCACTGCACCCACTTCTACCCCACCGCCTACTACGACCAGGGCGGCCAGGACTGGAACTGCTCGTCGCTGTACTACTCCGGCCACCGCGGCTCCGACTACGGCGTGGGCAGCTGGACCGGCATGTACGCCGGCCGCGACCTGGTCGCCACCGCCGACGGCACCGTGACCGCCACCAACGACGGCGAGTTCGACGAGTGCTCCACCGGCAACTGCGAGGGCGGCGGCGGCTACGGCAACTACGTCAAGCTGCAGCACGCGGACGGCAAGTACACCTACTACGCCCACATGCGCATCTGGACCGTGGCCGTGAGCACAGGCCAGAACGTCAGCTGCGGCCAGCACCTGGGCCAGGTCGGCTCCTCCGGCTACTCCACCGGCCCCCACATCCACTTCGAGGTGCGCGAGTCCAACGGATCGTCCCAGTCCGACCCCTTCGACGGCCCCTGCTCCTACCCGCCGTCCTACTGGACCGACCAGGGCTCCCACGGCGGCGTGCCCGGCACCGACTGCGACGGCGGCGGCGGCGGCGGCACCGGCGGCGCCGGCGGCGGCCGCCCGGGCGCCGCCCGCGCCGGCGACGCCGGCAACGCCAGCCTCGACCCCGGTGCCCCAGAGCAGGCCGACGGCCTGGACAACGACTGCGACGGACAGGTCGACGAGGGCACCACCAACAGCGACGACGACGGCGACGGCTACTCCGAGGCCCAGGGTGACTGCGACGACGTGCACGACGACGTGTACCCCGGCGCCCC
>CAZLEO010000149.1:0-23203 GCA_964558555.1 uncultured Rickettsiales bacterium | reverse complement strand
CGCCATCGCAGTCGTTGTCGAGGCCGTCGCACAGCTCGGGGGCGCCGGGGTAGGTCCAGATGTGATCGTCGTCGCAGTCGCCCTCGGCCTCGGAGTAGCCGTCGCCGTCGTCGTCGTAGTGCTCGGTGCCGTCGTCCACGAGGCCGTTGCAGTCGTTGTCGAGGTGGTCGGCGAGCTCGAGCGCGCCCGGGTACACGTCGGGGTTGTTGTCGTCGCAGTCGCCGTCCTCGATGGTGTAGCCGTCGCCGTCCGCGTCGTCGCCACCGCCCGCGACCACGGCAGACGGATCGTCGGAGGTGGTGTCGTAGTCCAGCCGGTCGGCCCAGCCCAGCCCCAGGGGCGCCAGGGTGGCCACGAAGTACACCGAGTCCGAGCCGGCGGGGATGTCCAGGTTGAAGGTTCGGTTGCCTGCAGGGCCGACGAGTCCGGCGCCGCCGTTGTCGTGGATCTCGGTGTCGATGATGGCCCAGGTGTCGGCGTCCTTGGTCTCCATGTAGATCTGTGCCGAGTCGCCGAAGTCGCCGATGTCGGTGGTGTACGAGACGCTGACCTGGAACGGCACGCCCGGCGTGACCTCGTCGGGGTAGCTGGTGATCTCGATGGTGCCCACCGGATTGCCGGGGTTGCCCCCGCCGGGGGTGTAGGAGCTGACGCCGTTGTGGCGCTGGATGGCGTGCAGGTGGGCCAGGCCCACGTCGTCGAGGTTGTCGTCGTCCGCCAGCAGCTCGGCGTTGCCCGTCCACACGTCGATGAATGCCATCTCGTTGAGATCGGCGGGCATGTTGGTGTTGGTGATGACGGTGAAGCTGGCGTACTTCACGCCGCGGTCGTAGGTCCCGAGGTGGTCGAGGACCTCCTCCTGGACGCGGTGGGCCAGGTCGTCGGCCTCGGTCCCGGAGGCGTAGGCGTAGGTCTCGGTGCCGTTGCCGCCGCCGGCGTTGGCGTGGATGGACAGGAAGTAGTCCACGCCGAGGCTGTTGGCGTAGTCGCAGCGGCCCGTCAGCGTGACGTACACGTCCGTGTCCCGGGTCATGTACACGTCCCAGGTACCGCCGCCGCCGTTGTCCGCGTCGTCCGCCTCCACCCAGTCCCGGAACGCCAGGCCCGCGGTGAGGTTGAGCTCCGACTCCTCCAGCCCGTTGCCCACGGCGCCGGGATCGTAGCCGCCGTGGCCCGGATCGATGCAGATCGCGGCCGTCTGGGCGCTCGCGGGCGCGACGAGGGCGAGGCACGCGAGGCACGCGGCCATGCGGCTCAGGCGACCGAGGGCCTTCACGGCGTGCCCCCACCCGCGAGGTCGGCCACCCAGATGGCGTCGTCGCGGACGTACGCGACGTGGGTGCCGTCGGGGGACACGCACGGGTGGAGCTCGATCGCGTCGTCGGTGTGGGTCAGCTGCACGGTCTCGCCGGTGGCGGCTCGGACGGCCCAGAGGTCCCCGGATGTCCGATCGTGGCCGTCGTCGCCCGTCCGCTCGAACAGGACCCAGCGGCCGTCCGGCGTCCACGCGGGGTGGGTGCCGGGGCCTGCATGGGCCGTGGCATCGCCGGTGAGCAGGTCGAAGACGTGTATCCCGGTGGTCAGGCCCACCACGGCGACCTGGCCGCCGTCCGGGGAAGCCACCGGATCGAAGAACTTGTCCTCCCCCTGGGTCAGCCTCGTCTCGTCCGAGACCTCGCCCAGATAGACGTCACCTCGGTGCAGTACGAACACCGGGCCCGGGACCTCCGCGATCTCCCGCACGAGGCCCGACGCCGGCATCACCTCGACCGCCGGCTTGGAGCCGCGGCGCGGGACCACGATCCGATCGCCGTCCCAGCGGTGGCGGAAGCCCGTCACGTCGCCAGGCTCGACCAGTGTCTGCACCGTTCCGCCCGCGGCCGGCACTGCGGCCAGGCCGTCGAAGCCGGTGCTGGTGAAGCTCACCCGCTCGCCGTCCGGCGACCAGGCCGGATCGGCGTAGCCGCCGGCGTCGGTCAGGGCCTCGCCGCCGGTCAGGGTCAGGGTCGCGGCGACCTCGGCCGACTCCGGTGCACCGTTCGCCACGGGCAATGGATCCACCACGGGCGCCCTCGAGCACCCCACCAAGGTCACCATGGCCCACATCCACCAGGCTCGTCTCATCACCGCCTCCCTCGAGCAGGAACCACGATTCCAGATACAGCGGGTTCCGCGCCACGGCGGAGTGTACACCGGGAGGAGCGATCCCGATCACCTAACCTGGCGACTCTTCAAGCCGATCGTCAAGGCCGGCGTCGCGTACTTCGGCGGCAAGGTGACCGGGGCGATGGCCAAGAACATCGCCGACAACGTGGCGAGCGGCATCACCAACGAGCTCGCCAAGAAGGCCACGGAGATGGTCGCCAAGGAGTTCTCCGCGCAGATGCTCAACATCCACAAGGACGTGGCCACGCAGGTATCGGCCGAGGCCGTCGCGATGCTCGAGCGCGACGGTGAACTGGACGGCAACAAGTTGCTGGACCTCGCCACCGCGCAGATGACCAAACGCACCAAGGCCAGCTACTGGAAGACCCAGGCTTTCAACAAGGCGCTGGGCACGACCGTCAAGACCGGAGCCAGCGTCATGTCCCTGCGAGAGGACATCTCGTCCCAGGTGGACAGCGCCTTCAGCTCCCTCGCCAGGGAGAGCGGCCAGTAGGCCTCTTTGCAGAGACGCGCCTCGTTCGAACGTCCGCTCGATCCCTGTCAATTCGTGGTCAACAGATCCCCCGACTGCGCCTGAACGGCTATCCATGACACGATTTTGTTCAATACGCTATGCAAAGGCGTGAAAAGGAGGTGTCGTATGGCGGGCAGGAGAGGCCACGGACTCCGTAGGTTGCCGGCGCTGGCGCTGGCCTACCTGACAGCCTCCATGGTCGCGGCATGCGACATCACGGACACGGGGGGACCACCGAGCACGACAGACCTCGCCATCGAAGATGCCGTCCAGCTGGTGGAGGCGGACGGCTTCATGGACCCGACCTGGTCCCTCGACGGCACCGCCGTCAGCTTCTCGGGCGAGCGATACCGCGGCCTGTACTCGGTGCCGGCCGCCGGTGGCACGGCCACCGTCGTGGCGTCCGAGCATGCCGTCTCCGGATTCCGCCATCGCTGGATCGACGCCGACGACGGCCCCGCCATCCTCTGTCCGGCCCGGGGCCGCAAGCCCGCGGTGCAGGTGGTCGTGGCGATGGCCGAGCTTCGGGAGCTGGTCGTGGCGCCCATCGAGCCGGTCTTCGCCCGCGACGACGCGCTGTTCGTCCGAGGCCCGGACGGCGAGCAGCCACTGTCCGACGGTCAGGACCGCTTCTTCGACGAGATCCTCTCCCCCACCGGCGAGCACGTGGCCGCCGTGGGGCTGCGCAACGGCATCCACGTGTTCGACGCGGCGACCGGCGAACTGGTCGCCGTGGCCGAGGGCACCCACCCCGCGTGGACCCCGGACGGGCGGTGGGTCCTGTTCGAGTGGACCGTGGACGACGGCTACCGCGTCCTGGTCAGCGACCTGTGGGCCCTGTCCGTCGAGGACGGCCGGGCCTTCCCACTCACGGCGACGTCCGACGTGCTCGAGGGGCAACCATCCGTGTCGCCGGACGGCACCGCGGTGGCCTACGTGGCCGACGGCGCCGTTCATCGCGCGCGACTGGTCGAGGTGACTCGATGATCCGCATCGCGTCGCTGTCCATCTGCCTCACCCTGGCCCTGGTCGCGACCCCTGCCCTCGCCGACACCATGGACGTACACCAGGCCCTGCTCAGCCGCCCCGTGCTGTCGGTGATCCTCGACACGCCCGGCCGGATGGACACGATCGTGGCCGATCTGGACCTGTCCCCGGACCAGGAAGAGGCCCTGTGGGCCCTGGCCACGCAGGAGAGGCTGTTCGATCGCGACCTGCACCAGGCCTCACCGGACGTGCCCGACTGGAACGACGCGGTGGCGGGCCAGGCCTCCAAGAGCGAGGCAGAGCTGCGTGGGACCACAGGGGACCGCTTCGAGGACCTGCTGCAGTGGCTGCAGAAGTACTTCGACGAGGACGCCGACCGCGCCTCGCCGCAGCCGTCGGACTCCCGGTCGTGCCTGACGTACAACGTCTACGCGACCCAGTACAACGCGGCCACGTCGTGGGAGGTCGCCGTCCCCGACAAGTACGTCAAGTTCGCCGCCCTGGGCTGGAGCAACGCGGCGGGTTACCCGGGCGACGACTACGAGGTCACGCTGGACCTCGACGGCGTCACCAACACGGTGCCCGTGGGCGACGTGGGGCCGTGGAACATCGACGACAACTACTGGAACACCACCAGCGGCGACCGCCCGCGCCGCATGTTCACCGACCTGCCCCAGGGCACCCCCGAGGCCCACGCGGCCTACTACGACAACTACAACGGCGGCCTGGATCAGTACGGACGGTCCGTCTCCAACCCCGCGGGCGCGGACCAGTGCCTGACCCTGGCTGGCGCCATGGGGCTGGGTTACCTCGAGAACGCCTGGATCGACGTCACCTACCTCTGGGAATGCGGCAACAACACCCCAATGGACGACGAGGACGGCGACGGCTGGACCGTGGACGACGGCGACTGCGACGACCACGACGCCTACACCTACCCCGGCGCGCCCGAGATCGCCGATCACCTGGACAACGACTGCGACGGCCACGTCGACGAGAACACCGACAACCACGACGACGACGGCGACGGGTACTCCGAGGCCGACGGCGACTGCGACGACGGCAACCCCCACGTGTACCCGGGCGCCACCGAGATCCAGGACAACATCGACAACGACTGCGACGGCCACATCGACTCGGCGCCGGTGCAGGGACCCACGGTGTCCGTGTGCATCGACGCGGGGCACGGCGACTTCGATCCCGGCGCCGTGGGCATGGGCCTGCTGGAAAAAGACATCAACCTGACCACGGCGCTGGCCGTGCGCGGCTGGCTGCAGGCGGACAACCTCGACACCCACGGCGGCGGCAACTGGGACGTGCACATGAGCCGCGACACGGACGACTTCGTCGCCCTGACCGCGCGCGCCGACTACGCCAACTCGCTGGGCGTGGACTACTTCCTGTCCATCCACGCCAACGCCGGCGGCGGCAACGGCACCGAGACCTTCGCCTACGCGGCCGGCACCACGGCCGACGACCTGGCCCACGAGATCAACGACGCGGTGGTCCAACACCTCGGCACCTTCGACCGCGGCGTGAAGTACTCCAGCTTCACGGTCCTGGTGAACACCGCCATGCCCGCCGAGCTGCACGAGATCGCCTTCATCGACGTGTGGGCTGGCAATGCCGAGCTGATGGCCCACGACGACAACCTCGTCACCGTGGGCGAGGCCCACCTGTACGGCCTGCAGCGGATGGTCGGGCTGCCGGCCTACACGCCCAACGGCGGCGTGCCGCTGGTGGGGGTCCAGCAGGGCACCGGGCCCGGCGGCGGCTCGGGCGGCGGCAACGACGAGGGGTGGGCGGCAGGGTGCTCCGTGAGCCCGTCCTCCCCGGCAACGGCACCCCTGGCGCTGCTCGCCCTCACCCTGATCTCTGGGATCGCGATACGTCGTTTCGTGTAACCGACTCCACGATTCCACACTCCTTCACCGTACCGTTCATCCAGGGCGCGCCCATGCGACGTATGCTGGAGCAGGAGGTACCGATGTTCCGCCCCTTTGCGCTCCTGATCGTCCTCGGGTGGGTCCTGCTCGGCTGCGGCTCCAGCGGCTGGGACGACGACGATCCACCCCAGGGCCCCCAGCGCGACGACGACGACTTCGCCGACGACGACGACCTCGTGGGCGACGACGACGACGACATCGGCGACGACGACGACCACATCGGCGACGACGACACCCACGGCGACGACGACTCCCACGGCGACGACGACTCCCAGGCGGACTGGCCTTCCCAGATGGAGCACAGCGCCCGCATGGACTTCTACACCGACGTGGGCTGGCTCGACGACTGCGAGATCCGCTTCGAGAGTCTCCTCGTCCCCGCAGGCGGCGCCGACGAATGCCCCCAGGCCGACCGCACCTACACCGGCCAGTACCAGTACAGCGTCAACACCTGCCAGGAGTTCCTCGACATGGCCGGCGAGACCCTCCCCTCCGAGGGGCTCTACGCCATGATCTTCCTGTCCCCGAACCAGCGCGAGATCTTCACCCGCGACACCGACGGTGTCTGGGGCTCCCTCGGCGTCGCGGACAGGGATCCAGGGGTGGGCCACTACCTGCTGCACCGCCAGGACGAGATCGAGTCCATCGGCAACCTGGTCACCGAGCTGACGTTCAACGACCTCTAGCCCGCAGACCGGCCACAAACGTCCGGAATCCGGATCGTTCTTCGAAGTCTCCACCCACAAACAGCCGATTCGATCCGGAATGCGGATCGGATCGGGGACTCTCGCGATTGCAGGAGAGGTGCTGCAGGAGAGGTGCCAGGCGAATCTCACGGGCCATCGGCGTTTACTCCCCCGAACCTACGGACTCCTCACACACCTGAAGCCCAGCCCCCCGACCTGCCAGTCCGGCACGGAGTATCCCCGCACGGTCGTGCGTAGCCGCTCCCAGTCGTTGCTGGTGCTGCCGCCCCGGGTGATCCGGCCGCCGCCGCCGCCGTCCTCCCACGCCGAGCCGTCGTCGGGGGCGCCGTCGTAGGTCGTGTGATACCAGTCCTGGACCCACTCGGCCGCGTTGCCCGCCATGTCGCACAGGCCGGATGCCGTGTCCCCCACCGGGCTCCGGCTGCATACCTCCCAGACCATCCCCAGGCCACAACCGGAGCCGTATTCGTCGTCGTGCATGATCGCGTAGGTGCAGGTGGCCTGCGCGTCGCCCCAGGGGTACTCCATGACCTTGCCCTGGTTTCGCGCGGCGTACTCCCACTCGGCCTCGGAGGGAAGTCGCCCATCGGCCCATTCGCAGAAGGTGACGGCCTGGTCCCAGCTGACGCAGCCTACGGGCAGGTCCTCGTCGCCCGGGGCCGGGCTGCCGGTGCAGTTGTCGTGCTCACCGTCGGGTTCCGTGCACGTTCCATCGCCGAAACACGCGGCGTACTGGGCGACGGTGACCTCGGTCGCGAGGATCTCGAAGGTCGGTACGGTGACCGCGTGGATGGGTAGCTCGTCGGCGGCGCCGGTCTCGCTGCCCATGTTGAACTCGCCACCGTCGATGGTGACCCAGTCGAGGTCCGGGGGGCTTCCGATGTCGTCGTCATCCCCGCTGTCGTCGTCAGCCGCATCGTCGTCGGCCGTGACGTCGTCGTCGTCCGACGCCCAGGGAGGGGGCCACGACGGCAGGACGCAGCCGAACAGCGACAGACACGACAAGATGGGGAGACATCGACGCATTCAGGGATGGGATCCTAGCACGAGCGAAGCAGCGTCCCCGCCCACTCCACGACCCCGTCGCTGTCGTCGCGGCCCGCGAGGAGCCTCCGACCCGACCACCTGACCGAGCCCATGCTATCGTTCCGGATGGGTGGAGGTGGTCCGAGGGGCAAGGATGAGGGGCTGGAGAGTCGTAGGAGATCTGCTCGGTGTGACCGCCGGGAACGACGGTACCGCCGTCGCTCGGCAGCGCTCGCGCATGCGGCTGCGGGCTCTGGTGATCGGGCTGCTGGCGATCGTGGTCGCGGAGAGCGTCTTTCTGATATCCGTGCGGTCGGAACACCGGGTCGGTCGGGGCGTGGTCCCGACCTCACCCCAACTTCACTCGACCGGCGCAAGCCCCGTCGAGATCATTCCATTCGAAGAGCTCTGCGCAGCCGAGGGCTTCGTGCCTCCGCCGAACAAACCGGTGGGCGTCGGACGGTTCGTGCCGCTCGAACCGGGGCACGAAGCCCAGGTGCACGCTGGTCCGCTGGACACCCACCGTGACGAGGTCATGGAGGAGCTGGACCGTTATTCGGACCGGCAGCCTCTCGATCCCGTCACACGCTCGGAGCTCCACGCCCTCGTGGACCATAGTGAGCGGACGATCGAGATCCTCCATCTGCGGCAGGCAACCGGGGAGATCACCGCAGCGTCGCGCGACGATCTGAAACGGCAGGAACTCCAGCGGCGGCACCAGGAGGTCGAGGCGCTGCTGGGCGCCGACCCCGCGCGAGAACTGGCCACAGACCTCGAGCAGGCACGCGACTCGGCAGATGCGCCGTTGCCGGTGGCTGACGAGGGCACGGACTGAGCACGCGCCAGGAATGGTGGCCGAGAGTGGCCGTCACTCCATGTCATCACCGATCGGCTCGGTCGCCTCGGTCTCGACTCCGGGTGGCAACTCGGAACGGATCACCGGTACGAGCAGGTCGGCCAGGGCTTCGTGTCCCGCCGCAGACAGGTGGATCTCGTCGACGAACAGCGAGGGTAACGTCACCACACCGTTGGGATCTCTGGGTAGATCGCGACGAGCGGCCACCAGGGGTACGTTCTGCTCGGCGGCGACGCGGCGGACGATGTCTTCCACGGCCGCGGACGCGCGCACCGGACGAGGAGAAGCGTCCCTCGCCGCTTCGAGCAGGGCCACGGCGCCTTCGGGATCGCTGGGGAGCAAGGACAAGCCCTGCTGCCACAACTCTTCGGCTCGTTGGCCCTTAGCGGAGCTGGACGGCGGTGGCGGATGGGTGAGGTCGCTGACAGGAACGACCAACACCAGGGGGACCTCGGCGGACTTGCACATGGATGCCATGAGGTTGAGGTTGCGCTCGAAGTCCCGTTCCAGCGCCGCTATCTCACCCTTGCGCAGGCCATTCTCGGATACTCCAGGAGGGGCCGTGCGACTGACGGGGGACAGGAGCCTTCGGTACTGTACGAACAGCTGGCTGTGCTCCAACAGGGGTTGCAGCTTGGCCGTGGCCCACCCCGCGGCGTTGGAATACCGCTGGAGCAAGTAGGCGTTGCCCACGTCGCAGTGGCCGCTATAGACCACCACCATCGTCACGGGCCAGTTCAGCAGCTGGCCGAGGATGCCCACCAGGTCGTGGGAATCGGCGCCGCTGCATCCCAAGTTGAGTGTGTCCACCCCCGTTCGTTCCGTGATGAGCTCCGAGAATCGGTCCTCGATCGCCACGCCGACGCCCGTGCGCACGCTGGAGGCTCCCAGAACCGCGATCCGGGGCCGGTCGGTGGTGGCCGAGAACGGGGGGCACGGTCTATCGGGCTCGGCACCCTGATAGGTGGTCCACAGGTATCCGTCGACGTCCGTGAAGTAGGAGTCGTGATTCCCCAACATCGAGCGGACCATGATCGGGTGAGGGGGGGCGCCCAGGAAGAGGCGTAGTACACCCTCGATCAGGACGCAAAACGCGGCCGCAACGACCAGTCCCGCGACCAGCTTGGCGGGCCAGCGCCAGCGGTTGCGAATCCCGTGACGTTTCACGGCGCGCCCTCACCGGGGGGGTTCCGCGAGTCCCCCTCGCGATCCACCACGATGATCCGGTTGAGGTAGGTCGGCCCGGTCATGCGTTGGTTCAAGGGGCGGAACCACTCGTCGGGAGCACGCCACAGGAGTGAGTCGCGATAGGATGCGTCCCACTCCTCTCTGAAGAAGTAGTGCTCGGTATCGTTGACCACGGTGGCTGTCCCTCCCGTTGGCGCAATCCGTTGCGCAACCCGCGTGCGCGCCACCTCGATGCACTCGGGCTCCAGCGCTGGATGGCCCTGTGGCATGTCCAACAGGTGGGTGATCTCTGGCGAGGAGTTGTATCGCAGTCGAACCACATGGAACCTGGTGCGTTCGACGCGCTCGTCGTAAGACGGCCGGCTGTCGGAGTAGCCGGCAAACACGAACGCCCAGGGATCCCCGCCGAAGGACGTGTCGTCGGGAAGCGCCCAGCGCCAGTCGCAGTCGAACACCAGCTCTTCGTCCACGAAGTTGCCTCTGGCAAGCTGATACTGCAGGTCCCACAGTCCGAACTCGAAGGCGTTGGGTCGGAAGCCTCGGGCGCCCCTCGCGCGTGCCTGGCTTCGGGGAAAGACGTCCACCGGACTGGGGCTGCGCATCACCATGTGGTGGGTGAATGGGCGTGGCCCCCACTCGGAGTAGGCGAACGAGAGCAGGGGCGGCCAGATGGCTGTGGCGGGGCGCGTGAACGGATCGGGACCGAGCAGCGAGTAGGCCAGGGGTCCGTAGGAGGTGGCCAGGCCGATGCTCAACAGCGCTGCCACGCCCACGTGGACAGCGCGGCGGGGAATACGCTTGAATCGGCGAGGAAGGAGATGCAAGGCCGCCAGACACGCCAGCACGGTGGGCGCGGCCAGGTACAGCCAGTCGGTCGTGAAGCCGCCGACACGAGCGGTCCAGATGACCAGCGGGAGCTGGACGGTCACCAGGATCGCCAGGAAGGTGGCGGTCCGTCCCACCCTGCGGTCGGCTGCCCCACGCACCCGGAGGAAGGGGCCAGCGGCCGCTGCCACGAGGCCCGGGATCAACAGAAGCAAGGCGTATCCGACCATCCAGTGGCAGAACACCAGATTGGCCAACACCTTCACCGCAGCCTCGATACCCGAGAAGTCATGCCTCACTTCGGCGGCATTACCCAGCATCCAGGCCTTGAAGGACAGGTAGGATCGAAGCCCGTAGGAAGGCTCGCCGAACCAGGGGGACAGGAGACCGAGATACCACCCCCCCACCCCCGCGAAGGCCACCACCGACAGGAGCCATCCTCTCAGCCACCTCCACTGGGCCGTCGCTCCCTTGCCCCAGGCGCTGACCACGAAGAACGAGGCGAGCAACCCGAACAGTAGAGCGACGTCGGGCAGAACGATGGGATGCGTGTACAGGCGCAGCCCCTGCAGCAAGCCGAAGGCCAGCCAGATCTCCAGACGGCGGCCCGTGGGGTGCCTCACCAGCTGGACGACCATGACCAGTGCGAGCACGGAGATGGCCGCCGCGTGGAACATGGGCTCCCACTTGCGGCTGCAGTTGATGATCACGGGCAGGGTTCCCACCACGAACCCGGCCATCAAGCCGAAGCGGTGGCCCAACAGCACCCGTCCCGCCCAGTAGGTTCCCGCGATGAGCAGGAGCAGGAACGGCAGCGTGCTCAGGCGGAACGTCGTGGTCGAGGCGCCGAAGACGTGGAGGTCGACCAGCAGCGCCGTCTGGGCCAGGGGCGGGTGCATGCCGCCCTCACTGAAGAGGAACACATCCGTGATCCTCGCCAGCGCGCCCTCATCGCCCACCGGTGAGGTGAGATCGGCCAGTGCGCCCCTGAGGTGAGCGGTGTAGTAGCCGTCGTGGTCGTTGGGGGTGCGCTGGTCCAGCAACGAGAACACCGCGTGGGGTGTGCCACACAGGACCAGCAGGGCGCCCAGGCCCAGCCAACGCCGGAGGGGAGTGGGTTCAGCCACGGAATCGATTCTCCGGTTCCTCCCGGGCTTGCGCGAGCCCTACTCCCCTGCGACTTCTCCTCCTTTGCGGTCTCTGCGCGAAAACACAGGTCCTCGGAGAGGTCACGGGCACGCTATCACCCAGCTGAGCAGGTCCCACTGCTTGATGAGCGTGGAGAAGCCGTCGATGGCGGGGTCGCCGCAGACCTGCAACGCCATGGCGGGGCCGTCAGCCTCGTCGTCCACGTACTCGACGTGGAACACCGCCTTGTTCGAGTCCAGGAACGGCTGCAGCACGGAGCACTCGTCGTAGGACATGCACTCCTCGTTGAGGGCCCAGTCGAACCAGGGTTCGAGCTGGGCGACCTGGTCGAGGTCGTTCTTGAGGCCCACGGACAGGCCGCGCGCGTGGGCGGCGTCGGCGAGGAACTGGTTGTAGTCGAGCTGGTCGGACGCGGAGAGCCCGAGGCCGTTGTTGTTGGCGTAGCCGTCCACGTTGTCCGGCTCCACGCCGTCGCAGGCCTTGGCCGCGGCCAGGTCCAGCCGGGCTTCCATGACGGTGCGCACGGTGGGGTGGGTGACGTCCAGCCAGTACTCGCCGGGCCAGCCGCCCAGCGGGTTGCCCAGCGCCTCGGCGGGGAAGTCGCCGGCGTCGGGGCGCCAGTCCTCGTAGCTGCCGCCGGAGAAGTAGCACACGACCACCCGGCCGTCCGCGTGCAGGGTGTCGATGTCGGCCTGGGAGGTGTCCACGAGATCCACGTCGTACATCTGCACGTCGTGGCTGGTGTCCAGCGAACCTTGCAGCTGCCACTGCCAGGTCGTACCCGGCGTCGGCGCCCAGATCGACGGCGTGGCGTCGTCGTCGTCACCGGCCATGGTGTCGTCGTCGTCCGACGCCCTGGGAGGGGGCCACGACGGCAGGACGCAGCCGAACAGCGACAGACACGACAAGATGGGGAGACATCGACGCATTCAGGGATGGGATCCTAGCACGAGCGCAGCAGCGTCCCCGCCCACTCCACGACCCCGTCGCAGTCGTTGTCGATGCCCTGCAGGGTGCCTGAGCCGCCGTCGGCTCCGATCCCAGCCGCCCGGCAGCATCCCGGTCCGAAGAAGGTCCGAGGAGGTAGCGACGCGCCAGAACGCGGGACTCCTGCTAGATTGACCGCCCGGCCCCGGGAAACAGGAGGTGGCTCGTTGAAGATCTCCCTGGCCTTTTCGCCGTGCCCCAACGACACGTTCATGTTCCATGGCGTCGCCACGGACAGGCAACGGGTGGAGGGGTACGAGTTCGATGTCCACCTCCACGACATCGAGACCCTCAATCGCAGGGCCATCGAGGGGGCATACGACATCACCAAGCTGTCTTTCCACGCCTACCTGCTCGCGTCCGAGCGGTACAGGTTGCTCGACACCGGCGCAGCGCTCGGGTTCGGGTGTGGTCCGATCCTCGTGTCGACCAAGCCCATGAGCCGCCGGGACGTCCTCGGCGGCCGCATCGCCATTCCTGGGGAGCTGACCACGGCCCATCTGCTGTTCCGCCTGTGGGCACCCGAGGCGCACGACAAGGTGTTCGTGACCTACGACCGGATCATGGACATGGTCGCCAGCGGTGAGGTGGATTGCGGTGTGATCATCCACGAGGGTCGCTTCGTGTTCGAGGATGCCGGGCTCCGAGCGGTCGTGGACCTGGGACAGTGGTGGGAGGAGACCACGCAGCTCGCCGTACCCCTGGGCGGAATCGCCATCCGCCGGAGCCTGCCCGAGGACCTTGCGGACCGCTTCGACGAGCTCGTGCGGCGCAGCATCCTCGACGCCCGCTCCGGCGACGCCGACGTGTTGCCCTTCATCCGGCAGCATGCCCAGGAGATGGACGAGGACGTCCTGACCAGGCACATCGACACCTTTGTCAACGAGAGCAGCCTGGGACTCGGACCCGATGGTGTCGCGGCAGTGACCCGGCTGGAAGAGATGGCCCGCGACGCAGGGGTGATCCCATGATCGGCATCCTCCTTGCCACGCAGCGCGAGGCCGAGCCCCTGCTGACCCGACTCGATGCACGGGCGCTCGCCACAGAGCCGTATCGCAGCTGGTCGTTCTCGACGGCCCAGGGTGTCGAGGGGGTCGTCCTGGTCTGCGGAATGGGCAAGGACGAAGCCACCCGTGGGGTGGGGCACCTCATCGACGCGCATGGCGCGACCGAGATCCTCAATCCCGGAATCTGCGGTGCCGTCGAGGACGACTTCGAGGTGGGCGTCGTGCACTGGATCGCCGAGGTCCGGGATGGAGACGATCCCGCCGGATCGACCTGGACGTGCGCACCTGGGCGCTTCGGCGACCAGCCCTCGGCCCGCCTGACCACCTGCGACGAGCCCGTGTTCGATCCCGTACGTCGTCGCGAGATCGGTGTGTGGGGTCAGCTCGTGGACATGGAGGGGATGGCCGTGGCCAGGACCTGCGAGGAGCGTGCAGTGCCCTGTACGTTGCTCAAGGGCGTCAGCGACCTGGCGAACAGCGGGGACCGCGAGGTGTTGCACCAGAACCTCGCCGCGGTCTCGGCGACCATCGCCGCGACCGTCCAGGCCGGGCTCGAGCGGGCCCCGCAGCGCGACGACGGTCTGGGGGTGAAGCTGTTGCGCTTCACCAAGATCGAGCACAGCATCTTCAGCCTGCCCTTGCTGTTCACGGGGGCCTGGTTGGGGGCGGATCGGCAGATGCCGCCGCTGACGACGTTGGCGCTGATCGTGATCGCCGGTGTGGGCGCGCGGATGCTGGGGATGGCCATGAACCGCATCCTCGACCGCAAGCTGGACGCCCTCAATCCGCGTACGGCGGGCCGCGAGCTACCGTCGGGTCAACTGTCCGTGGCCACGGCGGGCCTGGTGGCCGCCACGGGCCTCGTAGCCTACCTGGCCGCGTGTGCCCTGCTGGGACCGCTGGTCCTGGCGCTGTCGCCCATCCCGGCCCTCGCGCTGATCGGATACTCGTCGCTGAAACGGTTCACTCCCGGGTGCCACTACGGCATCGGCGTCTGCATCGGGTTGGCGCCGCTGGGCGCGTATGTGGCTGCTTCGGGAAATCTCTACCTGAGCCCGGAGATCCTCTTGCTCGCGGCCTTCTCCTTCTGCTGGATCAGCGGGTTCGACATCATCTATGCGCTTCAGGACATCTCTGCGGACCGAAAGTTCGGCGTGTACAGCGTGCCAGCAGCGTTGGGCAGCCGTGGGGCGCAGATCGTCGCTGGCGTGACCCACACGTTGGCCCTGGCCGCGGCGACGGGCCTGGTACTGATCCTCGGAGGGGGAGCTCTCGCCTGGCTGGCCTGGCTGGTGGCCGCCGGAGCTTTTGTCTACGCCTACCTCCCCATGGTCCCGCTGCCGGCTCGTTTTTTCCCGACCTCTGCCGTTGCCGGTATCGCGGGCGCCCTGGTGCCGCTGTTCGGAGCATGACCATGCCGACTTGCTACCCGGATCTCCGCTCATTCCTGCGCGATCTCGAGGCCGAAGGTGATCTGGTACGCGTGACCGAACCGGTCGATCCGGTACAGGAGGTCACCGTCATCCAGCACCGCGTTCTCCCGCGAGGCGGCCCGGCCCTGCTGTTCGAGAACGTGAAAGGTTCGCCCTATCGCCTGGTGACCAACCTGTTCGGGACCCTGGAGCGGGTGAACAAGGCCTTTGGCACCCCTCCCGCCGAGGTGGGGGAGCGCGTTGCGTCCCTGGCCGAGCGGCTGATGCCCCCGAGCCCGCGCAACCTGTGGGCCTCCCGCAAGGATCTGTACGGCCTGACGCGTGCCCGCATGCGGGAAGTTCGCAGCGGGCCGATCCTCGAGCAGCAGCTGGCTCCCCCACAGCTCGATCGCCTGCCGTGCCTGACGTGCTGGCCCCTCGACGGCGGGCCCTTCTTCACACTTCCCCTCGTGCACACCGTCGATCCGGTCTCCAACGTCGGCAACCTGGGCATCTATCGCCTGCAGCGGTTCGACGACCGCACGACCGGCATGCACTGGCAGATCGAAAAAGGGGGCGCCTTCCACTTCCGCAAGGCCTGCGAGATGGGCAAACCCCTGCCGATCAGCGTCTTCCTGGGAGGCCCTCCCGCGCTGACCATCGCGGCGATCACGCCGCTGCCCGAGGGTTTCGACGAACGGTTGCTGGCGGCCTTGATGATGGGGCAGCCGCTGGACGTCATCCGCCGCGAATCCACGGGCCATCGTATTCCCGCGACGGCCGAGTTCGTGCTCGAGGGGACGGTGTCGGACAACGATCTCCGCCACGAGGGCCCCTTCGGCGACCACCTCGGCCACTACTCCCACTCCGCCGACTTCCCGGTCTTCCGCGTGGACAGGTTGCTCGCGCGCGAGGACGCGATCTTCCCGGCGACGGTCGTGGGCAAGCCGCCGCAGGAGGACTTCTTCATCGGCGTGGCCCTGCAGGAGATGACCATGCCGCTGTTGAAGATGGTGCGCAGCGGTGTCCGCGATCTGTGGTCGTACCCCGAATCCGGATTCCACCCGCTGGCCGTGGCCTCGGTGCACGAGCGATACCCCCGTGAGGCGCTCAAGCACGCGCTGGGGCTACTCGGAGAGGGGCAACTCTCCCTGACCAAGGTGCTCATCGTCACCAACGGCGACGGCAACGTGCGGGACTTCGACACCGTCAGCCGCGCCGTGTGGCAGAACCTGGACCCCACCGACGGCCTGCACCTGCTCGCTCCCACGGCCCAGGACACCCTCGACTTCACCGGCCCGGCGATGAACACCGGCAGCCGACTGATCCTGCTGGCCACCGAGAGGCCCGAGGGACCCCTGCGCAAGGCGCCGCCGCCCGAACCACCGCTACCCGAGCAGGTCCATCGCCACATCACGGCCCTGGCCAAGCTCGGCGACGGGTTCCTCGTCGCCCAGGTGGCCGACGGTGGCGATCCGGACCCCGTCCGCGAGGCCCTCGCAGAGCACCCGGCCACCCGCCAGTACCTGTTCCACGTCCTGGTCTCGGCCGACGTCCCGGTGGACGATCCGATGCTCGTGTTGTGGGGGTGGTTCACCCGGTTCGATCCGCTCACGGACCTGCATCCGGCCCGGCGCGAGATGGCCGGCAACCGCGTGCTCCTGTCCCCCCCGATCGCCATCGACGCCACCTGGAAGGAGGGATACCGCCTCCCGGTGGCCTTCGATCCCGATGTGGAGGCCGCGGTGGACAAGAAATGGGGGCGCTACGGCATCCCCCTCCCGGAGGAGGGCGCGTGATGGGAACCACGTTCGACCGTGCCCTGGAGCGGGGGGCGGCCGGGGACCGGCTCGCACCGGAAGAGGCACTGGCCCTGGCCAGCGCCAGTTCGCCCGACGAGGTCCTGCGACTCGGCCAGGCCGCCTTGGCCAACCGGCAGGAGCGGTTCGGAGATCGCGCGACCTACGTGTTCAACCTCAGCATCAATCCATCGAACATCTGTCGCGGCGGATGCCGCTTCTGCCAGTACTCGGCCCGTCCCCACGACGAGCATGCCTACACGCTCGACTCCGAGACGATCCTCGGACAGATCGGCGAGGCTCGCCCGGTCGAGGTCCACATCGTCGGCGGGATGAACCGGACATGGGACCTGGAGCGGAGCCTGGGGCTGATACAGGAAATCAGGCGACGACATCCCCTCATCCACATCAAGGCCTACACGGCCGTGGAGATCGACTGGTTCGCTCGCAGCGAGAACTCCACGGTCCGTGACGTCCTGAAGGCGTTCAAGGAAGCCGGATTGGAGGCCATGCCCGGCGGTGGAGCCGAGCTGTTCTCGGCGCGGATGCGGGACGAGTACTGCCCCGACAAGCTCTCCCCGGAGGGCTGGATCGCCATCCACGCCGCGGCCCACGGGCTGGGGATCTCCACCAATGCGACCATGCTGTACGGGCTGGACGAGACACCGGCTGAACGGGTCGAGCATCTGCTGGCCCTGCGCCGGGCCCAGGACGACAGCGGCGGCTTCAGCTGCTTCATCCCCCTGGCCTACCAACCCGGTGGGGACGAGGCGTGGAGGGAAGGGCCGCCACCCCAGGTCAACCTGGCCGTGGTCGCTCTGGCGCGGCTTGTGCTCGACAACGTGCCGCACATCAAGGCCTATTGGCCGATGATCGGGCTCGAGACCGCCGCCGCCGCTCTGTCGTGGGGTGCCGACGATCTCGACGGAACGCTGGGGCACGAGCGCATCGCCCATGCTGCCGGCGCCCGCACCCCTCGATCCGTGACCCGTGATCAGATGGAGGAGACCATCCGACTGGGTGGATTCCGGCCAGTCGAAAGAGATGGCCAGTTCCGTGGGGCGAACGATGCCTAGTGTCCTGTCGATGATTCCCTATGCGAACATGGCGCCCTACCGCCATCTCGGGCCACCCGACGGCTGCACCTGGGCGAACCTCACGCCGAAGCAGTCCTCCATCGCCCTGCGAGAGGGACGCGTACTGGCCGCGCCCGCCCCGGTGGGGGACCTGCCCGCGCTGGCCGACACGGTCGACTACCTCGGGGCATTCGGCGTCGCTGCCGCCGGCAGCGTCCGCAGTGTCCTGCTGTTCTCGGATCGGCCCTTTGCCGCGATGGCCGCGCCGGCCCGGATCGAGGTCACCGACCAGTCGGCCACTTCGGTTCGGCTGCTGTACCTGTTGCTGGGTTACCGCCATGGATTCGACCGGCTCCCGTTCCTGGCCCGCGCAGACGAGCGGGCCGACGGCTCCCTGGTCATCGGCGACGACGCCCTGCTGCAATCGATGCAAGGCGAGAGCGCCCACGTCACCGACCTGGCCACCGAGTGGTTTCTTGCCCACGGCCTGCCCATCGTCTTTGCCCGCTGGGTGATCCGCAAGGATGCCCCGGGAGAGGTCCGCGAGGCGGTGGTCAGATGGCTGCGGGAACTCCAAGAACATGACGACGAGCTCGTTCTCGCATCAGCACCGGCCGAAGCGGCGCGGCTGGGGATCACGGCCGACGAGATGATCCGGTACCTGCGCGGCATGAAGCGAGTCCTGGGCCCCGAAGAACTGCGCGGCCAGGAGGTGTTCGAACAGGAGTTCGCTCGTCACGTCCGAGATCCGCTGTTCATCGCGTCATCCGGGGCGGACCGATGAGCGTGGGCAGCGCCGAGCCGCGCCTGGACGAGGCCCAGAGCCTGCAGCTGCTGCGCGAGGCACCCCTGGGCGAGCTGATGCGGATGGCACACGAGGCCCGCAGCCGCCGCCACCCGGACGGACGGGTGACGTTCGTGGTGGACACCAACCCCAACTACAGCAACATCTGCGTCACGCGCTGCCGCTTCTGCGCGTTCTGTCGCAAGCCCGGCGACCCCGATGCGTACCGTCTGACACCTCAGGAACTGGCCGACCGCGTGCGTCCGGTCGCCGAGATGGGAAACGTCACGGTCCTGCTGCAGGGAGCGCACGATCCCGACGTCACCCTGGACCGCTGGATCGGCTACATCCGGGCCCTGAAGGCCATCCGACCGGATATCCACGTCCACCCGTTCAGCCCACCCGAGATCCACTACATGGCCCGGCAGGAGCAGACCTCCGTCGCGGAGGTGCTCGCCGCACTACGCAGCGAGGGAATCGACACCCTTCCCGGCGGTGGCGCCGAGATCCTGTGCGACAGGGTGCGCTCCGCCATCGCCCCGAAAAAATGCTCTGCGGACGAGTGGCTGTCGGTGATGCAGCAGGCCCACGAGCTGGGTTTCCGAACCACGGCGACGCTGATGTTCGGACACCTCGAGACCGATCGAGAGATCATCGAGCACCTGTTGCGCCTCCGGGACCTCCAGGATCGCACCGGCGGATTCGCCTCGTTCATCCCGTGGTCGTTCAAACCGGGGAACTCACCCCTGAGCGAGCAGGTGCCCCAGGGGGCCCATCCGGCGCGCTACGTCCGCATCATCGCCGTGGCCCGGCTCGTGCTGGACAACTTCCCCCACATCCAGTCCTCGTGGTTCAGCGAGAGCGTCACCGCAGGGATGCTGGGCCTGATGGCCGGCGCAGACGACTTCGGCGGCATCCTCCTCGAGGAGAACGTCCTGCGCACGACGGGCTATCACCGGCGTACCAATCTCCAGCGGGTGCTCGAGATCATCGCGCGAGCCGGGTTCACACCCGCGCGGCGGGACTCGCACTACGACATCCTGGAAGTCATTGACGGAGACGGGACTCGCTCCCCCCTGTGAAGTCCCTGGCACCCCTGGGGGCAGTGAAGTCCCTGGCACCCCTGGGCACCCCTGGGGCACCCCTAGGAAGTCACGGGCACGCGATCATCCAGCTCATCAGGTCCCACTGCTTGATCAGGGTCGAGAAGCCGTCGATGGCGGGGTCACCGCAGACCTGCAGCGCGAGCGCGGGGCCGTCGGCCTCGTCGTCCACGTACTCGACGTGGAACACGGCCTTGTTCGAGTCCAGGAAGGGCTGGAGCACGGAGCACTCGTTGTAGGACATGCACTCCTCGTTGAGGGCCCAGTCGAACCACGGCTCGAGCTGGGCGACCTGGTCGAGGTCGTTCTTGAGGCCCACGGACAGGCCGCGCGCGTGGGCGGCGTCGGCGAGGAACTGGTTGTAGTCGAGCTGGTCGGACGCGGAGAGCCCGAGGCCGTTGTTGTTGGCGTAGCCGTCCACGTTGTCCGGCTCCACGCCGTCGCAGGCCTTGGCCGCGGCCAGGTCCAGCCGGGCTTCCATGACGGTGCGCACGGTGGGGTGGGTGACGTCCAGCCAGTACTCGCCGGGCCAGCCGCCCAGCGGGTTGCCCAGCGCCTCGGCCGGGAAGTCGCCGGCGTCGGGGCGCCAGTCCTCATAGCTGCCGCCGGAGAAGTAGCAAACGACCACCCGGCCGTCCGCGTGCAGGGCGTCGATGTCGGACTGCGAGGTGTCGACCAGGTCCACGTCGTACATCTGCACGTCGTGGCTGGTGTCGAGGGTGCCCTGGAGCTGCCATTGCCATGTGGTGCCGGGGGTCGGCGCCCACATCGTCGGCGTGGCGTCGTCGTCGTCCCCTGCCGTGGTGTCGTCGTCGTCCCCGGCCGTGGTGTCGTCGTCGTCCCCGGCCGTGGTGTCGTCGTCATCGCCAGCCGTGGCGTCGTCATCGTCCCCCGCCGAGGTGTCGTCGTCGTCGCCGGGGCACTCGCAATCGCTCCATTCCTCCCCTCCCACGCACGACTGGGCGCCGGCGTCGGAGCCGTCGCAGGTGCACACCTGGGTTTCGCCCGGCTCGCAGATGGACTTGGTGCAACCACACAACGCGATCGGCAGGACGACCGCGTACAGCGGCCACCATCGGAGCAACGGTGTCATCGGCCCCTCCTCGGCTCCAGCCTAGCTCAAACGAGGGCGTACCGCGCCCCCCCTGATCAGGCCTGGACCGCGGCCCAGTTCCGCATCACGCGCAGGTTGTGCGCTCGCTGGAACCCGGCCTGCCGCAGGTAGGACACGGCCATACCGCTGCGCGCGCCGCTGCGGCAGTAGACGACCACGGGGCGGTTGCGCTTGCCGACCTGCCCCGCCCCCTTCATCAGCTCGTTCAGCGGGATGTTCATCGCGCCATCGAGGTGACCACGCTGGAACTCGGTGGGCGTACGCACGTCCACGAGGACGGCGCCGTCGGACACGGCCTGGCGGATCTGCTCGGTCTCCTCGGCGCTCAGCCGGCCGGCGAAGCGCTTCCAGGCGATGATCAGCGCCACGCCGACGGCCAGGGTCAACCAGACGGTCCAGCTCATGGGAATCTCCCTCGAAGGCACGGCAAGGGCCGTGCGTGGGGGTGAAGAGCCGGTGGGCCGGGAAAAGGGTTCATCCGAGGATCAGATCAGTTACACAGGGCCGGGCCCATCACCACGTAGGCCTTACCCCGCCAGTTGCCGGCATTGTCCCAGCCGTGGGCGCCGACGACCACGTCGTCGAAGCCGTCGCCGTCGGAGTCGAAGCCCCCGCCCACGCCGATACCCGCCTCGTCGCTGGTCATCTCGCCTTGCAGGCGGAGGTTGGCGGAGTTCACCGAGTAGGCGCCGCTGAGCGGTCCGAAGAACACGTAGGCCTCGCCCGCGTCCGAGCCCGCGGCGCCGGAGTCGCGCGCGCCGATGAGGATGTCGTCGAAGCCGTCGCCGTTGACGTCCCCGGCGCCGGCCACGTCGCGACCGGAGTCGTCCTCGTCCGCCGCCCCGGTGAAGCTGGCATAGGCGTTGCCCAGGCTGACCGTACCGTACACGGGCCCACGGACGAGGTAGGTCCTGCCCGTGGTGTTGTCATATCCGTACGCCCCGACGAGCAGATCGTCGAAGCCGTCGCCGTCCACGTCCCCGGCGCCATCCACGGCGTAGCCGGCGTAGTCCCCGGCGGTCTCGCCCTCGAGGGTGGCGGTGGCAGACGCCAGGTTGAACGTGCTGGGGAGGCTCGCGTTGCCCTCGATCACGTAGGCCACGCCCGCGTCACCGCCTTGCCCGGTGGCGCCGTACGCGCCGATGATCAGGTCCCCATGGCCGTCGCCATCCACGTCGCCGGCGCTGGCCACGCCGGAGCCGGCGCGGTCGCCGCTCGACTCTCCCTCGAAGACGACATCGGCCGACCCGAGGCCGACGTTGCCGGTGACCGGGCCGTAGATCAGGTACGCGGCGCCTGAGTTGCCGCCATCGAGGTCGGCGCCGTCGGCGCCGATGAGGATGTCCGCGTAGTTGTCGTTGTCCACGTCGCCGGCGCCGTCGACGCTCCCGCCGGCGAAGTCGGACTGTGCGGCCCCCGTGAAGGTCGCCTCGACCGACATGGCGCCCGACAGCGGCCCGCCCAGCACCAGGTAGGCGCGGCCCGTGCTGGTCGAGTACCCATCCGCACCGATGAGGATGTCGTCGAGCCCGTCGTGGTTGACGTCCCCGGCGCCGGCCACGGACGAACCCGCGTAGTTGGAGGCGCCCTCGCCGGACAGCCAGGCGTCTGCAGTACTCAGGGACTCGTGCCACTCGGCCGGGCCGAACACGAGGTAGGCCTTGCCGGCGTGGGAGTACGCCTCGTTGTTGTAGTGCGACCCCACCAGCACGTCGTCGTTCCCGTCGCCGTCCACGTCACCGGCTCCGGCCACGGCCGCGCCGGCGTAGTCCGAGGCGTTGGCTCCCTCGTATGATCCGTCCGCGTCGGACAGGCTGCGGATCGCCTGCTCGGGGAGGTTGTCCAGCCCGTCGCAGTCCTGGTCGACGCCCTCGCACTCGATCTCGGTGGCGCCGGGGTAGGCGTTACAGTCGGTGTCGTCGCAGTCGCCGTCGCACTCGGTGAAGCCGTCGGAGTCGTCGTCGAGTTCGTCGGGCTCCTCGTAGCCGTCGCAGTTGTTGTCGGGCACGCCGTCGCAGACCTCCGTCGCGGTGGGGTGGGTGGCGGCGTCGGCGTCGTCGCAGTCGTCCGCACACGGCGTGTAGCCGTCCTGATCGGCGTCGCTCTCGTTGGCGTCTTCGATCCCGTCGCAGTCCTGGTCCACGATGCCGTCGCAGATGGGCGTGGCGCCCGGGTAGACGCTGGGATCGCCGTCGTTGCAGTCGCCGTCGCAGTAGGCGATCCCGTCGCCGTCGGTGTCCACGTTCTCGAGGGTGGCCGGGTCGCAGTCGTCGTCCACGCCGTTGCAGAGTTCCTCGGCGCCCGGATGAATGGAGGCGTCGCCGTCGTGGCAGTCGCCTGGGTTGTCGCAGATGAGGTAGCCGTCGCCGTCGCCGTCCACCTCGGGCAGCGGAACGGATCCGTTGCAGTCGTTGTCCAGCCCGTCGCATTCCTCGAAGGCGCCCGGGTACACGGTGGCGTCGCCGTCGTCGCAGTCGCCGTTGCAGGCCACGATCCCGTCCCCGTCCTCGTCCAGCTCCTCGGGGGCGATGAAGAAGTCGCAGGCGTTGTCCTCGCC
>CAZLEO010000148.1:0-23291 GCA_964558555.1 uncultured Rickettsiales bacterium | reverse complement strand
GAGCAGCCCCCCAAACGGGGACATGCGCAACTTGATCACCCCGCAGTCTCGATCCTCCCCAAAAGCCACTGAGCAAGTTGCGCGTGTCCCCGTATCGCCCCCAGACCCCGTCGAACGTCCGGCGACAGCCCCTACGAACATCAACCCCGTCGAACCCCAGTGGAAGCCGCCCCCCTACCTCGCCAAGATCCCACAAGCCTCCTGCTGCCCCAGATCACAGGCCTTGCGCAGGTGCTCCATGGCCCTGTCCATGTCCCCCTTTTGCTTGTGAGTGCCGGCGACCTGGAAGTGGCCGTCGGCGTGGTCGGGTTGGAGGGCGAGGAAGGTGTCCCAGTGGGCGATGATGTCGTCGTAGCGCTGGTCCTGGAGGAGGAGCCAGTCGATGTTCTCGTAGGAGTCGTAGTGGGTGGGCTCGAGGGAGACGGCGAGCTCGAAGGCGGTGAGGGCGGCGGGGTGGTCGCCGGACTTGAGGAGGGCGCGGCCGCGCCAGTAGCAGATCTCGTGGTCGAGGGGGGCGAGGCGGGCGGCGATGTCGAGGAGGGTGAGGGCGCGGGCGTGCTCGCCGGTCTCGATGAGTTCGTGGCCCTCCCTGAGGAGGCGGTCGGCCTGGCGCGCAGGGAACCCATCGGACTCGTAGCGGGAGTCGGAGGGGTCGAGGGCGTGCGCGAGGGCGAGGGGCTCCGAGGTCTCGTCGATGCGGCCGAGGTCGGTGAGGACGACCGCCCTGTGATAGAGGGCGCGGGGGTCCTGGGGATTGACGGCGAGGGCGGCGTCGACGTCGAGGAGCGCCTCGTCGAGGGCGCCGCTCCAGCGGTGGGTCCTGGAGCGCTGGAAATAGTAGTCGCGCGAGTGACCGTGGGAGAGGGCCTCGTCGAGGAGCTGGAGCGCCTCGGTATAGCGCTCCTCCTTGGCAGCGAGGTTGGCCCGGTCGGCAGCCGCGCGGCCCGCGAGTGTTCTGAAGCGGGGGTCTCCGGCGGCGCGGTCCTCGGTGTCCTTCACGTGGCGGTCCACGGCCTCGTAGCTGCCGCCCCAGCGGGGGATGAAGTGCATCATGTAGGCGCTGTGGACCCAGTAACTGTCCGCGCTCGCAGCCCCGGCCCGATCCATGGCCGCCTCCACAGCGACGGTGTCGCCCTCGATGGTCTCCATGAACACGAGCAGACGGTAGGCCAGGGCCAGGTCTTTCTCCACGGTCATCGCCGAGGCGATGTCCGCGCGAGCCTCGTCGAAGTGGTCGACCATGCCCTCGAGCTGATCGTCGCCGGTCTTGCTGATGAACTTGTGGCCGCGGCTCTCCCACCCCATGGCGTAGTGGAAGCTGGCGCGCGCCAGGTACGCGGGGAAGTGCCCCGAGCTCGACCGCACCCAGGCGTCGAGCAGCGGCTCGAGGCTCTCTTCGGCGATGCTGAACGCATCGTACGCGTCGATGACCCGGTCTTCCTTGAACGGATCCGCCTCGAAGTCGGCCTGGTACTTCTCGAGGATGCGCGTCAACTCCCCGAACTCCCGCGCCCGCAGCAGCTCCAGCATCTCGAGGCGGTCGGCCGTGGCCACCAAGTAACCGTCGTCGGCCTTGTCCGTGACCGAGTCGATGGCGTCGCTGCGCAGGGCGACGCGGTGATGGATGGGGCGCTGAACGGCGGCGGGGGTCGCTGGAGCCCCGGCGGCGACAGCCTCCCCGCCGGTGTCGGTCGCGGCAGGGGTCGAGGTCTGGCCGGAGCCGCAACCAACGAGGGCGCCCGCGAGCAGCGTGAGGATGGCCACGTTGGGCAGGTGGATCTTGGACGTGGATAGGATCATGGGCGCCCCCTCCGGTGGATCGACTCTAGCTGAACCAACGGTTTTCCTCATGTGCCGCGCGCTGGGCACGACGACACTACGGTGTAGTCGGGGTTCCATTCCGCGACGGGGGAGGGAAAGGCGTATCCAGGTTCTGGAGGGATGGAAAGGGGGTGGGGGTGGGTTCAGGGTGCCCAAAGGTCTGATGCCAACTTACGGGCGAGATGGCCGCCATCTCGACGACAACTTGGGATTCGGCCCCAGTTTCGTCCGTCTTATGTGCAGTACCTCGGCGTTGGATGGCGGAACGTGGCAAGAGCTGGACGTCCCGTCCTCCAGCCCCCTTGCCGCGGGCGAGCACCGGGGCACGCTGCTCAGGCGACGGGGATCGGGTGGGTGTGCGGGTGGGGGCATCAGGGCCCGAAGGCCTGGATCTTCCCCTGCCACTCCTGGTCCTCGGGATCCAGCGAGGCCGCCCGGCGGTAGATCTCGAGCGCGCGGTCGGTGCGGCCGGCGGTGGCGTACAGGTCGGCGAGGTCGCCCAGCGCCTCGTCGTCCTCGATGGTGTCGATGAGGGGATCGATGATGTCGAGGACGGCGGCGGTGCCGGCGATCTGCTGGATGGAGGATCGCCACTCCTCGTCACCCGGGTCGAGGCGCAGCGCGGCGGAGTAGGCCTCGATGGCGGCGTCGCGGTCGCCGAGGAACGCGTGCATGTCGCCGAGGCGGCCGACGACCTCGTCGTTGTCGGGGTCGGTCTCGCGCTTGTGCTCGAGCAGCTCCTGGGTCGAGGCGAGGCCGCCGAGCAGGGCGAGCTTGCCCTGCCACTGGCCGTCCGCGGGATCGATGGTGAGGGCCTCGATGAACATCTCACGGGCCTTGTCGGAGTGGCCGAGTTCGGCGTAGGCGGCGGCCAGGGCGCCCATGATCTCGTCGTTGCGGGGGTCGGCGGCGAGGCGACCCTCGAGGATGTCGGCGAGGGTGGCGGTGCCGGCGTAGAGGGCGACCTTGCCCTGCCACTCGCTGTCGGACGGGTCGATCTCCAGGGCGCGGCGGTAGTGCTGCAGGGCGAGCTCGCGGTTGCCCTGTCCGGCGTACACGTCGCCGAGGTCGCCGATGGCCTCGTCGTCGCCTTCGGCGGCGCCGCCGCTGGCGGAGAGGATGTTGGCGATGCCGCCGGGCACGCCGCCCTCGACGCCGCCCTCGACGCCGCCGAGGATGCCGGCGATGCCGCCGCCGTGCTCGGCGATCTTGCGGGTCCACTCGGAGTCGTCGGGGTCGATCTCGTGGGCGCGCTGGTACAGCTGCAGCGCCTCTTCGATGCGGCCCTGCTCCACGAGGGCGTCGGCGATGTCGCCGATGCGCTCGTCGTCGTCGGGCAGGTTGGTCAGCCAGGTGTCGAGCATCTCGCCGATGTCCAGGCCGGACTCGAGCAGCTTGTTCTGCCACTCGCCGTCCGCCGGATCGATGGAGGCGGCCCGGCGGTAACACTCGATGGCCTCTTCGTTGCGGCCGGCGGCCATGTGCTCGTCGCCCAGGTCGCCCCACGCCTCGTCGTCGTTGGGATCGGTGAGGATGCGGCGCTCGAGCTCGCTGAGGGGGCGGTAGGTCTTGAGCGCGGCCAGGCGGCTCTGCACGGTCTTGTCGCCGGGGGAGAGCTTGTTGGCCTCTGAGTAGGCCTTGTAGGCCTCGTCGAAGCGGCGCGTCGAACGGTACGCGTCACCCAGCGCCACCCAGGCGTCCACGTCCCCGGGGTTGTCCAGCACGGCGCGGCCCGCCTGGGCCACCTTGGGGGGCACGTGGTAGCCGCCGTCATCGACGTGACGATACCGGCAGCCCGACAGGGCGAGCGAGGCGCAGATCACGGCGAGGATCATCGTCGGGAAGGTCAATCGCATGGGTCCTCCGGAGAAGAAGGGGGGAGCATAGCAGCGAAACACCGCGTCAGGGACGATCATTCCTGGAGTGAAGACGAGAGCCGGGACGAGAGCCGGAACGACGACGGAGAGCCTTCGGCGGCGCAGCCGCCTTCAACCTTCAACCTTCAACCTTCAACCTTCCTCCTCCTCCACCACCAGCGAGGGCAGGTCGTACTCCACCAGGTTGATGGTGGTCTCGGAGCCGTTGGTCTCCTGGATCACGCTCTTGACCATGCCGTAGCCCGGTGCGTAGTACTCGGAGAAGATCTGGTGGTGCTCGTCGGCGCCGTTGTCGATGACCTGGTCGTACTGGCGCGTGACCTTCCACGTGGCGACGAAGTCGCCGGCGGGCACGGAGACGTCCTCACGCCCCTCGTAGGTGATCAGCCAGTCGTAGACGGTGGTGTTCACCACGTAGTGGTGGGTCCACTCGAAGCCCACCTCGGCCGGCAGGCTGAGGTAGAGGTCCGGTCGCTCGGGCTCGTCCACGGCCTCGTACCAGCCGTCGTCGCCCAGCGCGAGGTCGTGGTGGTACGAGGGTGCGCCGTCCACGGTGAACGAGTAGTCGAAGGACTCCAGGCCGCCGTCGCCCGCGCCGGCGTCCACGTCGATCTCCCACACGGCGCCGTCGGAGTTGCAGTCGTACTGCCAGTAGGCGTCCAGCTCGAGGGGCAGCAGGTCGTTGAACTCGTCAAAGGCGAGTTCGTCTTCGTCGCAACCGACCAGGAACAGGCCCAGCAAGGACAGGGCAGCGAGGTACTTCACACAAACCTCCTCCGGGGACGGCACCACACGCCGTTGGAATTCAATGCCCCGGATCTCCATCGTTTGTCAATACACTCAGAAGGTGACACCCAGCTGCACGCCGAGCCGATCCACCTCGGGCACGGGCTGGGCCCAGCCCTCGGTGAGGGCGGGACCGGGGAACAGGTGACCGTACTCGATGCGGAGGCCGAAGCGGGTCCGCGGCTGCGAGCCGGGCAGCAGCGGGACCTGCAGGTCGACGCTCGCGTCGAGCTCGCCGCCGTAGAACCGGCCGCCAGCGGCGAAGGTGGTACCGTCGAGCCCCGTCCCTTCAGCGGTCGCCAGGAACAGGGGATCCACCACGGCGGCCGCCACCACTCCTCCCACCCGCAGGGTGATCACGGGATGGGGTGAGAACGCCACGTAGGGCATGCAGAAGACCGCACCGTTGATGGCGCCCTCGTCCGCCGCCCGCTCGCCGTCCACGCCGAGCTCGTCGTACAGCTGCACGGCGCGGCGGGCGCTGACGCCGGCGAGCACCTCGTCGAAGAGGATCACCCCGGCGTTGTAGTCGCGGTCCAGGGGGAGGCCCGTGTCGCGGTCGTCCAGGGGATCGTCGTCGCCGCTGGCCACGCCGCCGCGCAGGCCCAGCACCGGCGCCAGGCCGGGCAGGTCCACCTCGGTCTCGAGCACGGCCGCGCCGGCGAGGACCTGGCGGGCGCCCGGATCGGGCCAGCCGTTGGCCAGGCTCGAGCGGCCGACGCGCCCCACCCCTTCGGCGGCGAGGCGCAGGGTGCCGTCGCGGCGGCCCAGGGGCAGGGTGCGGTCCGCGTAGACGTCGCCCTGCAGGACCTCGGCCACGCCACCGTCGCGGTCGCGGCTCGTTCGCCAGCCGAGCCACAGCCCGGCGCGGGCCATGGGCGTGAGGTACTGCACGCGGACCCCCGGGGCCAGCACGAGATCGCCTCGCACGAACAGCCGCGTCTCGTCGTCGCGAGCGACCACGTCCACGAAGAAGTCCAGCGTCACGTGACGGGCGGCGCCCGCGGCGTGGTACGCCGGCGGGATCTCGAAGCCCACCCGCAGGGATCGATCGCCGAACCCGTCCGTGCCGAAGGGGGACGCAGAGTACCCCACGGCGGCCGGCCCGCCGTCGTTGGCCATCGCCCCCAGCCCCCAGTGGTCCACGGTCAACCCCAGCATCACTCCCACGGGTCGGCCGTCCAGGCGGAAGTACGCGCGCCGAACCTCGGCGTAGCGCGCGCCCGCCGCGTCCCAGCGCAACCGCTCGTCCAGGGCCGTGGTCGCGTCCGGAAGGCTCCCGCCGAGCATGCCCGTCAGCAGATCGATCTCCACGCCGAACGCGACCCGCGCGCCCAGGCGCAGCTCGGGGTAGAAGCGCAGGCGGTGGTCCAGGTAGACCGGCTGCTCGAAGGCCGTTCCCTGCAGGTCCACGGGGTACGACTCGAGGAGGTTCATGGCGACGCGGTAGCCACCGAGGACGGTCACGCGGACGTCGGGGCCGCGCTCCTCGGGGATCTCCGCGGGGGCCTCCTCGGGGGCCTCCTCGCACCGCGCGCACGTGGGCACCGCGAGCACTGCCACCAGCGCGAGCAGCACGCAGGTGGGGGGAGTCATCTAGAAGCTCAGGCTGGGCGTGAAGCGGAACGGGTACTCGATGTCGACGCCGGCGCCGTTGCTGGCGGGGAAGGTCCAGCCGCCGATGGTGCGGCGGATGCAGCTCTCCATGTCGCGGTTGCCCGTGCTGTTGGAGACCACGCGCACGCCGTTGACGCCGCCACCGGCGGTGATGGTCCACGAGACGGTGACCACGCCCATGAGGTCGGGATCGCTCTTGAGTTCCTTCTCGTAGCAGGACTGGACCTGGCCCTTGCGGCGCTTGACCACGGCCACCACGTCGGCCTCGCTGATGGTGGGGCCGGAGGCGACGGACGGCGACACGTTGGTGGACGGATCCGCCGACGCGATGCCATCGTCCTCGTCGGGCTTCTTCTCCTCGGGCTCCGGGGCGTCGCCGATGGAGATGGCCTCCGTGTCGATGGTGAGGTCCATTTCCTCCATCACTTCGTCGATGGGATCTTTCTCCTCGCAGGCGAGGGGAGTCAGGACCAGCAGCAGGAAGAGGGTCGTAGTCAGTCGCATACACCACCGTCGAAAGAGCGGATGGTACCACGAATCAACGCGCGCGAGGGCGCGGCAGGGGTCACTGCTTGCGCTGGTACAGCACCAGGTAGTAGCCGTTGTTGCGCCGCCAGCAGGTCTCGAACTCGTAGCGCTGGGCGAACCGGGGGTCGTTGTACAGGCCGTGGTGGTGGCTGTTGCCGCGCAGCCGCGTGCCCAGGTGCTTCTCCAGGGCGATGATGTCGCCGGAGCCGAGCACGGCGTCGAACTTCTTGCGGAACTTGGACCGGCGGCTGCCGCCCTTGCTGACGTAGGCGACCATGCCGACCCAGCGGGCGTCCTGGTCGAAGAGGTGGTCGCGGATCTTCCGGTCGAGCTCCTCGAGCTCCTTGCGGCCGCCGGGTTGCCGGGCCTTGATGCCCCGCAGGAACGGGTTGCAGCGGATGGCCGCCAGCTCGTGGGCCACGAACGGGTTGAGCACGCCGATGGGATCCACGAAGCGGATGGGCCAGGCCGCGTAAGGACATGCGCCCATGTCCTGGAAGATGGCCGTGTCGGCCTCGTCGGAGTTCTTGACGATGTACTCCCCCATCTTCTGGAAGGAGTTTCGGCTCATCTTCAGGTAGCCGTCCTCGTATCGGTGCTCCTTGGTGTACTGCAGGCTGATCACCACCGGCACCAGGGCCAGGGCGAACGCCGGGACCGCGGACAGCCACCGCGGCTGCCAGCCCTTCCACGCCTCGCACAGGCCGCGCAGGCCCTCGCCGGCCAGCAGCACGAAGACGCCGTAGACCGGCAGGAACAGCCGGTAGTGCTTCATCTCGTCCCGACCGATCTTGATCAGGTACAGCATGAAGAACACGCACAGCAGCAGGCCGAACGCGCGCAGCACGCGCTTGCGCGAGGGGATCAGCGCCATCAGGGCCGCACCGGCCAGGGCGCCGTTGACGTTGAACGCCATGAAGCCGCCGAGCTGCTCCACGCCGGCGCCCCACACCTCGCGGCCCGCCGTGGCCTTGGCGTAGTACGTGTTGGGCAACAGGTAGCCGAAGTAGGCGTATCGCCAGATGTGGTACGGCGCGACGATGATCGAGAACACGCCGATCAGCCACCACACCTCGGGGGCGATCCGCCGGCGGACGATGGCCTGGACCGCCAGCGCGCACACGCCGAAGATGAAGAAGACGTGCCCCTCCGGGCGGGTCAGGGCGGCCAGGGCCATGGCCAGGCCGGCCATGACGAAGTCGAAGCGCTTCCCCGCGTCCAGGGCCCGCCACAGGTGGAAGGTCGCCGAGGTGCCCAGCACCAGCATCAGGCACGGCGCCATGCCGCTCATGGCCCACAGGGCCACGGAGGTGGACGAGGCCAGCAGCAGCGGCGGGATGTAGTGGAACGCCGAGGGCCGGTTGCCGTTGAGCCACCGCGCCATGAAGAACACCTGGACCATGGCGGCGAGGCTGCACACGGCCCCCATCACCTTGATCCAGGACACGGGATCGGCGCCGACCCAGTACGCCGGCGCGGACAGCACGATCCACAGGAAGTTGGTGTACCCCTCCACCTGCTCGCCGACGTTGAACACCATGCCGTTGCCGGCGGCGAGGTTGCGGGCGAAGCGCAGGGAGATGAAGGCGTCGTCCTTGATGTAGCCCTTGTACGACAGCATGGTCGTCATCAGGATGGCGCCGGTGCCCAGCAGGGGCAGCAGCTCCCACCAGCGGATGCGCCCGTCGTTGCGGGCCGCCTCGGTCGTGCTCTCGGCCATCACAGGAAACTTCTCGAGGTGAGGAAGGGGTTGAACTTGGCCTCGCGGCCGATGGTGGTCTCCGGACCGTGGCCGGGTAACACGCGGGTGTCGGGGTCCAGGGTGAGCAGGCGATCGCGGATGGACTGGATCAGGGTCTTGAAGTCGCCGCCCCACAGGTCGGACCGGCCGATGGAGGACGCGAACAGGGTGTCCCCCACCACCACCAGCTTGTCGTCCCGCGCGAGCAGGGCCACGCCGCCGGGGGAGTGACCGGGCGTGTGCAGGACCTCGAGCTTGACCGACCCCACCTCCACCACGTCCCCTTCGGCCAGCGAGCCGTCGCGGGGAGGCCCTGCCACGGCCTCGGTGGCAAAGGCGGCGGCCTGCTGGGGCAGGTTGTCGTACAGCTCCTGCTCGAGGTCGTGGAAGTACAGCTCGGCGCCCGTGGCCTTCTTGACCTCCCCGGCGCCGCCGGCGTGATCCAGGTGGCAGTGGGTCAGCAGGATCTTGCAGATGGTCAGGTCGAGCTCGCGGATGCGCGCGATGATCTTCCCGGGTTCCTCGCCCGGGTCGATGACCACGCCCTCGCGGGTCTGTTCATCGGCCAGGATGATGCAGTTCACCTGGAACATGCCGAGGGTCAGGACATCGACGATCACGGGGGCCTCCAAGGTCGGAAATCGAAGGTGATAGGGGGCGTATCACCCGCCCACCGGGCGGTCAAGTCGTGCCCTTCGTCGCCCGTTCGGGTGGCACGCGAGTTGCGGTATGATGTCCCGTGCCCATGTGGGTGGGCCAGGAGGGTTCGTGCCTGTACTGAGCTGCAAGGAGACGGGCCACCGTCTCGCGTTCACCGACCGCGTCGCCGTGGGCCGTGGCCCGGACAACGACGTGGTGATCGACGATCCCCGCGTCAGCGGCAACCACGCCCTGATCGCCATGCACGAGGGCCGCGTGCGGATCATGGATCTGAACTCCCGCAACGGCACCTTCGTGGACGGGATCCGCATCGGCCGCTGGGTGGATCTGGTCGAGGGATCTCAGATCGTGTTCGGCACCACCGGCCCCTTCGAGCTGACCGAGATCATCGGCACCGTGTCGTCCAACGAGCGCGTGGCCACGCCCACCGTGGCGGCGTCCGACTCCCACGGCAAGTTCCGGCCCACCCGGATGTCGCTGTACTCCAAGGATCTGGGCAGCGGCACCATCGTCATCGAGCAGGGCTCGACCCGCTTCGAGTTCGGCGGCTCCATGCGCTTCTTGCTGCTGTACATCCTCGCCGAGGAGCTGCACAGCGAGCCCGACGACACCCCCGAACCCAACCGCGGCTGGATCGCCGACGAGCGCCTCCGCATCAAGCTGTGGGGCCTCAAGGGCGCCGAGCGCCGCGATCCCTCGTCCCTGGGCAAGCTGATCCACGACACCCGCGCCATGCTCCGCAAGCAGGGCATCGATCCCGGCTTCATCGAGAAGAAGTCCGGCGCCACCCGCATCTGCCTCCTCCCCGCCCAGGTCGAACTCCACACTCCCTGACCGTCGACCACCCAACCGTCGACCCAACCGTCGACCGTCGACCGTCGACCGTCGACCAAAAAGCCCCCCGGCTCGTCAGAGCCGAGGGGCTACGATCGCAGGCTTCGGGTAGGGCAGGGGGGCCCGCGATCAGGGCCGGCGGCGCAGCGCCAGCGCCAGTCCCGACAGGGTCAGGAGGACCAGGGAGGAGGCTCCGGTCGCTCCGCTCTGCCGGCACATGCAGGTGACCTCTCCGGACTCGCAGAAGCCGTCGTCGCATTCGGGGCTGGAGGCCGCGTCGTCGTCGTCATCGGCGGGGGCGTCGTCGTCGTCGTCGCCCGCCGAGGTGTCGTCGTGGTCGTCGGGGTCCAGGGGATCGGTGCTCTGGTCCACCTCGGTGCCGTCGTCCACGCCGTCGCCGTCGGTGTCCGCGTCCAGCGGATCCGTGCCCGCCTCGACCTCCTCGCCGTCGAGCAGGCCGTCGCCGTCCGTGTCCTCGTCCGTGGGATCGGTGCCCCACTCGAGCTCCTCGGCGTCCTCGAGCATGTCCGCGTCCGTGTCCGGGGAGTTGGGATCCGTGCCCAGCTCGTCCTCCTGGGCGTCGCTGAGGCCGTCGTCGTCGCTGTCGAGCAGCTGACCGTCGTCGCCCGGGTCGTTGGGATCGGTCTCCTCGGAGTCGACCACGCCGTCCGCGTCGGCGTCCTCGGCGCCGTCCATGGCCCCGCCGTCGTCCGTGTCCTCGTCGAGGGGATCGGTCGTGGTGGCGCCGGAGTCGCCATCGGGCACGAACAGCTCGGGATCCGTGTCCCAGGTGTCCGGACTGTCCAGGCCCACCTCGGTGCCGTCCGAGATCCCATCGCCGTCCGTGTCCGGGCTGGTGGGATCGGTGCCGAGGTTGTCCTCGGTGCCGTCGGCCAGGCCGTCGTCGTCCGTATCGGCGTCCTCGGGATCGGTGCCCAGGTCCTCCTCCTCGGAGTCGGTCAGGCCGTCGTTGTCCGTGTCCTCGTCGCCGGCCACGTCGTCGTCGTCGCCGGGGACGTCGTCGTCGTCGTCGTCCGCCGGTTGATGGGGATCGTCGTCGTCGTCCGGCCGCGGATTCGCGTCGTCGCGCTCGTTGCAGTTGCCGCCATAGCGGCCACCACACTCCGATTCATCCACGATCCAGAGTCCACAGCCCGTACCCATCACCAGGGACAGGGCCAACATCGCGACGCCCAGCGTCCAAAACCGACCTACGAAGTTCATCTCGAACCTCCATCAGAGTGCCCACGTTCATGCTGGCCGAGGCTTCGTCGAGTGGCGACTACCACGGGATTACCTCCGCGCTGACCAGCCCCCGACACCCCACCGGGATGCCGACGGTGCATAGACGCGCGTGTGCGGACCTCTATTCAAAGGAGGGGGAAACTCTTGACAGATCGCGGCCGCCGGGCCATCTGGAGGCCATGAGCCTGCGCATCGGTGACATCCAGCTCGACGGCCCCACCGTGCTGGCCCCCATGGCCGGGTACACGGACGCCCGCTTCCGCCGCATCTGCCGCGGGCTCGGCTGCTCGCTGGTGTTCTCCGAGATGATCAGCGCCGAGGGGCTGATGCGCAGCGTACGCTCCACCCACCGCCTGATCCGCATCGAGGAGGGGGAGCGGCCCGTGGCGCTGCAGCTGTACGGCCACGACCCGGTGCGGCTGGGTGAGGCGGCGGCGCGCGCCGAGGAGCTCGTGGCGCCGGACATCATCGACCTCAACATGGGCTGCCCTGCGCGCAAGGTGGTGCGCAAGGGCAGCGGCGTGGCCCTGATGCGGGACGTGCCGCGGGCCGTGGAGATGGTCGAGCGGGTACGCGACGCCGTGTCGTGCCCGATCACCGCCAAGATCCGCAGCGGCTGGTCGCACCAGGAGATCAACGCCCTGCCCATGGCGCAGGCGCTGCAGGACGCGGGCTGCTCGGCGCTGACGGTCCACGCGCGGCCGCGCACGCAGCTTCATTCGGGACCCGTGGACCACGATCTCCTGGCGCGCATCCGCGAGACCCTGGACATCCCGATCATCGGCAACGGTGGGGTCACCGACGCTGCCTCGGCCCGCGAGATGATGGACACCGCGGGGGTGGACGCCGTGATGGTGGGCCGCGCCGCCATCGGCAACCCGTGGGTGTTCCGTCGCATCATCGACGGGCTGGCCGGACGGCCCGACGGCCCCCCGTCGCCCCGCGAGCTGCGGGACACCCTGCTGGATCACCTCGACGGGATCATCGCGGCCAACATCGACGCGGGGATATCCCAGGCGGAGTCGCGCGGCTGCTCCCACTTCCGCGGCCACCTCGTGCGGTACAGCGCGGGGCGCCCCGCGTCCGTGGCGTTCCGCCGCAAGCTCAACCAGCTGCGGGACCGCGCAGCTGTGGTGCAGGCGGTCGACGAACTCCTCGTCCCGGGGTGAACCGACCGACGCCCCCCACACGTTGCATATGAATGAACCGGGCTCCGCTGGCGTCGTTGCCTCGATGGAAGGTGTCCGCTAGGATTCGACGCAAGTCGTCGGCGCGGGCCGGCGTCGTGGAGACCGGAGCTGAAACGCGAACCGGCAACGAGGGAGTTGCGATGAAGACCATGATCCTCAACCTGATGCTGCTGGCGGGGCTGATGCTGCCGCTACAGGCCCTTGCACAGGACGCCGAGATGACCGAGGCCACGGCCGACGAGCCCGCCCCGGAGGAGGAGGCCGCGCCTGCCGAGCCGGCCATGGACATCGGCGAGGCCAACATCGACCCGCCCCTGCCCTGCACGGTGACCATGGTCGACGGCACCAAGCACACGGGCAACCTGACGCACGTGCTGCGCGCCCGTGACTGGTACGGCAACGACCCCGAGGGCAACTCCGGGTTCACCATCGCCGTGGACATCCACCTGCTCAACCTCGAGTGGAAGGACGTCAAGAAGGTCACCGTGGCTCGACCCAACACGTCGTCGGACATGGACTGCTACAGCGACGAGGACGAGGACCCGATCCTCTGGGAATGCACGCTGAAGCAGACCTCGTCGGTGACCATGCGCAGCTCGCACCAGTACTCGGGCCAGTACCGCATGGACACGCGCGAGATGTTCACCTTCGTGTTCGACAACGACCCGTCCACGGCGGTGCAGTTCACCCTGTACAAGCTGGTGGCCAACACCCAGAACTACGAGAGCATGTCCCAGGCGCTGTCCGACCTGCAGGGCATCCTCAAGAAGAAGAACGGCCAGTCCGTCAAGTCGATCGTCTTCGAATAGACGTTCCCGCCCGGACCGGCTCGCCCCCTCCCCTGCCGCGGAGTCAGTCCCGTTTGGGCGACATGTTCGCCCGGAACACGGCGATCCGCGTGCCGTCCACGTGCACCACATAGTCCGCCTGGGGCCCCAGCTCGAGCAGCCCGCCGTCGGGCAGCTTCTCGGGCTTGGTGCGCACCACGTGCACGGGCTCGCCCACGAAGACGAGGTAGCGGAACTCGTAGCAGTGCAGCGCGCTGCCGCCGGGGCGGATCACGGCCTGTTCGTGGCTGGGATCGGTGCCCGCGATGCGCAGCTGGGGGTCCTGCAACACGGGTAGGTGGGTCTGGCCGACCTTGCGCGCGTCGGACATGCGGAAGAAGCACAGCTGGCCCACCTCGTCGATGGTCGCCACGAGGCGGCCGCCGCCCGCGGCGCGCACGTCGGTGACGTCCCCGTGGGGTACGCCGAGGCGGCGCAGGGAGCCCGCCGAGATCAGCGGGCCGACCAGTACGGGATCGCCGCGCCCGGTCCAGGCGAAGGCCAGGTCGCTGTCCGCGGCCACGCCGCAGCGGACCACGGGTGTGCGCGCCAGGTAACGGGATCCCAGGAACTTGAGGCGGCTGTCCTCGATATCGTAGAGCAACACCTGCCCCACGGCCGTGCCGACCACGAGGCGGCGGCCCTGGGCGCCCAGCGCCATGGACGTGACCTCGGCCTCTAGGGGCTGGGACGCCTCCATCCAGCCGGTGTCCGGGTGGTGCCAGGCCACGGCGTGGCCCCCGCCCGCGAGGCGGCGCCCGCTCACGAACACGCGGCCGCCCTGCCAGCCACACTGCACGCGCGTGGCCTGCAGGTCGGGTAGCGCCACGGATCGGGCCTCCCCGCGCGCGAGCAGCTCGTCGAGGGTGCCGACCACGGGCACCTTGGAGCCCTGGAACACGCCCGACGGGATGCGGATCAGCCGATCGCCGCTGACGAAGGCCAGCAGTGCTGGATTGACGCCGGGCCCCACGTCCACCCGCGCCTCGATCCGCGCCACCGGCTGCATGGGGTCGTAGCGGACGCCCGGCAGGGGCTCGCCGACCTCGTCGGCCTCCACGGCGGAGCGGGCGATGCTGGCGCGCATGCTGTACTCGAGCTTGATCCACGCCGGCGTGGAGCCCACCTGCTCGCCCGCCTCCTGGATCACGTCCAGGGCGGGGCCGATCTGGCCCTCAACCCGCAGCGCCTCGGCCTGCTGCAGCAGCTTGCGCACCGCCGGGCTCTTCATCGGGTTCTCGCGCACCACCTGCACGGACGAGGTGTGCCGCGAGCCGCAGTTGTCGCAGAACTGGGCCTGATCGGGCAGCTCGTGTCCGCAGCGGTCGCAGCTCGGCATGGTCGACTCCTCGCCTCCCAGGGTACCGCGCAGGCGCTCAGCCGAACAGGTCTGGCCGCCAGCTGGACGGCACCGGCTGGACCCCCCAGCCGCGCTCCCGGGCCAGCGGTCCCAGGCTGTTGGCGTCGCCCGCGTCCATGACCAGCGCGGAACGGGACCAGCGCAGCATCTGCGTGTCGTTGGGGGAGTCCCCGACGGCGAGGTCCGGCGGCGCGTCGAGCCGTTCGCGGAGCACCTCGACCTTGCCCTCGCCAAAGACGGTGGGGCGGACCGGGACGGCGGTGAGCTGGCCGTCGTGCACCTCGACGCGCTGCCCGCAGACCCTTCCGGCGGCGACGCCGAGGGGTTCGACGCCCACCTCGACGGCCCACTGGGCCGTGCCCGACACGATCCACAGGTCCCAGCCCGCGTCGCGCAACCGCCGCGCGAGGCGCACCACCGGTTCGCGGTAGCGGATGCCGCTGCGCACCCGGTGCATCTCCAGAGACCGTCGGCCGCGCGGCGCTACCTGCTCACGGGCGAGCACGTCGCGTGCGTGCTCGCGGAACGCCTCGACGCTCCAGCCGGCGAAGGCCTGCACGAAGAACGGGTAGCCGACCTCGGGCCCGTGCTCGGCCAGGACGCGGTCGGCTGCCGTGAGCCAGTCGTCGGGCGCGGGTTCGGGCGGGAGGCCCGGGAGGTCTGCGGTCAGGGTCCCGGCCTCGGCGGCGTGCTGGAACACCGCGTCGCCGAGATCCCCCTCGATGCAGGTGTCGTCGAAGTCGAAGACGGCGACCCCTGGCCGGCCGAGGAGGTCTGCCAGCTGCCGGGCGACGGGGGCCGCCCACCCATCCGAAAGCAGCGCGTCGATCATGGTGCCAGGGTAACAAAGTGGTAGGATTCCGCCCCATGTCGTCCCCACCCCCCTCATGGGCGCGCACCCGCATCCTCACGCACCTGTTCGCGTCGCTGGCGGGGCAGGTGCTGATCATCTACCCGGGCGGACACCTGCTGGGGGCGGCGCTGCTGTCGCTCAACGGTGTGTACTTCGTGCTGTTCTTCCGCAGCGTGCGCGCGGCGGACCGCCTCGAGAAGGTGCTCCTGGAGTCGGGGGACCTGGACGAGGGCGACGCGGACGAAGAGGTCGTACCCATGGGTACGAGCTACCCGTGGATCTTCCTGGGCTTCCCGATCGTGTACGCGGCCAGCGTGTTCGACGTGGAGCTGGCCTCGATCGTGCCGTACCTGCTGTGGCTGGACCTCGCCCGGCTGGCGGTGCAGTTCCTGCTCATGGCCGTGGTGCACGCGAACCTGCACCATCGCCTCAAGATGCTCACGGACCCGGTGTACCTGCAGAAGGTGGTGGACGCGGCGAAGAAGCGCGAGGACAGGGCTCCTTGACCGACCGAGGCGAGGTCTGGGCGGTGGCGATCCGGCTCGAGCGCTGGGCCGTGGGCCCTCGCGCGTTCCGGCTGGGTGTCGGACCGAAGCGGGCCGCTGCGGGGATGCGGCGCCTGCTGTCGGATGTGCCCGCAGCCGCGGTGATCGACCTGGGCGTGTGCGGCGGACTGGCGCCCCACTTGAAGGTTGGCGACGTGGTGCTGGTGGACGGCTGGTACGGCGGTCCTCGTGCAGATCGCAGCCTCACCGACGACCTCGCCGCACGCCTGGACGCCGGTGGCGTGACGTGGCAGCGGGGCGAGGCGTTGACGGTCGCCCACGCGCTGGCCCGCCCCTGGTCCAAGCACAAGGCGCGGCGGGACACGGGCGCGGACCTGTGCGAGATGGAGGGCCGCGCCATCGCAGAGGTGTGCGCCGGGGCCGGCGTACCCGTGGCCGCCGTCCGTGTGGTGCTGGACGACGCGGACGCGATCCTCAAGCGACCCGTGCGCCTGCCGGTCCAGCTGGCGACCTCCCTGTGGGCGCTCGGGCGCGCCGCGAGGGCCCTGGACACGCAGAAATCCGTAAAGGGGTGGTGACGCGCGCGCCCCTCTTGGGTACCCTTGCGCGCCAACCGACCCATCTTCAGAGGCGCCCCACCTTTCCGGGGCCACAGCCGGAGAGCTCCATGTCCAGCGAGGAGAAGCCCAAGCAAGCCTCCACCACCGTCGTGCGCCGCGCGTCCAAGGACGCCGCCGGGGACGCCGATCCGACCGCACCGGTCGATCTCGACGACATCCTCGACCAGGCCATGGCCGAGGCGGAGACCTACACGCCTCCCGCCGAGGACCCCGCCCCGACCGCCGATGATCCCGCCCCGACCGCGGACGAGCCCGCAGCGGCCGACGACGTGGACTGGGACGCCGACGACATCCCGGACGCGCCCTGGGCCAAGTCCGACGCGGACGTGGCCAAGGACGAGATCCGGGCCGAGGACCTCGCAGCGGCGCTGAACAAGTCCGCCAGCATGGTCGGCGGCGTGTCGCGCCGCGGGGACAAGGTCACCGGCTCGGTGGTGCACATCGGCGGCTCGGACATCTTCATCGACATCGGCGGCAAGTCCGAGGCCATGCTCGACGCGGACGAGATGCGCGACGACGAGGGCAACATCACCGTGGGCGTGGGCGACTCCCTGACCCTGTACGTGGCCACGGTCTCCGGCGGCGAGGTGCGGCTGAGCTACAAGATGGCCCTGGAGGCGCGGTCGCGCGAGGCGGTGCGCACCGCATACGCCGAGCACGTGCCCATCGAGGGGCGCATCTCCGGCCAGCGCAAGGGCGGCTTCGACGTGAAGTTCAAGAGCGGCCAGCGGGCGTTCCTGCCCCTGTCCCAGGTGGAGCTGTTCCACGTGTCCGACGAGGACCTGCCCGACTACGTGGGCAAGACCTTCGAGTTCCTCATCACCAAGTACGAGAGCGACGGCAAGGACCTGGTGGTGTCCCGATCGCAGATGCTGCGCGAGGAGCGCGACGCCAAGCGCGACGAGCTGCGCCAGACCCTGGACGAGGGTCAGATCCGCGAGGGCACCGTCAGCCGCATCGTCGACTTCGGCGCCTTCGTGGACCTCGGCGGCCTCGACGGCCTGGTCCACATCTCCGAGATCCAGTGGGGCCACGCCGAGCGCCCCCAGGACAACCTGCGGCCCGGCGACGTGGTCCGCGTCAAGGTCCTGCGCGTGGACCAGGGCAACGGCAAGGTCTCGCTGAGCATCAAGCAGGCCGAGGGGAACCCCTGGGACAACGTGGGCACCGACTTCGAGGAGGGCGGCGTCTACGCCGGCCGCGTGACCCGCGTCGAGGCCTACGGCGCCTTCGTGGAGCTCGCCCCCGGCCTCGAGGGCCTCGTGCACGTCAGCGAGCTCGCCTGGGAGCGCGTCCGCCACGCCGAATCGGTGGTCCAGCCCGGGGAGAAGGTCACCGTCAAGCTCATCCGCGTGGACCTCGAGAAGCGGCGCCTCGGCCTGAGCATCAAGGCCCTGGGCGGCGATCCCTGGAACGACGTGGTGCCGGCGTGGATGCGCGGGCAGTTGCTCGAGGGCACCGTGGACAAGGTGGCCCCGTTCGGCGTGCTGATCCAGCTCGCCCCCGGCATCACGGGCCTGATCCCGGCGCGGGAACTCGGCATGGACCAGGCGCAGGCGCACCTCGCCTTCCAGCCCGGCAAGGCGGTGACCGTGGAGCTCGCGGACGTGGACTCCGACCGCCGCCGCATCCGCCTGCTGCCCAGCGACGAGCACGCCGTGGGCGAGCGCGCCGCGGTGGAGGACTACCGCAAGGAAGCCAAGCAGGCGAACTTCGGCACGCTGGGTGATCTGCTGGGCGGACTGAAGCTGGACGACTAGCGCAGCCGACCAAAGGCCCAGGCCGCGGCCTCCCGCACCACCTCGTCTTCCTCGAACTCGACACACCGCCTCAGCTCGGTCGCCGCGGCGGCGTCGCCCGCGTTCCCCATCGCCAGGGCCGCGTTGCGCAACAGACCGCGGCGGCGGGCCCGCAGGACCGGCGTGCCGCGGAAGCGCTGCTGGAAGGCCGTTCCGTCCAGGCGCAGCACCTCGGCGGGATCCAGCTCGGCGGGCAGGACGGGCGCGAGCCCGGGGTGGAGATCCCCGCCCGCCTTTTCGTTCCAGGGACAGGACGCCAGGCAACGATCGCAGCCAAAGAGCCCCGTACCCAGGGTCGGCCGCAGGTCCTCGGGGATGGCGCCGCGGTGCTCGATGGTCAGGTAGGACCGGCACAGGCGCGCGTCGAACCGCGGCGGTCCGTCCCCGTCGAAGCGTACGGCGCCCGTGGGACACGCGTCCACGCACAGGGTGCACGTACCGCACCGATCCCGCGCCGGCGCAGAGGTCTCCACCTCGGCTCGCGTCAGCACCACCCCCAGCAGCAGCCAGCAGCCGTGGCGCTCGGAGATCAGATGCGATTGCCGCCCCACCCAGCCGATGCCGGCGCGGGCGCCCCACACCTTCTCCATCACCGGCCCCGTGTCCACGTACACGCGGGCGTCCGGGTCGCCGAGCTCGGCCGCCACGGCCTCCACGTCGTGGATCAACACGTCGTGGTAGTCCGGACCGCGCGCGTAGCGCGCGACGTTGCCGTCGCCCCCGCCGTCGTAGGCCGCCGCGACCACCACCACCGATCGCGCCCCGGGCAGCACCTCGCGCGGGTCGGCCCGCCGGCGTGTGTCCCGCGCCAGCCAGGCCATGCCCGCGTGGCGGCCCTCGCCGACGAAGCGATCCAGGTGGGTCCCCTCCCCCGCCGGCTCGGCGGTTGCGGCGCCCACGGCGCACAGGCCGAGGGGGCGGGCGACGGCGCGTAGTCGGTCCAGCTCGATCAGGTCGCACCTCCTCGCGTGCGCTTTATCTTGTAATCGCGTTCAACCCGAGCCGTTAGATGGTACACTCCGCGGCCGATATGAGCGGTTTCTTCATCACGTTCGAGGGCACCGAGGGCTGCGGCAAGACCACGCAGGTCGCCCTGCTGGCCGACGAGATGCGCGAGGCAGGCAAGACCGTGGTCTGCCTGCGCGAGCCAGGCGGCACGCTGCTGGGCAACGTGATCCGCGGCCTGCTGCTGGGCAAGGAGGCGCCCTCGTTCACCCACCTCACCGAGGCGTACCTGTTCGCCACGAGCCGCGCCGAGCTCGTCAACAAGGTGATCCGCCCCGCCCTGGGCGAGGGCAAGGTCGTGCTGTGCGATCGGTTCGTGGACTCGTCCATCGTCTATCAGGGCGTGGCCCGCGGCCTGGGCGAGGAGCGGGTGCTGGGCATCAACCGAGCGGCCGTGGACGGCTGCTGGCCCCAGCTGACGTTCCTCCTGGATCTGCCGGCGGAGAGCGGCCTGGCGCGGGTGCGCTCGCGCTCGCTGTTCGATCGGATCGAGGAGGAGGAGGCCGACTTCCACGAGTCGGTGCGCACGGGATTCCTGGACCGCGCCGAGAAGCACCCCGAGCGCTTCGCCGTCGTGGACGCCGGCGCAACCCGCATGGACGTACATCGGCGCATCATGGCCGAATTGCGGAGGCGGTTTCCGGAGTTCCGTAGGTGACCTTCGCGACCATACTGGGGCACGAGCGCGTCGTCGACCGGCTCGCCGGGGCGGCCATACGCAAGGTCCCCCACCACGCCTACATCTTCCACGGCCCCGACGGCGTGGGACGTCGTCAGGTGGCGGTCGGCTTTGCCGCCGCGCTGAACTGCGAGCGCCTCGGAGCCGACGGCCACCCCTGCGGTGAGTGCGGGTCGTGCACCCGGATCCAGTCGGGGACCGACGCAGACGTGTGGGTCGTCGAGCCCACGCCCCCCGAGGGGCGCAAGACAGGCGCGCTGGCCATCCGCATCAACCACGTCCGCGAGCTCCAGAGCCGACTGGCCTACCGGGCGCAGGAGGGGCTGTTCCGCGTCGTGGTCATCGACGACGTCGAGATGATGACCACCGAGGCCGCCAACTGCCTGCTCAAGAGCCTCGAGGAGCCACCGGCGCGCACCGTGCTGATCCTGGTGACGCGACGGCTGGGACAGATGCTGCCCACGATTCGATCCCGCTGCCTGCAGATCGGCTTCCGCCGCCTGGACGCGGGGATCGTGGAGCGCTACCTGCTCGAGCACTCCGACGCCGCGCCCGACGAGGCACGCCAGCTCGCCGCCGCTTCCGGCGGCTCCATCGGGCGCGCCCTGGGCATCACCCTGGACGAGGCCGAGGCCGAGATCGAGGTGTTGCGGCGCTTCTTCGCGGCCTTCGAGGGCAGCGCGACCCAGCGGCTGGAGATGGCCGCCGAGATGCACGTCCTGGACACGGAGGCCCGCAAGACACAGACTCCATTCCTGCGCCGCTTCGTCGTGGCCGCCGGCGAGGTCCTCCGGGACGCGTCAGCCCGGGCCGCCGGGGAGGGAGGGCGACCCCGCCGCCCCGACTGCGCCGACCTGGCCAAAGAACTGGCCAGCCGCTACGATGCCGACGCCTTGCTGCGGTCGTTCGCCTCGCTGCAGACGGCGCGTGACCGCCTGGACCGAAACATCGCCACGCGCCTCGTGATGGAGGCGCTGCTACTCGAGACCGACTGATGCCAGCCGAAGAGACCCCCAAGACGGACGAGGCCGCGCCCGAGGCGGCCGAAGAGACGGCGCCCGAGGCGGCCGAAGAGACGGCGCCGCCGCCCCGCGAAAAGCCCAGACCCCGCAGGGAGCGCAAGCGGACCTACGTGACCCTGGCCCTGCGGCCCGCCGGGCGGCTGCACAAGATCCCCATAGACGCGCGCCGCTTCGACCTGCGGCCGGGTGACCTCGCGGTGGTGGAGACCGACCGCGGGCTGGCCATCGCCCGTGTGTTGCTGGCTCCCCAGGAGGAGTCCGGCGTACAGACCTCGCGCCACGTGCGCAAGGTGGTGCGCCCCGCCCGCGAGCCCGACCTGATCACCCACGCCGAGGGCAAGTCACGCGAGACCGAGCTGCTGGAGGAGGCCAAGGCCATCACCGAGCGCAGCGGCGTGGCCATCGAGGTGCTCGGCGTGGACTTCCAGGCCATCGGCAACAAGCTCACGATCTTCTTCGCCGCGGAGAAGCGCGTCGACTTCCGCGCCCTGGTGCGCGAGCTGTCCCAGGGGCTGGCCGTGCGCGTGGAGATGCGGCAGATCGGCGTGCGGGACGAGGCCAAGCTGTTCGGCGCCCTCGGCCACTGCGGCCGGGAGCTGTGCTGCTCGACGTGGCTGCGCAACTTCGGCGCCGTGTCGATCCGCATGGCCAAGACCCAGAACCTGGCCCTGAGCCCCAACAAGGTCAGCGGGCTGTGCGGCCGGCTGATGTGTTGCCTGTCCTACGAGCACGAGGCGTACGCCGCGGCCAGCAAGAACCTGCCCAAGAGCGGCAAGCGGGTGCTCACCTGCAAGGGGCCGGGCAAGGTGATGTCCATCGACGTGCTGGGCCAGAAGTTCTCGTTCATGGGCGACGACGGCGCGCGCATGGTCATGGAGCCCACGGACGTGGAGCGCGACGAGGACGGCAAGCCCATGCGGCCGCCCCCTCGGGGCGCCCCACCGCAGAAGGGCGACGACGACCGCCAGCGGGGCGGCAACCGCAAGCCATCCGACCGCTCGCGCGGCGGCAAGGGTGGACCGCGCCCCAAGGCCAAGGAGACCGGACCGAAGAAGTCCGCCGGCGGAAAGGGTGGCAAGGGCGGCGGCAGGGGAGGCCGAAGGCGACGACCGCGCAAGAACCGTAGCCCATCCGGGGGCAAGGAGCCGCAGTCATGACCTCGACGTTCTACCTGACCACGGCCATCGACTACGTCAACGGCAAGCCCCACCTGGGTCACGCGTACGAGAAGATCGCCACGGACGTGATCGCCCGCTACAAGCGGCGCATGGGCTTCGACGTGCACTTCCTCACCGGCCTGGACGAGCACGGCCTCAAGGTCGCCCGCTCCGCCGAGGCCGCCGGCAAGACGCCCCAGGAGTTCGTCGACGAGCTGGCCCAGCACTTCGTGGACGCGTACCAGGGGCTGGACATCAGCTACGACGACTTCATCCGCACCTCCGAGGCACGCCACGCCCGCGGCGTGGTGGAGATGATGGAGCGGGTGCGCCAGCACAACCCCGACGACCTCTACGAGGGGTCGTACGAGGGCTGGTACTGCGTCGGCTGCGAGGCGTACAAGACCGACAAGGACCTCGAAGAGGGTATCTGCCCCGAGCACCCGAACCTCGAGCCGGCCTGGATCCAGGAGAAGAACCTGTTCTTCCGCCTGTCGCGCTACCAGCAGTTCCTGGCCGACCACATCGCCGCGCACCCCGAGTTCATCCAGCCGAAGAGCCGGCGCAACGAGATCCTGTCGGTGATCGAGGGTGGCCTCGCGGACATCTCGGTGAGCCGGCCGAACCTGCCGTGGGGTATCCCGATCCCGTTCCACCCCGGCTCCACGGTCTACGTGTGGTTCGACGCGCTGAGCAACTACATCACCGCGCTGGGCTTCGGGTCCGACGACGCGTCGCAGGTGGACCGCTACTGGCCCGCGGACCTGCACGTCATCGGCAAGGACATCACCCGCTTCCACTGCATCATCTGGCCGGCCATGCTGGCCTCCGCCCACCTGCCGCTGCCCAAGGTGGTGCACGCCCACGGGTGGGTGACGTCCAGCGGTCAGAAGCAGTCCAAGACCCTGGGCAACGTGGTCGAGCCGCTGGACGCGGTCGAGAAGGTCGGCGCGGACCCGCTGCGCCACTACCTCATGGCCGAGATCACCTACGGCAAGGACGGCGACTTCTCGTGGGAGCGGTTCGAGTCGTCGTACAACACGCGGTTGGCCAACGAGTACGGCAACCTGATCAGCCGCTCGCTGAACATGACCAAGAAGTACTTCGGCGAGATCCCGCCGGCGTCCGACCTCGCCGAGGTCCGTGCCGTCGTGGAGACGTCGG
>CAZLEO010000147.1:0-23345 GCA_964558555.1 uncultured Rickettsiales bacterium | reverse complement strand
TAAGCACGCCGCTTGCGTTCGCTCTGAGCCAGGATCAAACTCTCCAGTTAAAGAGTTTGCTCGCTCCCCGTAGGGGCGAGCGGTCGTTTAATCCGAAAACTCCTCAGAATCGACGAACTTGCTATTCTGTTTTCAAAGACCGAACTCGAAACCGGCGCCGAACCCTATCCAACTTCTTCGACTGGGTCAAGCTGTTTTTGGGGCCTTCCGAAAACTTTCTTTGAGCCCCGTCCAGTTTCTCGATTCCGCCCCGGTGCGTTTCACCGCGCCGCAGCGAGGCGAGAAGGTAGTCGGGAGGCCCTTAGGTGTCAACCCTCTTTCTCGAGGTTTTTTCACCCCCCCCGCGCATTCGTTGATTTCTCAGGGGATTTCAGGGACCCGTCCAGCGTTTGTTTCTTGCCGGGCGGAGGCCTAGCGGGCGTACTCGACCGCGCGGGTCTCGCGGATGACCGTGACCTTGATCTGGCCCGGGTAGCTGAGCTCTTCCTCGATCTTGCGCGCGATGTCCCGGCTCAGCAGCACCGCATCCTCGTCGCGGATCTTGCCGTTGGAGACGATCACGCGGACCTCACGGCCCGCCTGGATGGCGTAGGTCTTGTCCACGCCGGGGAAGCTGGCGCCGATCTTCTCCAGATCGTTCAGGCGCTGCAGGTAGCTCTCCAGGACCTCCCTACGCGCGCCCGGGCGTGCACCACTGATGGTGTCCGCCGCCTGCACCAGCGGGCCGTACAGGGAGGTCTGAGGCACCTCCTCGTGGTGGCTGGCGATGGCGTTGACGATGACCGGCTTCTCGCCGTGCTTCTTGGCGAACTCGGCGCCGATGAGGGCATGGGAGCCCTCGGCGGTCTGGTCGAGGACCTTGCCGATGTCGTGCAGCAGGCCCGCTCGCTTGGCCTGCTTCTGATCCAGGCCGAGCTCGGCGGCCATCATGCCCGCGAGGTGCGCCACCTCCAGGGCGTGCTGCCACTGGTTCTGGCCGTAGCTCGTGCGCCACTTCAGCGCTCCGATGAGCTTGACGATCTCGCCGTGCACGCCGTGGATTCCGGCGTCGAGGCAGGCCTGATCGCCCGCGGCCTTCATCTTCTTGTTGAAGTCCTGCTCGGCCTTGTGCACCAGCTCCTCGATGCGCGAGGGGTGGATGCGGCCGTCGCGGATCAACGCCTCGAGCGCCTGACGGGCGATCTCGCGACGGATCGGGCTGAACCCGGAGAGGATCACCACCTCCGGGGTGTCGTCGATGATCAGATCGATACCGGTGGCGGCCTCCAGGGCGCGGATGTTGCGGCCTTCGCGGCCGATGATGCGCCCCTTCATCTCGTCGTTGGGCAGCGCGACCACCGACACGGTCTTCTCGCTGACGTACTCGCCGGCGTATCGCTGCAGGGAGGTGGCCAGCACCTTGGTGGTGCGCTTCTCCTCCTCCTCCTTGAGGATCTCGTCGAACTGCTTGAGCCGCCGGGCGATGTCCGCCTGAGCGGACTTCTCCACGGCCTTGAGCACCTCCTCGCGCGCCTGTTCCCGCGTCATCTCGGCCACGGCCGAGAGCCTCCGGTCCACGTCCTCGAGCTTGGACTCGAGCTCTGCGCTGCGGCGGTTGAGGTTGGTGTCCCGGTCGCGCATCGACTGCTCCCGACCGCGGACCTCCTTCTCGCGCTGCCCCTGCTCCTCCTCGCGGTGGGCCAGCTTCTCTTCCTTTTGATCGAGGCGATTCCCCCACTGTTCGAGACTGCGACGCTCCTCGCGGTTGTCTTCCTCCAGCTTGTCGCGGACGGACCGAATCTCCTTCTGGAGACGCGCTTCGGCCTCCTTCTCGGCCCGGTTCGAGGCTTCCTGTAGCAGCCTCTCCTGATCGGCTCTTACCTCGGCCACGCGCGCGGCGCCCTCCCGGCGAACCAGGAGCACCGCGATCACGAAGGCGATTCCGCCACCGAAAAGAGCCGCCGCCACCGCTATCGCTATCGTCATACCCACGTGCACGGCGAACGACCTTCCTCGCACCTCGGGCAGGCGGATGCGTTCTCATTTGTTGTTGCACACGGAAATCACTCCGCGGCGACCCGTCGCCGACGTGGCCTCGTAGGGAGCGTCTGGAGGGGGGAGATCCCTGTGTTCCGGATCCACGACCCGGAATCGTCACTCGCGCGCGCGCGGTTGCGCAGCGTGCGCGTTCCTCCTTTCCATAGGGTTCTGAGCGGGCATCTCCTCGGTCTCTCTCGATCTCATCACCGATGTCGAACTCGGTGGTGCGGGTTCTCCATGCTCCCAACTTGGGCCGTCACGCTGCCCGTCGAAACGTCGGCGTAACGGGTATCTACAAACGACCCGTGGACGTCAGCTGCTCGTCGATGTTCTCGATCAGAGCCTGGGTCCTCGAGTCGATATCCTTCTTCAGGTCCTCGTGCTCGCGGCGGATCTTCACCAGGTCGGAAGCGAAGTTCAGGGCCGTCAGCACGGCCACGTGGAAGGAGACCTTCCCCCCGGCGGCGTGGGTCAACGCCTCGTCCACCATCGCGGCCACGGCCGTGACGTGCTGCTCTTCCTCATCGCTCGTAAGGACGTAGCGATTCCCCTGGATGATGACTTCGATGGAGCGCAACTCAGGCACGTAACCCACCAGAATTTCGGCGAAAGTCTATGGGTAGGGCCTGTGGGTGTCAAGCGTCGGGCGGCGTGGGTTCGTCTCCGAAGAGGGCGGCGATGAAGTCGTCGGCGGCAAAGTCCCGCAGGTCGTCCTGCTTCTCGCCGATCCCGATCAGCTTCACCGGAATCCCCAGCTCGTCGCAGATCCCCACGATGACGCCGCCCTTCGCGGTCCCGTCCAGCTTGGTCAGCACGATGCCGGTGACACCGACGGCCTCGGAGAAGGTGCGCGCCTGGGCGATGGCGTTCTGGCCGTTGTTGGCGTCGATGACCAGGAGGGTCTCGTGGGGGGAGCCGGCGAGCTTCTTGCCCATCACCCGGTGGACCTTGCCCAGCTCCTCCATCAGCGGCGCCTTGGTGTGCAGCCGACCGGCCGTGTCCGCGATGACCACGTCCACGTCGCGGGACAGGGCCGCGGTCAATGCGTCGTGCACCACCGAGGCCGGATCGCTGCCCTCCTGGCGCTTGACCACCTCGGCGCCGACCCGCTCGCCCCAGATCTCCAGCTGTTCGATGGCCGCGGCGCGGAAGGTGTCGGCCGCGGCCAGCAGGACCTTGCGGCCGTCTGCGGTGTAACGACCGGCGAGCTTGCCGATGGTGGTGGTCTTGCCCGATCCGTTCACGCCCACGACCATGATCACCAGCGGCCCCTCGGCCGGGGCCTCGCTGATGCCGGCCTGGCGGCCGCGCACGATCGCTGCCATCTGCTCGCGCAGGTACGCCCGCACCGCCGCCGGCTCGATCCCCTCCTCATCGCGCAGGCGCCGGCGCAGCTCCTCGAGGATCTTCGAGCTGGTCTTCACGCCCACGTCCGCGGTGATCAACACCTCCTCGAGCTGATCGAGGAGCCGGGCGTCCACGGCCCCGCCGCCCGCGAACAGGTCGTCCAGCCGCTGTACGAGGTGACCCTTGGTGCGCGCCAGGCCCGCCGCGAGCCGGGCCAGCACCGTGTCGCGGGACTCCCCGGGTGGTTCGATCGCGGCCGGGGTCCGTTCCTCCGGCAGCGCCCTGCGGCGCCGCACGACCACGACGATCACCGCAACGACCGCGGCGACGAGGACCGCCGCGCCGACGCCGATGCCTATCCACAGCTCCACAGCCATCGCATCACCTCGAATGGTTGGGGGAGTTCTTAGAGGACCGCGCGCGCGGTGGCAAGTCGGACGGGTCGCTAGGCGACGTCCTCGAGCTTCACCGTCACGAGCTTGGACACGCCGGCCTGCTCCATGGTCACGCCGAACAACACGTCCGCGGACTCCATGGTGCGGCGCTTGTGCGAGATCACGACGAACTGCGTGCGGTCGCCCATCTCCCGCAGCAGCTGGTTGACCCGGCCCACGTTGGCCTCGTCCAGCTCCGCGTCCACCTCGTCGAGCAGGCAGAACGGCGAGGGGCGGTACAGGAACACCGCGAACAGCAGGGAGATGGCGGCCATGGCCTTCTCGCCGCCGCTGAGCAGGCCCATGGCCTTGAGCCTCTTGCCCGGCGGCTGCACGTTGACCTCGACGCCGGTCTCGAGCAGCTGGTTGGGATCGGTCAGGGCCAGGAACGCCTTGCCGCCGCCGTTGAGGCGTGGGTACAGCTCCTTGAAGTGCTTGTTGACCTCCTCGAAGGCCTCGGCGAAGCGCTTGCGGCTGGTGCGATTGAGCCTGGCGATGCCCTTGCGGATCTGTTCGATGGAGGCCTCGAGGTCGTCCATCTGCCCCCTGAGCTCGGAGAACTCCCCCTTGACCCGCTCGTACGCCTCGGGGGCGCCCATGTTGATCTCGCCGATGCCGTCGAGGTCGCGACGCACCTTCTTGAGCTTGCCGCGACGCTCGTCCAGACCCGCCTCGTCGAGCAGCTGGTCCCAGGTGTAGACCACGGCGAACCCCTGGGCGATCTCCGCCGCCTCCAGTTCGCCGCCGTCCTCTTCCTCGTCCAGGGGGCGTGGCAGGGTGCCGCGCAGGCCGACCTCGACCTCCCGGTGCTCCTCCAGGCGGGCGAACAGCCCCTTGAGGTGCAGGTCGTAGTCCTCGCGCAGGCTGTCCCCGAGGTGGCCGATCTCCGCGTTGAGCACGGCCACCTGGGAGGAGGCCTCCTGGATCTTGGCCTCGATCTCGGCCATTCGACCCGACAGCTGCCGCAGGGAGGCCTCCAGATCGCGCCCCTCCTGGCCCTGCTTCTCCCGATGCTCGATGGCCCGCTCCAGGTCCTGACCCGCCGCCTCGAGGTCCCTGGCGCGCGCCTCGAGGTCCTCGGTGAGGCTCCGCACCTTCTTGTCGTGCTCCTCGATCATCCGCTGCGTGCGCAGCCGCTCGGCGTGCTCGCTCTCGATCTTGGACCGCACGTCCTCGCGATTGGCGGCGATCTGGGCCAGTCGCAGCCGCACCCCCTCCAGCCGCTCCTTCGCCGCCGTGGCCTCCAGGCGCGCCTCGAAGGCCTCGTTGCGGCGCTCGTCCCGGGTCTCGCGCAGCTCGTTGACCCGCCCCTCCAGCCCCGCGAGACGCTCCAGCATGGCCATGCGACGGGCCTCGGCCTCCTCGAGCTGCGTGCGGATGCGCCGCAACGCCCCCTCCAGCTCGGTCTGGGCGGGCACCATACGCTCGTGCTCTTCGTCCATGCCCGCCAGGCGGCGCGCCGCCACGCCCACCTCGCGGTTCGATCCCTGGATGTCGCTGTCCAGCCCGGCCGCGCGCACCTCCATGGCATGGATCTCGGCCTGTACCTGCTCCCGGCGCTGGGTGATCTCGTCCATGGCGCGGGAGATCTCGTCGCGCGCCGTCGTGGCCTCCGCCTCCTGCTCCCGCAGGTCGGCCAGCTCCGCGGCCACCTGGCGCAGCTCGCGCTTGTGCCCGAGCACGCCGCCCTCGGACCGGGCCCCGCCCGTCACCGCACCGCTGGCCTCCACGACATCACCCGTCAGCGTGACGTAGCGGTGCGCGCCCGGGTTGCGCGCGAAGACCCGCAGGGCGTCGCGCAGCGACTCGACCACGATCACATCGCCCAGCAACAGCTCGGCGAGCCCCTGGTGCTGCTCGGGGACACGAATCACGTCCAGGGCCGCGGCGACCACCCCCTTGCCCTTGATCCGCCCGTGGGGATCGGGCACCCGCAGCTCCTCGGCGGGCAGGAAGCTGGTGCGCCCGGCCTCCTTCTCGCGCAGGTGATCGAGCATGGTCACGCCGTCCGCCTGGCACTGCACGAGCACGTGCTGGATGGCGCTGCCCAGGGCGGCCTCCACCGCCTGCTCGTACTGGGGCGATACCTCGACCACGTCCGCCACGGTGCCCAGGATGCTCTCGTCCCCCTCCTCGCGGCGCCGCATGACCTCGCGCACGCCGTGACCGAACCCCTCGAACCGCTCGAGGACCTCGGCGAGGGACTGCTCCCGCGCCTCCCGCTCGCGGATCAGCTTGGCCATCTCGTCGATGGCGGTCATCATCGCCGCCCACGCGCCGTGGCGGCCGGCGAGCTCCTCCTCGAGGTCCACGAGGCGGGCGCGGCGCGACGCGGTCTCGGCCTTGAGCTCGCCCAGGGCCTCCTCGAGGGTCGCCTGGCGGTCCCGGCAGGTCTGCAGGTGCTGGGTCGCCTCGGCCCGCTCCCGCTGCAGGATCTCGGCGCGGGCCCGGTGGTCCAGCAGCCGGTGCTCGGCGCCGGCGAGCTCGGACCGCAGCCGCGTCACGGCGGACACGCCGTCCTCACGTTCGGTCTTGAGGGCGTCGAGATCCTGCACCGCCTGGCTCACCGACGTGTCCAGCCGGGACATCTCCACGTCGTGGGTCTGCTGATCCTCCACCCGCTTGACGAGATCCCGTTGCCGGGTCTCCTCCTCGTGCAGGAGCTGCTCCTCCTCCTCGGCCAGCAGCCGCGACCGCTCCTGCGAGTCCCCCACCTCCTCGGCCAGGTTCTCCAGCCGCTGCTTCAACCGCTGGATCTCCCGCGCGGCGAACTCACGCTCCCGCTCCTTGCCCTGGGCGTCGGCGCGCAGGTGTGCCTGGCGCTCCTTGAGGTCGTCCACGGCGGCGGCCGCGTTGCGCTGGCTGTCCCGCTGGGCCGCGAGGCGCACGTCGAGCTCGCCTTCCTTGCGGCGCAGCTCCTCCTTGGTGCCCTCGAGGTCGGCCAGCCGGTCGTTGGCCTCGCGGTAGGCGTCCACGTGCTGGCGGGTCTGCGCCAGGATCAGCAGGACCTCCGACTCCTTGCGATAGGCCTGCAGCCGCCGGAAGCGGTTGGCCTTGCTCGCCTGGCGGCGCAGGGAGTTCATCTGGCGCTTGAGCTCGGCGGCGAGATCGCCCACCCGCAGCAGGTTGTGCTCGGTGGAGTCCAGTCGCCGCTGGGCCTCGTGGCGCCTGGCCTTGTAGCCCACGATGCCGGCGGCCTCCTCGAGCAGCGCGCGCCGGTCCTCGGGGCGCGAGCTGATCAGGCCGACGACACGGCCCTGCTCGATGATGGAGCAGGCCCGGGCGCCCACGCCGGTGTCCATGAACAGCTCGGTGATGTCCTTGAGCCGGCAGCGCGCGCCGTTGAGCAGGTACAGGCTCTCCCCGTCGCGGTACAGGCGGCGACCCACCTGCACCTCGGAGAAGTTGGCGAACCGCTCCCCCAGCTCCCCGTCCCGGTTGTCCAGCACCAGCGTGGCCTCGGCCACGCCCGTGGCCGACGACGACTTGGACCCGCCGAAGATGATGTCGTCCATTCCCTGGCCGCGAAGCCGGCGCGCATTCTGTTCGCCCAGGATCCAGCGGATGGCGTCGATGACGTTGGACTTGCCGCAGCCGTTGGGACCGACGATGCACGAGATCCCCGGGGCGAACTGGAACACCGTGCGTTCGGAGAACGACTTGAAGCCGGTGAGTTCGAGCCTGCGGATCCGCATGAAAACATCCTCGGCTCCCCGGCGCGCGAACAGCATGGAAAGCCAAGGTATTTCTATCATAGCGACCCCTACCTGGCCAAGGGTTAAGATCGCCTGTTTTGTCCTGTTATTTCAGCTGCTTACAGCGCACCGCGTCAAGTGTTGGCGGAGACTACCAGAGCGCGGCGTCGAAACACGGGGGGAGAGGGCGTCAAGGAGCGACGTCCTCGTCGGGCTCCAGCAGGTACTGGTTGCCCTCGACCTGCTGCAGCGCCAGCAGGAAGGCGGCGAGATCCACCTGGCGCTCGAAGAACGACACGGCCACGTCCCCCTGGAGCTCGTACACGACGTTGAGATCCGGTCCGTGGCGCACGTGCAGCACGACGCGCCGGATGCGGACGTGGGCGTCGGCCCCGTAGTGCCCCAGCACGAGCACGGCCTTGGCCAGGGCGTCCTCGCCAGCGTGGCCCTCGAGGGCATCGAGGCGCAGCGCGATGTTGACCTCTTCGGGGCGCTGGCGGTGCTCGTCGGGCAGCGGCGCCACCACCAGCGCCTCGATGTGCAGCTCGCGCAGCATCACGCCGGCGTTGGCGATGTCGGTGAACAGGACGTCCTCGAACTCCTCGACGTTCTTGAAGCGTTGCAGCGCCACGGGGATGGCGGTGCGCAGGGCGGTCTCGCGGCGGGTGGCGCCGTCGGTCCCGTCGGCGGTGGGCGCCTCCGTGGGTTCGGTCGGCGCCTCCGTGGCCGGCTCGGCCGTGGACGGCTCCGCCCCCCCACCGGCCAGCTTGGCGCGCAGCTCGCTCTCGGTGGGGTAGTTGCGCGTGGCGCCGGTGCGCACGGTCCCGTACATGGACCCGAACCCCACCACGGCCAGCAGTCCCAGGACGATGGGCCACGGGCCGATGCGACGCCTGCGTTCGGTGGAGGGCAGCACCGGGCTTTCGTCGCCCCTGATCTCCAGGTCCATGCCCGCGGCGCGGCGTTGCTGGACGAACTCCACGAAGGTGCTCGGGCGCGGCCCCGCGTCCGACGTGTCCCCCACCAGGGTCGGCGGAGCCGTGGACGCTCGCGGCGGCGGTGTCGAGGTGTGAGGGGGGGGGGCGACCCGCGAGGGATCGTCGGTCAGGGGCTCCCAGGTGCGCAGGGAGTCCACCTCGTCGATGGCCTCGACAGGCAGATCCTCGATCACGCTGGCGGGAAGCTCCTCTGGCTCGCCGGCCGGCGCCCCGGCCGCAGCCGGGGTCTCGGGCTCGGCTTCGGGCTCGAAGATCTCTCCGGAGACACCCCAGACGGGCTCGGGGTCGGACGAGTCGGGCGGGTCGGGCGTCGGGGACGGCTCATCGGCGCCGGCCTCGCCCAGGAGCCCCGAGACCAGGTCGTCCACGGGGAAGCTGTCGGTGTTGGACCACGCCTCCCAGAGGTCGTCGGCCGCCCCCTCCGGCGCGATCGGCCCGTCGACCAGGGAGCCCAGGTCCCGGCCTTCGAGCGCCTGCGCCACGTCGACGGGCTCTGTCTCCCCCTCGAACAGGATCTTGTCCGAGGGCGAGATGAGCTTTCGTTGCAGCAGCTCCCGCAAGGTGTCGAGCCGGGCCAGCTCGAACTCGCGATCGCCGACGAACAGGGTGAATCGCTCCATTCAGGTGCCGGAAATCTCTACCCATTCATGGTAGATCGCCCCGCCCGTCCATGCCACCTGCCCGTGTACCCGCGCCGGGTTCACTCAGGCGTCCCGGACCGCGGCGACGGCTTCGAGGAAGGTGCGGCGGCGGTCCTGCCAGGCGTGGCCCTCGAGGCTCGCGATCCGCTCCTCTCGCCCGATCTCCGAATGGGCGACCAGTCGCAGGGCGGTCTGCAGGACCTCGTCCGGGGTCACGCCGATCTCCACGTGAGGCCTCCAGCGCGCCACCTCCGGCAGGGCAGTGGCGACGACGGGCGCCCCCGTGGCCAGGTACTCGCGCAGCTTGAGCGGATCGATGGCCCGCGTGCGCTCCCCCACCACGTAGGGGACCAGCCAGGCATCCACGCCTCGCGCCACGTCCGGCAGCTCGGTGTAGTCCACCGCCGCGAGGTGCTGCACCGCGCCGCCGGGCAGGGACGGTGCGTCGCCGCGCAGTTCGCCGATCAAGGCCACCGTGCCGGGCCAGTGCGCGGACAGGTGGGTCAACAGGCTGCGGTCCAGCCGGTCGTCGAGGGTGCCGAAGAACCCCAGCACCGGCCCGTCCAGGTAGGCCACGCTGGGGTGCACCGGCCCCGGCCGCATCGCCGCCCCAAAATGCTCCACGTCCACCGCCTGCGGCAGGTGGACGCCGGCGCCGACGCGGCTGTGGGCCGTCTCCAGCAGGGCGCGGGACGTGCACAGGGTCAGGTCGACCCGGTCCATCAGCGCCTGTTCCAGCCGCGCCACGAGCGGCCCGTCGATGCCGTGCCACCGCGGCCAGTCGTCCACCCGGTAGTAGACGCTGGTGCGCGCGCCGATGCGGTCGATGAGGTCCACCGCCGTGGGCAGCGCCGTGATCAGCAGGTCCGGTACGGCGCCGTCGGGCAGCGCGCGCCGTACGGCGCCGGCCACGGCGCGGGCGTTGAACCACCTCGCCAGATCCACGCCGTGCGCGGGCACCACGAGCGGGGCCAAGATGGTCGCGCCCGCCGGATCCGGCCCGCCCTTGACGCCCGCGAGCCCCAGCACTCGACCGATCTTCCACCATGCGCGCCCCAGGTCCGTCCAGGAGGGGCGCGGCGCGCGCAGACCGATGGACTCCACATGGATCAGGCGGTGATCGGGCACGAGGGTGTGCTCGAGGTGCCGCAAGGGGCTCGGGTGGTGCCAGTCGAAGCCGATACAGACCACGATCGGGCGATGGGCGCGCGACATCCGTGCTCCATCTGCGGGGCCACGGGCCCCACGGTTGAATCCCGGGCTCGATCCTAACGTCCGTTATACTCGCCGGGGAAACGACGAGGTGGTGCAAGGGTGGACGAACCGACCCAGCTGGGGCGCTACGAGCTGCTCGAGGTGCTCGGCGAAGGGGGCATGGCGCGCGTCTTCCGCGCCGTGCGGTCCGGACCCATGGGGTTCCGCAAGGAAGTGGCGCTCAAGCAGATCCTGCCCCACGTGGCCAAGCAGGAGGCCATGCTGCGGGCGTTGATCAACGAGGCCCGCCTCGGAGGTTTCCTTCGCCACCGCAACATCGTCGAGGTGTACGAGTTCGACCAGGCGGACGACATCTACTACCTCGCCATGGAGTTCGTGCAGGGGTACACCCTCGACGAGATCCTCGCGCGGACGGCCGCCCGCGGCTTCCTCCCCCCCGGCGTGGTCCTGCAGATCGCGGTCCAGATCTGCGAGGGGCTGCACTACGCCCACGAGGCGGACGACGACGCCGGCCGCGCCATGCACCTGGTCCACCGCGACCTCAAGCCCTCCAACGTCATCCTCGACCGCCGCGGCGTGGCCAAGCTGATGGACTTCGGCATCGCCCGCTCCGAGGTGAACCTCTTCCGCACCACCACCGCGGACGTGACCAAGGGCACGCCCGTGTACATGAGCCCCGAGCAGGTCAAGGGCGGAGACCTCGACCGTCGATCGGACCTGTTCAGCCTCGCGTCGGTGATCGTCGAGATGGTCACCGGAGAGGTGGCGTTCAGCGGCACCCAGCTCTACCAGGTGCTCCAGAAGGTGGCCAACGCGGACACGGACGCCCAGATCGAGGCGGTGGCCGCCCGCTTCCCGCCGCTGGCGCCGGTGCTGCAGCGCGCATTCGCGCTGTCCCCCGACGATCGCTTCGACGACGCCGCGCAGATGGGCGCCGCGCTGGCCGCGCTCCTGGACTCCATGGAGGACACGGATGACCTGGGGGCCTGGCTGGAGCCCTGGATGGCCGGCCCCGCCCAGGGCGTCTCGGCGACGGTGGACGCCCCCCCCGCCCCCACCCTGGCCCGGGCCACGGACGCGCTGACACCGGGCGAAGTGGGCCCCATGGGCGACGCGTTCATCTCCCTGCAGTCGGGCATGGAGAAGGAGATCACGACCGACTCACCGCCCGACCGGAGCTGGCTGGTCCTGGGATTCGTCCTGGCTGCGCTGATGCTCGCCGTGGGCGTGGCCGCGGCGTGGACCATGGGAGCCTTCGACCGGGGCGACGACCTGCCGGCGGCGGTCCAGGGCGACGAGGAGCCCTCGGCCGCGGAGGAGGCGGTCGCCATCGACCCGGCCGGGCCCGATCCGGGCGCCGCCCATGAACCCGATCCCCCTGCCGCGGTCGAGGAGCCACCGCCCGTGGTGGAGGCCGACCAGACGTCCACCCCGGAACCCGAGGTCGAGCCGCCCACCCCCGAGGACGCCGTGGCCGACACCCCGGTCGAGGACACGCCCCCGCACGCCGATCCGGTGCTCGGCTCCGAGAACGAGGTCCCCCTCCCCTTCCCCGGTCGCCCCAGCGGCGAGCGGGCCGAGACCGCCGACGAGGTCCCCCTGCGGGTCCACATGGGCCTCGATTCCACCGAACCCCAGCGCCGGATCGTGGCGGCGCGCGCCCTGGCGGACTGCCAGGGCAGGCCCGCCAGCAAGCTCATCGACCGCCTGGTGCGCGAGGATCACCAGCTCGAGGTGAGGCGGCTCGCCCTGCAGGCTGGCCTGACCCGGCGCACCACCGCGGACATCCGAGTGGCGATCTGGGCCCTCAAGAACGACCCCTCGCCGTCGATCCGCGCGGAGGCCTGCCGGGTGCTCACCGCGTACGGAGACCGCGCCGCGCTGAGGCCCCTGTGCCGCGCCGTCCTGGGGGACCCATCCGCCGACGTGCGCGCCGCCGCGGCTGCCGCCCTGCAGCAGCTGGGCAACGAGGGGTGCCTCGACGCCCTCCGCCTCCAGCTCTCGCGGGAGACGGACTCCGGCGCGCGCGCGGCCGTCCAGGCCGCCCTCGACGCCATCGAGGGGTGAGGTCCGCTACCAGCGCAGGGTGCCCGTGAGGGCGATCACCGTCATCCAGCCGCCGCACCAGCAGAGCTGATCGTCCGTGGTGACGGGCATGACCACGCCCTCGGGGACGAGGCCGGGATCCTTGTCGTAGCTGGTGCTCAAGGCCCGGTGGAGCTGGAAGGCCAGGTCCAGCGAGCCGTTCCCGGCCAGCAGCCCGAGGGGATCGGGGCCGGCCAGGCCGAGACCGGCCGTGCCGGTGATCACGCCCGAGTCCATCAGGTTGGTGGGGCCCGCCTGGGGCTGGACCATGGCGGGGTCGTACGCGCCGCCGAGGCGGATGGTCACGCCGGTGTGTTGGCCCACGGAGCTCCCGCGACCTGCCCCCGGGCGGATCTCGACGCCGCCGCGCACCGTCCAGGTATCCCGGAAGGTCTCCGGCGGCACCAGGCGGCCATCGATGACCCCGTACGCGGCCACGGAGCCGTCGTGGGCCCAGTGGACCTCCATGCCGCCGTCCGCCTCGCGCCCCTCGGCGAGCACCGCCGTGTTGGGGATGGTCTTGCTGAACTGGTTCCAGGTGAAGTCCAGGTAGCCGGCGAACTGCGGCCGGTCCCAGGCAAAGGACAGGGTGACCTGGTTGGGCGTGTAGAAGTCCACCATGGACAGCACCGCCGTGGCGCGGACCTTGGTCGTGGCCTGGAAGATGAACTCCAGCGCCCCGGGGTTGGTCAGCTCCATCTCCAGCTCGGTGGGGTCCAGCGTCAGGGAGATGTTGCCGCGATAGGTCAACCCGAACCTCAGCCCGCGCAACTTGTCGTGGACCAGGCCGAAGTCGAACAGCACGCCCAGGATGGGCCGCGCCACCGGCTTGATCTGCACCTCGGCCTCGCGCATGGTCGCCAGGGCGATGGGATCGTCCAGATCCTCGGACTCGTACCCCTCCCAGGCGTAGTTGATGTGAAGCCGCGCGCCCACGGAGACCTCTGCGGCCGCGCCGAACTGCAGCCCCTCCACCGGCTGGTAGGAGACCCCCGTGTACAGGGCCATACGCTGGGCGCGGTTGCGCCAGCGCACCATGGTCGGCACGTAGGGGTCCTCCTGCTCGTAGTAGAAGAACCCCTGGTAGGGGTGGGTGTAGACGAGGCCGAAGCGCACCGACGGGATGATCCGCTTGACCAGGGAGATGTAGAAGCCGTGGGGGGGCAGCGGGGACTGCATGACGCGGCCCGGTCGGTCGTCCGACCACGCCGCGCCGCTGACGTCGGGCAGGGACGGGAAGGCCACCTGACCGCCGAGGGCGAAGGTGTCGAAGGGGGTCAGGGCCATGCCGGCGGGATTGTAGAACAGGGAGGCGGCCTCGTTCTCGAGCGCGCCGCCGCCGTTGCCCCGGCCCATGGCCGCGGCGCCCACGCCGTAGAGATCGGCCTGCCCGGCCACGGCCCAGCCCACGGGCGCGAGGCAGGCGAGCAAGGCGATGGTGAGGAGCTGACGTCGTCCGCGCATCATCCGAATCCCTGGTAGAGAGCCAACGGAGCGACAGACATACCCGAGATGCGGGCGAAAGGCGACCTCTGCGGCGGATCAGCGGCGGATCACCGTCGACAGGGTCGCGCCCCAGATGCGGGGGAACTGCTCCACCACGGCGCGAACCGGGATCGTGTGTCCGTCCCTGTGCTGGAGCAGCAGGTCGACGCCCATCGGCGTGGTCAACGTGGAGTTGCGCAGCTCCCTCGACATGGCGCCGAGGCGGGCCCGCTCTTCGGCCGGCACGGTGGTGAGCCAGGAACGGCCCACCAGATCGTCCAGATCCCGGCCCAGCAGCTCCTGATAGGCGCGGTTCGCGCCGATGATCATGCCCGCGCGGGCGAGCACACACGCCGTGCGAATGATGTCCAGGGAGGCCGACTCTGCGCAGAGATCCTGGTAGTACGCGCAGCGCGAGCACCGCTCGTCGCACCCCACCGCCCCGTCCCCGAGCTCGGCGCGGATGCCGAAACAGTGCATGGCGTGGCTGCGGTAGACCATGCAGGCCCAGCAACGGTGGCCTTCCTGTTCGGCGTTGTGCAACCAGCAGTGTTCCCCCTCGCCCGGCCAGGTCCAGCGCGCCCTCTGCGCCGCGACCTGGTTGCGCTGGGCCACGAACGCCTTGCACACGGCCTCGTGCACGCTGTAGCGCCCGTTGGGCAGTCGCGTGGCCTCCAGGCGCCCCTTGGCGATCCAGTTGAGCACCGTGCGGCGGGTGACACCGCACTGCTCGGCCACCTCACGGACGGTCAGATAGGGCCTGTCCACCACGTCCGGTCCTCCTCAGACCCGTCAGACTACCTGCTGGCGCAAGAACGTGGAAGGCGTGCACGGGCTTTCCCATTGCCATCCCCCGACCGACGCGCCATCATTCCGCTTTCACCATCCTCTGGAGGACCCATCATGCTGGACTGGATCACGAGACTGGGGCTGGCCCTGGTCCTGGCCTTCTCCGTCGCGGGTTGCCCGAGCGGCGACGATGACGACGACGACAGCTCGACCCTGGACGACGACGACGACGCCACCGCGGATGACGACGACGACGACGCCACCGCGGACGACGACGACGCCACGGCCGACATCTGCGACCCCGACGACGTGCCGTGCCTCGACGACCTCATCCTCGACCTGTCGCTGCACGACGACAAGGCCGCGAGCGGCAACGTGGAGAACTCCGCCGACGGGGACGGCTGGGTCTCGACGGTGGACGCCACGGCGGGCGGCATGGGGCAGTCCAGCGCCAACCCGTTCGTGTACCTGCGGTTCGATGACGACGGGCTGACCCAGGTGGAGATCGACGACGAGACCGCCCTGGAGTCCCAGGAGTGGCACATCGCCGCGCGCCGCTACATCCTCCGCCTCAACGGCGGCACGTCCGGCCCATCGTGCGTGGGCGCCTCGCCCCAGTACGGTAGCGCCTACGCAGACATCACCGAGGTCCCCGCCGGCGAGACCTACGAGATGGACGCGTCGTACGACGACGACTGCAACATGATCGACGACGGGTCCGGCCTCGAGGGTAGCCCGGACACGGCGCTCACCCCGTGGTGGAACTACAGCGGCTGCGTGGCCACCTCGGACGTACCCTTCCTGATCCAGCTGGACGACGAGCGCGTCGTGAAGTTCTGGGCCGAGGCCTACTACGCTTCGGGCCAGGACGACTGCAACGACTCCGGTGCGCCGGGCAACACGGGCGCCATGTTCACCTGGCGCTGGTCCTTCCTCGATTGATGCGCGCGCTGCTGCTGCTGGTCTTGTTGCTGCCGGCGGGGACGGCCTCGGCCGTGCGTCCGACCGAAGGTGGACTGTTCTCCTTCGACGCCGAAGACGACGTGGAGTACTGGGACGAGCCCACCGGGCAGGTGCGCGTGTTCTACAGCGTCGACGGCCCGAGCGCGACGCGCCTCAACGACGACGACGGGGACGGTATCCCGGACTTCGCGCAGGACGTGGCCCTCACCTCTGCCGAGGTGCTGGCCTTCTACGAGGACGAGCGGGGGCTGCGCCGGCCGCTGGGCGAGGAGGAGATGGGCCTCGATCCCCTGGGCGGCAGCTACGCGCTGGACGTCTACCTCGTGGACTTCGACGGCAACGGCGACGGGGCCTTCGGCATCGACACCTGCATCAACGCCCCCAGGCACTGCAGCGGCTTCCTGCAGATCGACAACTACCCCGGCGGCTATCCCAGCCTGCAAAACGCCATCGACGTGCTGACCAGCCACGAGCTGTTCCACGGCATACAGAACGCGTACGACTCCGAGCAGGACGTGTGGTTCTCCGAGGGCACGGCCACCTGGGGCGAGGTGCAGTGGGATCCCGACTCGGTGGACTTCCTGTGGTTCGCCGACGAGTACCTGGAGGACACGGGCCGCTCCCTGGACCGGCCCCCTTCCGGCCCGGTGCCCTCCTTCGCCTACGGCACCTGCCTGTGGTTCGACTTCCTGACCACCCGCCACGACGTGGATCTGATGAGCACCCTCCTCGAGGCCACCGAGACCCCCACCGGCGTGGGCGTGGACACCCTCGCCGAGATGGAGGCCTTGATCGTCGCCGAGGGCGACACCCTGGAGGACGCCTGGTTCGAGTTCGTCAGCTGGAACCTGGCCACGGGGCCCCGCGCGGGCGCCGCCGACAGCCACCGCTACGCGGCCGACCTCGACGGCATCCTCGCCGAGGCCGAGGGTTCGGCCATCGACGACGACAACCGCTTCTACCCCCTCGCCGCCACCTACTACCGCCTCGACCACGACGGCGGCGCGATCTGGTTCGGCGCGGAGGAGGCGGCCCCTGAGCTGCGCTTCGCCCTGTTCCCGGTGGAGGGTGGCGCCGACGACGGCCCGGTGGAGCCGGCCGTGGACATGTGGACCGCGGATCAGGCCGGCGCCTGGTCCATCGCCGCCGGCGAGGACCTCGAGGCGGGCGGCTACTGGCTGCTGGGCACGTATCCGATGATCGCGGACGAGTCCATCAAGGTGCGGTTCTGCCTGGGCAGCCAGGACGACGCCGCCGCGTGCGGTCCGGTCGTCGGCGACGACGACGACGATGACGACGACAGCGAGGGGGACGACGACGGCACCCCGGCCGACGACGACGACGACGACGACGGCTGCGGCTGTACGGTGGAGGGGCGGCCCGCCACCGGCGTGAGCTGGATCACCGCGGCGCTGCTGGTCCTGGCAGGCCGCCGATTCCGGCGCTGACGGACGGGGAGGCGAGTTCGATGCAGGTGACGCTCGCGGGATTCAACGTGGACAGCTCGGTGCTCGCGCAGGCCGAGGAGCTCGGCGTGGACCGGGACATGCTCACGCCGGAGCCCCTCTCGGCGGCGTACGCGCGCATCAGCCGCTACCGCAAGCCGGTGGGCGAGCTGCGGCGCGTGGCCCGCTCCGAGGTGGCCAAGGCGCGGCGATCCAACCACAAGATCATCTGGGAGATGGGCCACCACTCGGTGGCGGAGCACGCGGTGTTCAACTTCGATCTGGTGGGCCTGTCGCGGCTGGCCATCGAGGCCATGGAACACTTCCGGCTGTGCTCGTACACCGAGAAGTCCCAGCGCTACATCACCCTGGACGGCGACCACGTCACCCCGGCCGAGATCGTCGAGGCGGGGCTCGAGGAACCCTTCCACGAGCTCGTCGCCGCGCAGAACGACCTGTATCGAGACATCTACGACGAGCTCCTGGCCCGCCTCGTGGAGGCGTCCCCGGAGCAGTCCGAGACCCGTGGCGGCAAGCGCCTGCTGGAGGGCGCAGCCAAGGAGGACGCCCGGTACGTCACCGCCCTGGCCACCGAGGGTCAGCTGGGCATGACGCTGAACGCGCGCAACCTCGAGCTCGCCGTCCGCCGCCTCGCCGCCCACCCCCTCGCCGAGGTCCGCGAGCTCGGCGAGAAGCTCTACGTGGCGGTCAAGCCGGTGGCGCCGTCGCTGATCCTGTTCACCGAGGCGTGCGACTTCGACCGCAAGACCTACGACGACCTGCGAACCCTGCGCTCGGCGCGCGCCGATTCGTCCGTGGAGATCCCCGGCGCCTGCGACGTCAAGACCCTGGTCAACGGCACCGTACGGCGCGTGGCCTCGGACTCCGACGCCGACCGTCGCCTCGTGGCCGGCCTGCTGCACACCAGCACCGGCCGCAGCTACGCCGAGTGTTACGACGACGCCCAGGGGATGAGCCAGGCCTCGCGGCGCAAGCTCGTGCTGACGTCCATGGAGCGCATGGAGCTCTTCGACGCCGTGCTGCGCGAGTTCGAGCACGTGGGTTGTACCTTCGAGCTCGAGGTGTCCGCCGCGTGCTTCGGCCAGCTCAAGCGCCACCGCATGATGACGCTGACCGGCCAGCCCTACCTCCCCTCCCTGGGGATCACCGTCCCCCCCGCGATCGCGGAGGCCGGCCTGACCGAACGCGTCGAGGAGCTCGCGCACCGATCCGAGTCCCTGTACGCCGACCTCATGGCCGACGCCCCGGCCGCCGCCCCCTACGCGTTGATGAACGCCCACCGCCGCCGCGTGCTCGTCACCCTGTCGGCGCGTGAGCTGTACCACGTCTCGCGCCTGCGCGAGGACCGCCACGCCCAGTGGGACATCCAGCTCATCGCCGCGGAGATGGTGCGCCAGGCGGCCGACGTGATGCCGCTGACGATGGTGCTCGCGTGCGGCAAGGACACGTTCCCCGGCCGCTACGAAGAGATCTTCGGACACCCCCCGCGGGTGGTCGAGCCTACGCTGCCGGGCTGAACGAGCGGCGCAGGACCAGCACCAGCGCGACCACCGGCCACACCCACGCCCCAGCGCGATGCCCGGGCACCACGCTCGCCGCGCACCCCGACGAGTCGTCGTCTTCGAGGTAGCTCACGGTCGTGTCGTCGTCGTCGTCGCCGTCGTCGTCCTGGACGACGATCCCCAGCTCGACGATCTCGTCGATCCACTCCAGGTGCTTGTCGAGGCGCACGTCGCCGCCGCCGCCGGAGCAGTAGTCCTCGTACGTGTCGATGGGATAGACGAACGAGGCGACCGCCGTCTGGACCCACCCCTGGTCGTCCTCGGCGAACAGGGGGCCGCCGGAGTCCCCCGAGCAGGTGTTCTGGCCCGGGGTCTCGTGGTACAGGATGTACGTGTCCACGCCGGAGACGTCCACGTCGGTCTCGCGCTTGATGCCCCCGGTCTTGCCCGAGTAGCCGTCCGCGTTGCCGAAACCCACCGCGTGCAGGACGGTGCCGGTCCACGACGAGTCCACGGACCGCGTGTCCAGCCGCACGGGGATCACGTCCGTCTCCTCGGCCAGGAAGAGGATCGACAGGTCGTGCCGCGGGTCCTCGCCGTCGTAGTCCGGATGGATCTCGATCGAGGCGATCTCGATCAGCGCCCCCTCCTCGAACAGCGAGGAGCCGAAGAACACGAGGTCGCCGAGCACGCCCATCTCGCCGCAGTGCGCCGCCGTCAGCACCACGTCCGGGGCGATGACGGAGCCGGTGCACAGGATGCTCCCCTCGGCCAGGATCAGGGCCACCACCTCGGGCCACTCGGTGGTCTCCTCGCCGCCGACGATGCCCGCAAAGCGCTCCGCCGTGGTCTGCGGCGCCGCCGGACACCCCGCCAGGAGCACCGCCGGGATCCACCACAGGGCCCTCGTCACCCGCTGCTTCATCCGCACCTTCCGTCCTCGATTCGCCCGCGCTCCTGGATAGTGTAGCCACTGCGCGGGGGTTGCGCAGCGTTCGCGCCGGTTGCCGGAGGGCATCGGGGTGAATACACTCAGTTAATTGGTAGGACCATCGGCTGATCGGACGGCAGGAAATGGCTGCGTTCAAACCCATCTCGCGCAAGAAGGCCTCCGAGCAGGTGGCCGACCAGATCCGCAAGTCGATCCTCGGCGGGCGGCTCGCCCCCGGACAGCGGCTCCCCTCCGAGCGCGATCTCGCGTCCCAGTTCGAGGTGACCCGCACGACGCTGCGCGAGGCCCTCAAGCGGCTCGAATCCCTCAAGCTGATCTTCATCCGCCACGGCGATCGAGCCACCGTGCTGGACTGGATGCGCCACGGATCACTGGAGCTGCTCAACGATCTGATCTCCCGCAAGGACCGCCTCAACGTGGCCCTGCTCGAGAACGTGATGGAGGCGCGGATCCTGGTCGGCGCCGAGGTGGCCCGCCTCGCGGCGCGGCGACGCGGCGACGACGACATGCTGGACCTCGAGGAGGCGTTCCAGGGGCTGGAACACGCGCACGGCGACCTGGCCGATTTCCAGGCGGCCGAGTACGACTTCTTCCACGCCCTGGCCACCGCCTCGCACAACCTCGTGTTCGTGTTCCTGCTCAACTCCATCCGCAAGCTCTACGTCAACAACGGCGACTACTTCGCGCCGCTGGTCGGGGACGCCGACGCCACCGTGGCCAATCACCGGGCCATCCTCGAGGCGGTGCGCGTCCGGGACGGCTCCGGCGCCGCCAAGAAAGCCCGCGGCTTCCTCGAGGAGGGCATGGAGCGCATCATCTCCGCCCGCGCGACCGAGGACGAAGAGCCGGAGTCCTGACCCCGGCAGGGCGTCGGAGGAGCCATGGCCAGGGGCCCCAGGAAGACCACACGTCGATCCCGCAGCCGCGGCGACCGGGGCGCGCGCGGACGCACCACCGCGGCCGCGCTCCCCCGCGTCCTCGTCACCGGCGCCACCGGATGCGTGGGCGCCCCCGTGGTGCGCGACCTCGCGGAGCACGGGTACACCGTCACCGCCCTGGACCTGCCCGGCTCCGACTTCACCCCCGTGGACGTGACGCGCGTGGGCTGCAAGCCCGGAGACGTGCGGGACACCGCGCTGATGCGAGAGCTCGTCAGCGAGGCCGACGCGGTGGTCAACCTGGCCTCGGTCATGGGCGACCACGCCCGCAACGGGGACGTCGAAGCCGTCAACCTCATCGCCGCGGCCGACCTCTACAACGCCTGCGCCGAGGCCGGCGTGGGCCACTTCGTCCAGCTGAGCACCGGCGCCATGTACCGCGCCGATCGCGATCCGCGGACCGAGGACGCCACGACCCGCCCGTACAACGGCTTCGAGCGGACCAAGCTCGCCGCCGACGAGTTCCTGCTGCGCCGCTGTGACGAGGCCGGCACCCCCGTGACCGTCGTGCGCCCCGCCGTGCTGGTGGGCCCCGGCCGCCACCCCCACGCCGCCACCCTCGCCGCCGTGCCCACCCTGCTCGCCGAGCTGACGTCCACCGTGCCCCGCCTCGTGGGGGGGCCGCAGATCAGCTGGGTTCACGTGGAGGACATGGCGCGCGCGGTGCGCCTGCTGATGGCGCGCGACCCCCTCGTCAGCGGCGTGTTCAACGTCGCCGCACCGCAGCCGGCGACCCTCGGCGCGATGATCGACGCCCTGGCCCGCACCGCGGAGCTGGAGGGGACGGCCGTGGACCTGCCCTACCCCGCCCTCGTGCTGCGCCTGCTGCAGCCTGCCCTGCGCCGCGGCCTCCCCCTGGTCGAGGCCGGGCTCCGCCGCGGGTTCGGCCGCCTGGTGCGCAGTCACGGGCTGCGCGACGCCCTCGAGCCCGCCCTGGGTCGCACCGCGTTGCGCCGAGCCCTCGAGTCCCGCGTGCTCGACACAGGCCGGCTCGCGGCCCTCGGCTACGAGGCCCGGCACACTGACCTCGACGCCGCCTGGGCCGAGACCGTGCAGTGGTACCGGGAGAACCGCTGGCTGCCATGATCCCCCCCGGCACGCCCCGAGAGGAGCCCACCCGATGGTCCCCGATCGCCTCAAACGCCCCTGGGTGGCCGCGATCACGGCCATGTTGCTCGTCGCAGGAGGGTTGGTGATGCTGCGCGGGGCGTTCGGGATCGGGCCCGAGGTCCAGCCGCTGCCCGTGGGCGAGGACGGCGACGCCGCGCCCCTGGCGCCATCCCAGACCCTCGGCGTGCTCTCGTGGAACATCCAGTACTGCGGCTCCCGTAAGCACCAGTTCTTCTACGACGGAGGGGACGCCGTACACGTTCCTGCGGGCGACGTGGCGGACATGGTGGCCGCCGTGGCGTCGGGCATCCGCGCCCACGATCCGGATCTCGTCCTGCTGCAGGAGGTGGACCGCAACTCGAAGCGTACCGGCCGCCGGGACCAGCTGGCCGGCATCCTGCGGCTCACGCCGTTCCCGCGCTGGACCAGCGCCCATTACCACCGCGCGCCCTACGTACCCCACCCTCCCGGCGACCACCTCGGGCGCGTGGACATGAACCTGGCGACCCTCGCCCGACCGGCCCTGGGCGCCTGCCACCGCCACCAGCTCCCCCTGCTCGACGAGCCCCTCCACCGCCGGTTGTTCAACCTGCGGCGAGCCGTGCTCGTCACCGAGATCCCGCGCGAGGAGGGTCCTCCGCTGGTGGCGCTCAACACCCACCTGTCCGCCTTCTCCCGCGGCGACGGCACCCTCGCACGGCAGGTCGCCGTGCTGGATTCATTGCTCGACGAGCTCGATGCCGGCGGGCACCCCTGGATCCTCGCCGGCGATCTCAACATGCTCCCCCCGGGTGACGATCCGTCCCGGCTGGGCGACGACGCCGAGCTCTACGACGAGGTCAACCCCATCGCGGCGCTGTTCGAGGGAGGCCGGCGGTCCGCCTTCGACGTCCGGGAACAGCCGGACCATCCGGGTGAGCTGGGGACGTACCTGCCCTTTGGCGCGGACACCCCCGACCGGACCCTCGACTACGTGTTCGTCTCCGGCGGCATCGAGGTCGTCTCCGCGCGGGTGCTGACGGATCTCACCCACGTCTCCGACCACCTCCCCCTGTTCGTGGAGGTCCGGGTACCCTGAACGTTTCCACTTGTCCTCGGACAGCAGGATCGCGATGATGATTTCCCTCTCGCCACCGAGGCGAGGTCAGGAGAGGAAAGATGGCTCTGGCGAACGGCCCCGTGTACAACCGCTTCACCTGTCCCCACTGCGACGCGGACCTCAACCCCGGCAACGGTCCCATCATCCGTCTGCGCGGCCGGCTCGACGCCCCCACCTTCTCGGTGAACACCGACGTGTTCCTGCCCTCCGGCCTCGGCGTCTACGGACGTCTCGCCGCCACCGGCGTGACCCTGCGCGAGGGCGCCAAGTTCGAGTTCTACTGCCCCGAGTGCAAGCGGCCCCTGTCCGAGTCCGAGGAGGCCAGCCTCGCCCACGTGAAGATGGAGGACGACGAGGGGCGCAGCTTCTGGGTGAGCTTCAACAAGCACTACGGCAAGCGCAGCACCTTCGTGGTGGACCCCCAGGGCGCCAAGGTCGAGCGATCCTTCGGCGACGACGCCGACGACTACCGCCCCGGCCTCGACGAGAACCTCGACAAGACGCTGAATTTTTTCGGCTCCTAGGGAGCCGAGCCGAAGCTGAGCTTCGGGAGTCGACGGTCGACGGTCGACGGTCGACGGTTCTGGTCGACGGTTTGTGGGTCGAC
>CAZLEO010000146.1:18829-23444 GCA_964558555.1 uncultured Rickettsiales bacterium | reverse complement strand
CGGCCGCTGATGTGATCACCTACCCGGGCGCGGACGAGCTTTGCGACGGCCTGGACAACGACTGCGAGGGCGCCGCCGGCCCCGACGAGGTGGACGATGACGCGGATGGCTGGATGGCGTGCGAGGAATGCGACGACGCGGACGACCTGACGTATCCGGGGGCCACCGAAATTTGCGACGGCTTGGACAACGACTGTGACGGTGCCGCTGATCCCGATGAGGTCGATGACGACGGCGACGAGTGGCTCGCGTGCGAGGATTGCGACGACGCGGATGCCTTGACCTACCCTGGTGCAGCCGAGCAGTGCGACGGCCTGGACAACGACTGTGATGGCGCTCTAGCGCCGGACGAGAACGACCTCGACGGGGATGGCTGGCTCGCCTGCGAGGAGTGCGACGACGGCGACCACGACACCTACCCTGGTGCCGTGGAGCTGTGCGATGGGGTGGACAACGACTGCGACGGCGCTCCGGCTGACGACGAGGTGGACGACGACGGGGATGGGTACGACGAGTGCGCGGACGGGGACTGCGACGACGCTGACGCGGATGTGTACCCGGGGGCTCCCGAAGTCGCCGGTGACGGTATAGACCAGGACTGCGACGGCGAGGACCTGGCGGACTGTTCGGGATTCGAGCTGGATGGGAACGACGACGCGCTCAGTGTGGACGAGACTGATCCCAACGACCCGTCGACGTTTGCCGGGCTGGCGGAGCTCACCGCCGAGATGTGGTTCATGCCGACCGTGGATCTGGACGAGAACAGCGATTCCATCTTCTTCTATCTGGAAGGCACCGTGCTCTCCAATGTATGGTCCCTGCGCCACACCGCCGGGGAGTTCCGTGGGGAGGTCCAGGTCGAGGACGTCTACGGCAACCACGTGGGCCAGAACGACGCCGGTCACGCCCTCGTATTCGAACGAAACACCTGGTACCACATCGCATGCACGTGGGACGGCACCACGTACGTCATCTATGTCGACGGCCATGCCGTCGGCACGGAGGAGGCCTACGAGGGCGACCTCGTCTCGGCCAGCAGCGAACCGCTGTACATCGGCAGGACGCCCCACGACGACGACGATGGCTACCTCCCGGCGGTCATCGACGAGGTGCGTGTATCATCCGTGGCTCGATACCACCCCCAGGACGGGCCATTCGTCCCGGAGTATCGGTTCGCCACTGACGACGATACCCTGCTGCTCCTACACATGGACGAGGGAGCCGATATCCCGGGTAACGACGGTCAGAACGTCTACGTGATCGCGCACGAAGACGAGGCCGACGCCGGTTGGGTCGAGGAGTGCGCCTGCGCGAACGAGGATGGGGACGGCGACGGGTACACCGAGTGTGGGGGCGACTGCGACGACGATGATCCCGACGTGCACCCAGGTGAAACCGAGATTTGCGATGACGGAGTGGACCAGGACTGCGACGGTGTGGAGGACGACGGGTGCCTGGGATGCGATGCTCACGTGCCCGACGATCATCTGCAGGTTCAGGCTGCAATCGAGGCTGCGGACGATGGGGAAATGATCTGTGTCCGGACCGGGACGTACCGCGAGAACATCGACTTCGTGGGCCGGGCCGTGCACGTGTTTGGCGTGGACGGCGCCGAAGCGACGGTTGTCGATGGCAATGCAGCGGATTCGGTCGTGCGTTTCGCCAATGCCGAGGGCGTCGACTCCGTTCTTGACGGATTCACCCTGACCGGCGGTGACGCCACAAACGGCGGGGGTGTCTACGTCTTCTCTGCTGACCCGACGCTGCTCGATCTCCGTGTCGAGGGGAACAGCGCGAGCAGCGGTGGAGGACTGTACTTGGAGGACTCTTCCTCGTCCGTGAGCAACATCGTCGTCTCCGACAACACGGCCAGTGTCCACGGGGGAGGGTTGTTCATCCACTACTCCGTGGACACGGAACTGACGAACGCCGTCATCGTCGGGAACACGGGCGAGTACGGCGGCGGGATGAGCGTGCACACGGGCCCCGTCACGCTCTCCAACCTGGTGGTCGCCGGCAACAGCGGGCACATGGGCGGCGGTGTCTACTTCGATTGTGATGCGTCAGGCACTCTTCAAAACGCACACGTCGTCGGGAACGAGTCGACGGGCGGATCGACAGACGGTAGTGGCATCCAGTTCGACTGCGGCGGTTCGGATCCGGTGCTGACTAACGTGAACGTCTCTGGCAACGCCGGGGGCCAGGGCGGTGTCGTCCTCAACGCGGGTTCTCCCGAGTTCCACTACTGCAACGTCTGGGGGAACAGCCCCGAGGACTACCTGCCGAGCGGCGTCTACGGCAACATCTCCGAGAATCCAGAGTTCCTCGACGGCGAGAATTTCGACCCGGACCTCGATTGGGATCTCCACCTCTCATCGACATCCGCCCTAGTAGACGCAGGCGACTCTAGCATCCAGGACCCGGATGGATCGACTTCGGACATCGGCGCCTACGGCGGCGCGTTGGCCGACGACTGGGACCTCGACCTCGACGGCTACTTCGAGTGGTGGCAACCCGGTCCCTATGACTACGACGCTTATCAGGCCGACGACTGGGACTGCGACGACCGGGACGCGTCCAATGATCCGACGACCGGCTGCGATTGCTGGGACGTGGACGGCGACGGCTGGTTCGACGACCTCTGCGGTGGGTACGACTGCGACGACATGGAGGACGATATCAACCCGGACGCCGTCGAACTCTGCGGGGATGGACTGGACGACAACTGCGACGGCCAGATCGACGAGGGCGGGGTTGGCTGCTCGTGCGGCAACGGCGTCCTGGACGCGGGCGAGGTGTGCGACGACGGGAACGCGGTGGACGGCGACGGCTGTGACTCGCTGTGCCGGGCTGGATCTGGGGATTTCGGCGCCTATGTGGGTATGGAGGTCTTCGGAAACAACTCGGGCCACGTGAACTACATTCAGACAGGCGACTTCAACGAGGACGATCACGCAGACTTGGCGATGAGCCTGGGGGCGACCGGCTGGAATCACGTGGCCGTTTTCGTCGGCGATGGCGAGGGCAACTTCACCCTGTCGGTGGACGTGGATCTCGACGACGTGTTCGATGAGGTTGCTGAGATCGAACTCGTGGACATCAACGGAGACGACCACCTGGACATCGTGGCCGCAGACCAGAGGACGGAGTCGGTTCGTGTGCTGATCGGCGATGGCGCGGGGAACCTGGTTCGGGGAGCCACGAGCTATGTCTGTGCGCCCAACGGTGTGGCCACAGGCACCTATCTCAAGGACATCCTCGTCGATGACTGGGACGATGACGGGCTGCTCGACCTAGTCTGCGTTTTCCCGACGAGTCCGGCTACGGTCACCATCTCGCCCGGGGACGGGAATGATGGTTTCCAAGCGCCGACGACGACCCTCCCGGTGACTGGCGACGGCGTCGTCGGCGAGGCAGCGCAACTGGAAAGCGCCGATCTGGACGGGGATGGAAACCTGGACCTCGTGGTCTCCATGGTGGACCGTATCGAGGCCCTGCTCGGAGATGGTGCGCTCGGCTTCACAGTGGGCTGGAGCACAAACCACGGCGCTGACGTCCATTCCAGGATCAAGTTGTGCGACCTGGACGCCGACGGACACCTCGACCTCGCGGCAACCCGTGGGGTTCAAGACGTGGTGTACGTCTACATGGGCGAGGGGACTGGCGACTTCTCGGCAGGCGCGTCCTACGCAGCGTTCCAGGATCCGGTCCGGGAGATCGTTTGCGACTATCTGGACAACGACTCGACCCTGGATCTGGCGTTTCCGACACCATCGAATCACGTCACTTTCCTCTTCGGTCGAGGTGACGGGACGTTCGAAAACTACCTGTCCCACGAAGTCGGGGCTGGCGCGGGGTACGGGATGGTCGGGGCGGATTTCGATGAGGACGGCGCGGTCGACCTGGCACTGGGTACCTACCAGGCCGCCGACCTGCTATCCCTGGTCTACGGCGTCCCGGCTGCGTCACCCTGTGATGAGCCCAGCTGGCTTACCCCTACGTTCGAGGATTCGTTCGAGGACGGCGTGGTCGGCCAGACGGTGAACGGAGAGAACGGGTGGGGGACCAACGCGCAGGGCGACCTGACCTTGTATGACGCACACGCCATCTGCGGAAGCCAGTCCGCCGGCATGGTCGACTATCCTGGAGAGACCAACATCATCCATGACACGGATGTCGGGGGCACAGAGGTCTTCGCGCAGGTGCTGATGTACGACTCTCTGGACGACGGGACTGGTGCAATGTTCTATCTCAGCGAGACAGGGCAGCCCGGTGTGGAGATAGGCTGGTACGACCCGAACGTGGTCACCTACGGCTGTCGAACGAATGGTGGTGATTGGTTCGACACCGAAGTGCCGCGAACCGAGGGGTGGCACCGTCTGACCTTCCGCCGCACGAGCGTCGACACCTACTACTACATCGACGGCGCGCTCGTTTGGATCTCCGACTCAGGTACGTACTACTCTGAGGTCCGGGTCACGGGAACCGGGCACTACTATCATGATTTCTATGGTCCAGACACGTACTGGGACGGCGTGGTGGTGGGCGAGCTCCCCTGACCGGCGCAAAGCGCCGGCAGAAAGACGTTCCGACGGGGACCGTCGGAACGAGAGAG
>CAZLEO010000146.1:0-18819 GCA_964558555.1 uncultured Rickettsiales bacterium | reverse complement strand
GTTGTGGGCCCCCCCCGGTCGGGGGCGGGGGGGGGGGGGGGGTGGCCCCGTGGCCGGGGCAACGGCGCGGCCATAAGGCGGTGCGGCGGGGGCCGGGCGTAACGAGAGAGGGGTGATCACCCCCTCCCCACCTCCCCCTCCACCATCACCCGATCCCCCTCCTTCAGCTGCACCCGCGTCCCCTCGATCACCACGTGCTGATCCCGCTGATCGAACCGCCCCACCTGCACGACCCAGCCCTCGCCGACCGGCTCGTGGAACAGCTGATGGCTGTGCCCCAGCACCACGAGATCCGTCCCCCGCGACACCTGCCGCTTCACGTACCGCAGCTTCTCCGCCCGCCAGTTCCGTGACCGACCCGCGCGCATGTTGCGGCTGGTCTGGGCGGACCGCCGGCCCAGGGTGTGTACGACCCGCGGGCCGACGAGCCGGACCGCTGCGGCGAAGGTGTCGGTGCGCACGGCGGGGCGTAGCAGGGCGTAGCCCAGATCGCGGCGCTGGATCTCGTCGCCGTGGGCGAGGTGAACGCGCAGGGGACCGAGCCGGGCGTCGCCGGGGTCGGGCCAGACCTCGATATCGGGGCCGAGCAGTGGCGCCAGGTGGAAGTCGTGGTTGCCCTCGAGGTAGGTGACGTGGATGCCTCGGCGGGCCACGGCGTGCAGCGCGTCGAGGACGGCGGCGGCGTGGCCGGTGGGGGTGTCGGCGAGGCCGACGAGGAAGTCGAACAGGTCGCCCATGACGAAGAGGCGGTCGGCCTCGATGCGGTCGATGAAGCGAACGGCGCGGTCGTGTGCCTCGGGTTTGGACGGCGTGAGGTGGGCGTCCCCGAGCAGGACCGTACGCATCTGTGAATCAGACTTCCAGCCAGAGGTACCAGTGGATCGAGATCCAGGCGACGAGGTCCTGGATGGGGCCGACCCAGGTGTGCAGCCACACGGCCACCGTGACCACCGCCAGGGTGCGGGCGATGTAGCGCAGCGACACGTGCCCACGGCGCCAGGTGAGGCCTGCGGCGGCCACCGCGGACAGCAGGGCGGTGTGGGTCAGCAGAGCAAACGGCAGGGCGTCCCACTTGTCGAGCTTGTACACCAGGGCGAGGTTCAGGCCGACGATGCCGCCGATGGAGGCGGCGATGAGCAGGCCGGCGGCGAGGTTGACGGGCCACTTGCGCGCGGTCATGGCGTCTCCTCCAGCAGCCGGATCAGCCCGATCAGGCCCGACAGGTTGTGCTGGACGCCGTCGATGCGGATCTCCGGGGCGTCCGGGGCGTCGCGGAAGCCCCCCAGGGCGCGGTGGGGCCGGCGCATGCCGAACAGCATCGGCTCGGTGTACTGGTTGCGCAGGGCGTAGTAGCTGTTGGCCTCGAGGCGGTCGAGGAAGAAGGTCTCGCCCGGCCGCACGCGCCGTTCGAGGAGCGCCGCGGCGGTCATGCCCTCACCGCGCGAACCGGTGGAGATGACGTGGGGGAAGCGCACCGAGACGCGGCCGCCATGCAGGTCCGGGGGCGTGTCCTCGCCCACCAGCTGGGTGCGCGTCAGCACGTCGCCGATGGCGAACGCGTACTCGGCGTACGCCGGGTCGGGCACGTGCCGGTGCAGGACCTCCAGCTCCTGGATCAACCAGGCGTCGGGGGGGATCTGCAGCTCCAGGCCCAGGGAGTTCCACCGCTTGTGGACCAGGAAGTCCGTGCCCCGCACGGCCGTGTCCAGCCAGCGCGGGTTGGGGTCGATCTCGTACAGCCGCACCAGGCCCAGCAGCGCCTCGCCGGGGTAGTAGATGGACTTGTGGTCGCTCCACTTGAACCGGCCGTTGTCGGTGTAGAACGACTCCATGTAGCCCGACTCGGTGGTCTCGTGGACGATGTGCTCGGCCAGGCAGTGCATCCACTCCCACTCGGCCTCGTCGGGCTTGGCGATGGCCTGCTCCACCAGCGCCAGCAGGGTCAGCCCGGCGCCGCCGAGCTTGACCTTCTGGCCGGCCACCTCGAAGCAGCGGCTCGGGTCGTCCTCGGCGAAGTGGCGCTTGCGGCGCAGGTACTCCAGCGCCTCGCCTGCGGCCTCGTAGTGGTTCTCGCGGCCGGTGACGTTGTACAGCTGGTACAGCGAGTAGGTGGTGCCCGCGTGGCGCAGCAGGTTGTACCCGCTGCCCAGCTTGCCGCTGCGGGGCTTCCAGGCGTAGTCGTAGCGGCCGCGGCGGCCCACGTGATCGGCGAGGTAGTCGCCGCCGAGGTCGCAGCGCTCGCGCAGCAGCGCCGGGGTGAGCTCGCCGGGGTCGATGGAGTGGCGGATCATGCGGACGGGCTCACCCGCCGCGGTGGCGACCCAGGCGAAGGTGCGCAGGGGTCGCCCCGGGTGCTCGTCGATGAACGTGGCGAGCTGGTGCTTGCGCTTGCCCTCCAGCAGGAACTCCACGGGCAGGTGGACCGTGCCGTCGTCCTCGATCCAGCCGTCGAGCCCCACGTCCAGGCCGCGGCCCCGCAAGGCGGTGCGGGCGGCGGGCGCCGGCTCGATGGCCAGATCCACCTGGAACCGGGGGTTGCGCAGGCGCTTCATGGGGGCGGCCCACACCTCGATGGAGCCGTCCACCCGCGCGGTGACCGGGCGGCGGCCGTCGTGGGTGTAGGCGGTCACGTACCACGTGCCGTCCACCTCGCCGGGCTCCTCGATCCGGCCCTCGGAGTAGGCCTTGACGGCCTGCAGGAGCGCCCCGGCCGTGTCCTCGGCGCCGCCCGGGGCCGGGCCGAGGTCGGGCTGGGGTCCACGGATCCACGAGAGCCAGCAAAACGCGATCAGCACCACCGTCAGGGGTGCGACCGTGCCGATGATCCTGGCCTTCATCACGCCTCCTCCATCAGCTCGGCGAGCAGGCACAGCGCCTTGTCCCCGCCGCCAAAACGCGAACCCGCCATGTGCGAAAGGTGGACGTTGCCCACGGTCCTGGGCAGGTATCCCTCGCGGTAGATGTTGCTCAGCAGCGCCGCGGCCTCGGCCGCCGGGAAGGCGAAGACCTCGTGGGCCAGCTGCAGCAGCAGGGCCCAGGCGTAGTCCAGGGGCACGTCCGCGTCGTCCTCGGTGCGCCGGGCGGTGTAGCCGAAGCAGGCGCCGTCCACGGGGCGATCGGGGGGCAGCAGCGTGGCGATGAGGGAGGTCACGCCCCGCCCGGCGTCCACGTGGACCTGGAAGTCGGTGTGGGTGGAGACGTAGAGCCGGTCGTCGCCGACCATCCGCCTCATACGCGCGCCCGTTGCTTCAAATAGAAAGGAGCGCTCCAGGTCCCGGATCGGCGCGCCGAGCAGGGCGCGCGCGGGGATTCCCTCGGCGTAGGGACCGAAGGACACGGGGGTCGAGTCGGACACAGCACCTCCCAGCGGGGAGGTCAGTGTAATGAAATTGAAGGGGATGACAAACGGGGGCGAGCCGGACGGCCCGGGATCAACCGCCGCCGAAGAACCCGCGCCCACCTCGGGTCTTGTTGATGGGAACGTAGGGCGCCCCGGTCTTGGCCGCCACGGTCTCCGCGTACCCCTTGAGGGGGTCCTTGGTCGAGTGGTTCAGGCGCACCTTCTCGCCGTCTTGCAGCACCACGTGGACCGACCAGAAGTTGCCGCCGATGATCGTGGAGCCGGTGAGGTACTCGACCTTGGCCACATCCTCGAAGTCGATGCGCCGCGTGGTGGGCTCCTCGCTGTAGTGCGACCAGATCATGACGATGGAGTGGGTCCCCTCGTCGATGGTCACGCTGGCCAGGGAGGGCGTGCCGTAGACGTACCGGATCCCGCCGATGCCGATGACCACGAGGGCCACGAGGAAGAGTACCAGCCCGACGATCGTCCGGCGGTTGCCCTTGGTCTCGTCCTGGGTGAGGTCCGCAAAGCAGTGCTTGCACTTGGTCGCGGAGGCCAGGATCTCCTCTCCGCACTGGGGACATTCCATCGTCGTCGCCATGTTTTGCCTCTCCGAGCCTCCCCCTCTCCGGGTGTCGCCCATACGCGTGCACGGGCGCGGCTCGACCGGTCGTACTTATTCACCCATTCTGCCGTGTGTCAAGGTGCTATCCGCCGGAACTAGTTGAGATCACTGGAAATAACCAGATCGGTAGACGAAGTTTTTCATCCTCATGACAAACCCCCATCTGCCTTGACACCCCCCGATCCGACTGGTAGGAAAGCTGGATGTTTTTTCCACTGGCCACCGGTGTGTCTCGTACGCTGGGGGCCAAGGTCATGAAGTCGAGGTCAACCTGATGCGGAAGTACATCCCTGCGGTCCTCGGAGGAGTGCTCGCGAGCCTCCTCCTCCTCCCCGCGACGGTCGCTTGGGCGCAGGCCACGGCTGGAACCATCAAGGGTGAGGTGGTCACCACGGAGGACGTGCCCATCGCGGGCTCGACCATCCGTATCGAGTCCCCCTCCCTGATGGGTATCCGGCAGGCCACCAGCGACGACACCGGACGGTTCAGGTTCCCCAACCTGCCTGCCGGTCCCTACACGCTGACCTGCGAAAAGGAGGGGTACAAGACCATCATCCGCCGCGGACTCGTGGTGGAGACGGGTCGTACCATCAGCCTCAAGCTGGTGATGGACCTCCCCGAGATGGGCGAGACGGTGGAGATCATCGACCGCCGCCCCACGGTGGACACGGAGCGCACGGACGTCGGTGAGACGCTGTCGCACGACTTCCTCGGCGAGCTGCCCACGGGGCGCTCCTACCAGGACGTCATCCAGTTCCTCCCGGGCGTCACCGGCGGTGCCAACCCCAACGTCCACGGTGCGACGTCCCAGTCGAACCAGTACTACGTGGACGGGGTGAACACCACGGACGTGGTGACCAACACCTTCTCCATGAACTTCAACTTCGATGCCATCCAGGACATCCAGGTCGTCACCGGCGCCTTCGACGCCAAGTACGGTCAGGCCCTGGGCGGCATCATCAGCGTCACCACCAAGTCCGGTGGTAACCGCTTCGAGGGCGACTTCTACGCCGAGTACACCACCTCGGCGCTGCAGAGCCACGACGCGTTCCTGGCCGAGGACATCCAGGAGGTCGAGGCCCTGAGCCTGTCGGCCTACCTCGGTGGCCCCATCGTCAAGGACCACCTGTGGTTCGCGGTCGCCTACCAGATCGACTTCTACAACTCGCTGAACCTGCCCGCCCTGGACACCGGTCGCGACCTGTCGCGCTTCCCGGTGCATCCGCGCAAGTGGCGGAGCCATTACCTGTTCGGCAAGCTCACCTGGCAGATCAGCTACACCAACAAGCTGGCCGTCTCGGTGGCGACCAACCCCACCAAGATCGAGAACTCCGAGCAGAGCATCTGGGCCCTGCCGGACGCCGAGGCCGACTGGTATCAGGGTGGCTGGTTCGTCAACGCCATCTGGGACTGGACGCCGTCGGCGTTCACCCTGTTCAACGCGCAGGCGTACTTCCAGAAGAGTTACATTCGCATCACTCCGAACGAGTGGCGCGACTGCAAGGAGTGGAACGACGACAACTCCTGCGCCGATCCCGACATGCAGGTCACGCCCATCTGGGGCGCCTGGGCCGGCGGCTTCGACCACGGCTCCTGGGGCCGCTACTACAACGACCTGCGGTACAACTTCACCATCTCCGCGGACTTCGACGCCTACTTCGACCTGCTGGGCACCCACAACCTGGGCGCCGGTGTCGATCTCACCTGGATGTGGACCGACTACCAGTACAAGTACAACAGCAACGAGATCGTGTGGTCCTACCCGACCGACGCCGATGAGAACGGGCTCTACAGCAACGAAGAGCTCAACGACATCGACAACTACACGAACATGCAGCGCGCGGTCATCATCAACCTCGAGCCCTACCGCCAGAAGGGCCGCAAGATCGGCGCCTACGTCCAGGACATCTGGCGTCCGTGGGACAACCTGACCCTGCGCCCGGGTGTTCGCTTCGACTGGGGCAACCTGGAGAACGACTCGGCCGAGACCGTGCTGAACTTCTTCAACGCCTCGCCGCGACTCAACTTCTCGTGGGACCCCTTCAACGACCGCAAGTCCCGCGTGCACGGTGGTTACAACAAGTACATCGACAGCGGCTACCTGGAGGTCGCGGGCTTCGTCAACCGCAACAACCTGTCCGCCGAGTACTACAACTGGGACTCCGCCAACCACCGCTGGAACACGGACGGCTCCCGGGCGTCCACGCCGACCCCGGACCTGGCCCACTTCGACGTGGTGCCGGCGAACACCGACGAGTTCGTCATCGGGTTCGAGCGCGAGATCCAGAAGGACCTCGCCGCGGACATCACCTACATCCACCGCTGGTATCACAACTGGTACGAGGACGACGAGGTCAACCTCATCTGGAACGGCGACGGCACCAACGTCATCGGTAACCGTTCCGGGGTGGACTCGATCATGTACCGGATGAGGACGCCGGCCGAGGGCTACCGCAACTACTACGCGTGGGAGTTCACGGTCCGCAAGAACCTCAGCGACAACCTGCAGCTGCTGGGTAGCTACACCTACTCGCGCACCGAGGGCAACACGTCGTCGCTCTTCTCCGGTGACTTCGACCACCCGATGCAGCGCTGGTACGAGAACGGCATCCTGGGCATCGACCGCCCCCACGTGATCAAGTTCCAGGGCGCGTACGACAACCCGTCGCGCTTCAAGGTCACGGAGAAATTCTCCATCGGCTACGGCTTCGGGTTCGTCTACGAGTTCGCGTCCGGTTCGCCGTTCAACAAGTACTATTACAACAACTACTTCCAGGGCACGTACGACCTGCGAGAGCGCCGGGGCATCAGCTACCGCCTGCCGGCCTACTCGTCCCTCGACCTGCGCGCCACGGTCAAGTTCACCATCGTCGCCACCCAGATCGACCTCGTCGTGATGTTCGACAACGTCCTGGGCAGCCGCGAGATCCTCGGCGTCTTCCAGAGCGCCACCGACTCCAACGGTGACGTCTACGTGGACGAGAACGGCGATTCCTACTTCGCCCAACCCTACCGTCGCCAGTTCCCCAGGCAGGTCCGATTCGGCCTGCGGGTCCACTTCTAGGCCGGGAGGACAAGGACATGAGGAACATCACCATTCGCAACATCCTCCCCCTGCTCCTCCCCGTGGCGCTCTTCGCAGCGTGCCTCGGACAGGAGTCGGGTATCGACAACCGCCACATCCTCGGTGTGGCGATCATCCCGCCCCTGGACTACGTGGAGATCGAGGCCGGGGACGAGTCCGCCAACAACACGGTGGAGGGCGCCGAGTTCGTCGACTACGTGGGCTACCGCTACGTGGTGATCCAGGGCGCGCTCGTGGCGGGCTCGGACGCCAGCGACACCGACGTCTACCAGTTCACGTCGGGTCTCGACGGTGAGGTCACGTTCACGCTGTCGTGGACCGAGGACCAGTTCACCGACATGGACATCTACCAGCTCGACGTGGCCGGCGCTCAGGTGCAGGCGGCCGAGGGCTCCCTGGGCTTCGAGACCTTCACCGTCGAGGTGGAGGAGGAGGGCGAGGTCTTCGTCGAGGTCGCCGCCAAGGGCCTCGCCGACGGGTACGACGGCAGCTACACGCTGGTCATGCGCGGCATCGAGCCCAACGAGCAGGGCGAGCCCGAGGACGACGACTACTGGGCCGGCATGGACCCGGTCCTGGTCGGCGCCTACGTCAGCAGTGACGTGGACAACCTGGGCAACCCGGTCAGCGGCACGTCCATCCTCGAGTGGAACGACGACCCCGAGACCTACCAGCACTGGGCCACCTTCGACATGTACATCGTGCAGTCCGTCGAGGTGATCGCCGACGTGTTCGTGGACCCGGAGCTCGAGGACGGCAAGGACAACAACTGCGACGGCCTGACCGACCGCGGCATCTCCGAGAACGACACCGACGGCGACGGCGCCCGGGTGGCCGACGGCGACTGCGACGACAACGACCCCACCGTGCGCCCCGGCTGGCCGGACAACCACGGTGACGGCGTGGACGGCGACTGTGACGGCTGGGCCGACAACGGCCTCGACGGCATCGACGACGACGGCGACGGCCAGTCCGAGTACGACGGTGACTGCAACGACACCGACCCGCATATTTACTCCACCCTGCTCAACGAGATCGAGATGGGCGACGACCTCGGCGCCGATCTCCTCCCCGACGGCAAGGACAACAACTGCGACGGCCTGGTGGACAACGATCCCAGCATCGGCGACGACGACGACTCCGCCGGTCCGGCCGCGCCCGAGTGGCCCACGGACAACGACGGCGACGGCTGGACCCTGGCCGACGAGGACTGCAACGACGCCGACCCGACCATCCATCCGTGCCCCGAGGACGAGCGCTGCTTCGACTACCGCGACGGCAAGGACAACGACTGCGACGCCGACCGTTCCGGTCTGCTCAACGACGGCATCGACGAGAACTTCGAGTACTACTGCCCCGACGGCGGCTGCTCTCCCATCGAGTCGATGGGCGAGTACGTCGAGGATCCCGACCTGGCCGACGACGCGGACGGTGACGGCTACGCCGAGATCCTCGGTGACTGCAACGACACCGACCCCGACGTCTCTCCCGGTAACTACGAGCTGATCACCTACTACGAGGTGGCCTCGGACATCGACCGGGTCTGGCTCTACGCCGGCAGCTTCGCGACCCTCAACGCCACGGGCGTGGCCAGCGGCGACATCTGCATGACCGCTCCGGCGGAGATGGACCTGTCCGCGGTTCCCGAGCAGGTCTCGTGGGACATGGACCAGGACTGGCTGGGCGAGGGCGGCACGCTGGTGCCGTCGGGCATGCCCCAGATCTACATCGACCACCTCATGCCGCCGCTGTTCGGGCTCACCTACACGGACCTCGAGCCCAACGACTGCAACATCTCCACCTCCGAGTCCACCTGGGGCGACTGCGCCCAGGACCTGCCCGGCGTCATCAGCACCGACGGCTACATGGACCGCGTGCTCGGTACGTTCGAGACCATCGTCCAGGACACCTGGGACGGCGACAACGACACGTACCACTTCGTCACCCAGGAGGCCGGCTACATCAACGGTGAGCTGGACTGGGAGACCGAGAGCGGCGACATGGACTGGTACATGCTTTGCTACTTCGGTGACGAGTTCAATCCGTGGAACTGGTACGTCATGTCCGGCGACACGGTGGACCTGTCCAAGCCGGAGATCGGCACCTCCGTCGTGCCCGTCGGCGCCGGCACCGAGTGCTACGCCTGGACCGTCGGCTACTCCGGCCCCGCCGGTGAGGCCTACAAGCTCAAGCTGTGGATGACGGCCGAGTGATCGGACCTCCCGCCGGCTGACCCTCCGACCTTCTTCCCCACAACCTCACAATCCCAACCCAGGGACAGATCCGTTTGCCGTGGAAGAGGGGGTCTTACGTTCCGGAAAGGTGCCGGACCAGCGCGGGCAGGAAGTAGGTCAGGAAGATCGGGATCTGGCTCTTGGACGGCAGGCGCCGGCCTACCTTGCGCATCTTGGCGATGAGGTTGCCGATGATCTTGGCCTTGCCGTCGGCGGGGTTGGCGCGGACGCCCAGGGCGGCGGAGAAGCCGGCGAGCTGGCGCTCGTCGAAGCGCGACAGGTCGTCGGCGTCGTACTTGGTCAGGGGGAGCCCCTCGGTGCGGGCCATGTCCACCAGGCCGTCGAAGAGGGTGTCGACGAAGTCGTCGATGGAGAAGTGCTCGCCCGGGATCTGGTCCATCTCGATGCAGAAGCCGACGAGATCCTCCTCCTGGGCCTGGGCGATGCGGCGCAGGAGTTCCATCTCCTGATCGGTCAGGGGCGCAGTCATCAGCGATCCGTGAACTTGTAGGCGCCGGCGGCGAGGGTCAGCGTCCCGCCGACGATGACCCAGTACTGGTTCAGGGCGATGCCGGCGACCCAGACACCCAGGCCCAGCGGCATCAGCGGCAGCGCGACGGTCCGCCAGACGCGGTGGAACATCTCGCTGAGCGGGTTGGACTTGCCTGCTGGCGTGTTCGTGACCATGTTGGGGCCCTCGTGCTGCGGTTCAGATTGATGTGGTACGACGTTTGGTGCTCGAACGCAAGGAGTGGGCATGGTCTCCTGGCTGGTCCGGTTGGTGCTGTTTCGCCCCCTGTCGATGATCATCGCGCTGATGTGGCCGGCCTTGCCGCGCCGGCGGGACACGGTGCTGCGGCTGCGCATCCGCGGGCGGCTGGTGGAGGCGGCGCCGCGGCTGCCGCCGTTCATGCCGGCGCAGGCGGTGAGCGTGGGGGAGCTCACGGCGATGCTGCGGTCGGCGTCGCGCGAGCGGCGCGTCACCGGCGTGCGCATCGACCTGGGGCACGTGGACGCGGGGGTCGGGCGTATCCAGGAGCTGCGGCGGGCCATCCAGGCCCTGCGCGAGGCGGGCAAGTACGTACACGTCAACCTCGTCGCCGGCGGCCTGCGGGAGTACCTGCTGGCGTGCGCCGCCGACGAGATCACCATGCCGCCGGCGGCCACCCTGGACGTGGTGGGCCTGCGCGCCGAGGTCACCTACCTCGGGGGGCTGATCGCCGCGCTGGGCATCCACCCCGACTTCGAGGCCGTGGGCGACTACAAGTCCTTTGCCGAGCGGTTCGTGCGCACCGGCCCCACCGAGGCGGCGCGGCGCAACACCGAGGAGATCTTCTCGGACCTGTGGGACCAGGTGGTGTCGGCGGTGGCCGCCGGCCGTGACATGGACCGCGACCGTGTCGAGGCGTTGCTCGGCCAGGGGCCCTTCGGCGCCGACGAGGCGGTGGAGGCCGGGCTGGTGGACGCCGAGGTGTACCCCGACCGCGTCGCCAAGCGCATCCGCGAGCGGCTGGGCAAGGTCAAGACCGTCAAGGCGGCCCGCTACTGGCTGCGCCGGCGCCGCATCGACCGCTGGCGCTGGCGCGCCCGCCGGACCCCGGTGGTGGCCGTCATCCCTGCGGTGGGGCAGATCCTCGCCGGCACCCCCGGCGGCGCCAACCAGGGCAACGTCATCACCGCCCGCACCCTCAACCGGATGCTCAACGCCGTGCGCAAGGAGCGCGCGGTGGACGCCGTGGTGCTGCGCGTGGACAGCCCTGGTGGCTCTGCAGAGGCCAGCGACCTCATCTGGCGCGCCGTGACCCGCCTGGCCGCCCGCAAGCCCGTGGTCGCGTCCATGGGCGACGTGGCGGCCAGCGGTGGCTACTACATCGCCATGGCCGCCGACCACGTCCTGGCGCAGCCTGGCACCCTCACCGGCTCCATCGGCGTGGTCGCCGGCAAGATCAACCTGTCGGGGATCTACGAGCGCCTCGGCATCCAGCGCGAGGTCATCTCCTACGGCGACAACGCCGGCTTCTACTCCACCTCCGCCGACTTCACCGACTCCGAGCGCGCCCGCCTGCGCGCCCGCATGGCCGACTTCTACGACATCTTCGTGGGCAAGGCCGCCCAATGCCGCGAGACCGAGTACGACGAGATCGAGCAGCACGCCCGCGGCCGCGTCTGGACCGGACGCCAGGCCCTCGATCGCGGGCTCGTCGACGGCCTCGGCGGCTTCCACGACGCCGTCGCCGCCGCCTCCGACCTCGCCGGCCACGACCGCCCCCTCATCGCCGTCACCCTCCAGCCCCCCGGCGCCCCCTGGTGGTCCCCGCTGCGCTGGATGACGTCCCTGCGCCTCGACACCCGCTTCCCCACCCTCGGCTGGCTCTTCCAGCCCGAGCTGCGCACCGGCGGCCTGATGGCGCGGCTGCCGTTCGATTTCAGGATCGGGTAGCGGCGGCTAGTACCAGAGCGTGTTCTGGTACAGGAACAGCGGGTACTCGATGTACAGCAGCTGCTGGCTGCCGTCCGACGCCTCGACGAAGACGTTCTCGGTGCGGCCGGTGCCCTGGTCGTAGATGCGGATGGGGGTGCGCTCGGAGGTGTCGGAGTTGGTATCGACGGAGCGGTCCCACATGAGGATCTTGTTGCCGTCGTGGCCCCAGTGGGCCAGCTCGGGCTCGCCGTCGGTGGTGAGCAGGTCGGCGGAGCTGGCGTCCACGTCGTAGACGACGAGGCCGGCGACGTTGAGGCCGGACGCATTGTCCGTGATGCGGTAGTCCAGCAGCAGCTCGCCGCCGGAGGGGTTCCAGCGGGGGTTGGAGATGAGGCGGCCCTCGAGGAGCTGGGCCTCCACGTCGGCGGTGATCACACCCCAGCCGTCGTCGTCGTCGTGGGTGGCCAGGCACAGCTGGGTGACGTCGTCGTTTCCGTCGCCGTAGTACTGCAGGAACACGAGGCGCTCGCCGTGGTCGGGGGAGGGCTCCCAGCGGGGGGAGCGGTAGTCGAACAGGGGCATGTCCGCGGTGATGACGTCCCAGCTGTCGGCGTCGCTGTCGTACACGGCGATGTCGCTGCGCGCGTCGTCCGCGTCGTACAGCTCCACGGCCACGTAGGCGCCCGAGGGGGAGACGGCGGGCTCGAGGGCGTCGCGGTCCAGCGTGGCGGTGAGCAGGGTCACGTCGCCGTCGGGCAGGGGCACCTCCCAGATGCCCGCGACGCTGGGGTCGCCCTGCTCGCCGGTGACCAGGATGGTGTCGGCGGAGCGGCCGCGGCCCTCGTAGCTGAGGTTGTCCACGGCCGCCGGGCCCAGATCCTCGTTGAGGATGCACACGTTGAGGTCGGCCAGGTCCTGGCGGGGGTCCATCACCTGCAAGGCCGTGTCGCCGCTGTCCTCGTCCACCAGCGTGAGGAGCAGGAACTCGCCGTCGGGCGAGAACGTGACCTCCTGGAGCCCCACGATGGACTGGCTCGTGCGCAGCGCCATGTACTCCTCGGCCAGCGACACGCGCCCCTCGGGCTGCTCGGTGGGCACGGTGGGCACGGTGACGAAGGCCACGTAGCGGGCCATGGGGTCGGGGATGCCGTAGGGCGCGGTGGCCGACAGCAGGGTCCCGGGGAAGTACTCCTCCTCCTCGCCGGACTGGGGCCACTCGTCCACCTGGTTGGTGGTGAGGCTGAGCACGGACGACGGGTCCGTGGCGTCGGCCACGAACACGTTCTCGGTGAAGGTGTCGTCGGTGCCCACGAAGAGGATGCCGTCGGCGCTGGTGCTGGGGAACGGACCGCGCTGGTCGCCCCCCATCTCCGAGGCGAAGTCCTGGGCCATGCAGCCGCCGAGCAGCGTCAGGGCGAGGGCCAGGATCGGGAAGCGGTGTGTCATCGGCAAGGCATTATAGCAAGGAGCGTACCAGGATCCCGGGCAGGGGAGGGGTCGACGGTTGACGGTCGACTGTCCACGGTTTGGGTCGACGGTTGGTTTGTCGACGGTTCACTGACTCGAGAAAGAAGAACCGTCGACCCCAAAACCGTCGACCAGAACCGTCGACCGTCAACCGTCGACAGTCGACTCAAAAAGAAGACCCCAAATGCAGGTAGAACGAATCCGCGCCGAAGTTCTGGGCGCCGTCTCCCAGGCCCATCTGGACGCCGATCTCCATGCGCAGCATGCCGTTCCACAGGGGGATGAGGTCGGCGCGGAACTCCACCCCGACCCCCGGGCGCAGGTTGCCGAACCAGGCACCGAACAGATCGCCCAACGTGGCGCTGCCCGCGGCGATGTCGGCCGCCGTGGGGAAGGCGCCGTCGTTCCAGGTCTGACCCACGTCGAACATCACCGCCATGTGGAACCCGCGCACGTAGATGGGCAGCGTGTCCACGCCCCGCTCGATGAAGAACAGGGGGAAGCGGTACTCCAGGCTCAGCAGGGCGAGGTGATCGCCGCTGAAGGCGCCGGATCGGTACCCGCGGAGCTGGTAGCCGCGGCTGGGCTCGCCGAGGTAGGAGCCCTCGGAGAACGATCCACCCAGCCGGAAGGCCCCCTCGTCGATCCGCGCACCGAAGGTCGTCCCGGCCGCGCCCCGCACCGCCAGGACGTGGTTGCGCCACCAGGGCATGGAGAAGTACGCCCGCGCCTCGGCAGAGACGACGGTCTGGGACAGGGTGATGGGCTGGCCCATCCAGTCCTGGGCGCGCGCCCCCAGCCAGGGGTAGGTCAGGTTCGCGGAGATGCCCGCCTGGAACCCCGCCTCCGGGCTCGACGAGTAGCGGTAGTACCTCGTCTGGCTGAACGAGTAACCCACCTTGAGCCCCGAGTAGCTGCCCGTCCCCGGCAGGTAGGGCAGGTAGGAATCGGGGGGCGGATCGGTCCACGCCGAGCGGAAGTCCATCTGGTACGTGGCCCACAGATCGTGCCGGGCGTGCAGCGGCAGGGTGACCTTGACGTAGGGGCGGTGCCGCTTCTCCAGGTAGGTCTCGGGTCCGGACGTGATCCCGTGGATCTCCGAGCCCACCTGGGTCGGGATGGCGTCGTGGTCGATCCAGATGGCGCCCTGGCCGATGCTGTAGGTGTAGTAGCCGAGGCGGAAGTTCGGCCGCAGGGCGGCCAGCTCGTACCACGCGCCCCAGTTCAGGTGCTGGTGGTCGGTGCGGTACGAGGCGTTGAGGCCGTACAGGTGGTGCCGCAGCACGTCGCGGCCGCCGGTCTTGCCCCCCAGCTCCCACTTGCGGATGCCGCCGTGGGACTCCACCACGGGCAGGATGTAGCGCGGCGGGAACATGGACGGCAGCGGGTTGTAGCGCTTCGACGCCAGCGCCTGCTCCTGCTCGGGCGGCAGGGGCAGCGCCGCCACGGGGGCGGCCGGGGGAGTCTGGGTGTGCGGCGTCCACGAGTCCGGGTCGTACACGGCGCGCCGTAGATCGGGACCGGTGGCGGTGTACCCCTCGTAGATCAGCCAGGCGCCGTCCGGCGTCACCTGGGGGTGGAAGGCGCCGGAGATCACCCGGGTCACGCGCAGCAGCTCGCCGTCGGCGAGGCGGTACGCGTAGATGTCGTAGATGCCGGTGCGATCGCTGGAGAACAGCAGGTACGCGCCGTCGGGGCTCCAGGCGGGCTCGAGGTCGATGGCCCGGTCGTGGGTCACCCGGTGCAACAGCTCGCCGTCGGGCGAGTAGATCACGATGTCGCGAGTGCCGCCCGGCAGCCAGGCGCTGACGGCGATGCTCTGGCCGTCGGGGGACCACCGCGGCTCGGAGTACTGGGTGTAGTCCTGGTTGGCCGTGATGCGGCGCACGCCGCCTCCGGCGGTCCACAGGGCCAGGTCGTTCTGGCCGAGCCCGTTGACCACGCACACCAGCTCGCCTTCGGTCCCCGGACGCAGGTCCGGATCGCGCACGCGGGCGCCGCGCGTGAGGCGCGTGCGGCGCCACGGCCGCTTGCCGTCCACCTCGAAGCTGTACAGGTCGTAGAGGCTGTAGTCGATGGCGTGGGGCCGCAGCGCGGCGAAGTACAGCACGCCGCGGTCCGCGTCCAGGGTCATGCCCTGGGTGTCCCAGTGGCGCGAGAGGATCTGCGCGCCGGTTCCGTCGACACGCATGCGACGGATGGTCGCGGGCCCCCGGTAGTGGCGGTAGGCGTGGTAGATCCACTCGCCGTCGTCCGACACCAGCGGGCGGGCCGCCCAGTCGGGGGGCTCGCTCAGGGGCAGCGAGCCGGTCGGGCCTGCCTCCATGATCTCGCGCTCGGTCGCGCGCGCCTCGGCCGTGACCTCGACCTCCCAGTCCTTCCACATGTCGGCGAACCGCTGTCCGAAGACCTTCTTGGCGGGCAGGACGAACGGGATCAGCTGTGCCCCGTGGGCGTGGGACATGCGGGACCAGGCGTCCGGGCCGTGCTGCTCGGCCACGTACTGGTGGAAGCGCCCGCCCCAGATGTAGCGCAGGTGCCCGCCGGGCCAGCCGTCGAGGTAGCCGTCGGCCATGCCGATGTCGGGGAACTCCCCCTCGAGGGTGGACGTGCGCACGAGCATGTCGGCCCACGACGAGCGGTTGCGGCCGCCGCCGGTGTACGTGCTCTCGCTGTGCACGGCCAGCCCCTCGATCATCCATCCCGGGACCACGCGGTTGGGCTTGACGTACCCCCCGAACAGGAAGCGCAGGACCTTGTTGAAGCCCTCCACCGTGTCGATGTGCAGGATGTGGGTGTACTCGTGCACGAACAGGGCCCACAGCCAGTCGTCGTACCCCTGCAGCGACTGGCGCGACATGGGCGACGTGGCGTACAGGATGATCGACGGGTAGGGCATGGACACGGCGAAGCCGTTGGCGTCGTCCGCCTCGTCGATGATGACCACGTCGAGCTTGCGCGGCAGCTGGTGGTCCAGCTCCAGCGTCAGCAGGGCGTGGACCTCCTCGAACACGCGGGCGCCCTTGTAGGCCAGGAAGGTCCCGCCGTCGTGGTAGTGAATGTGGAAGTGATCGGTCTCCAGCGTCCGCCAGCGCAGCTTCGGATCGTAGGCCTGCGCGGGCAGCGACGCCGCAGCCAGGGCGACCAGGACCAGCAGGAGCAGGGACCGACGCATCGTCATGAGTCCTAGCAACTTCCACCTCCCCCGTGAAGGGGGCGTTGTCGGCCCTATCCCCGCGCGGCCGCTCCGTCGGCGAGCCAGTCCTCGAGGATGATCTGGGCGGCCACGGCGTCGACCACCGTCCGCTGTCGCCGTCCGTCCATGCCGCGCGCGGCCAGCCGTTCGTGGGCCTCGACCGTGCTGTACGCCTCGTCCTGGAACACCACCTGCAGTGCAGGTCTCAGCGCGGCGATCTTGGCGGCGAGGAAGCGCGCGTCCCGGGCGACGCGGCCCTCGTTGCCATCCTCGCGCAGGGGGATACCCACGACCAGCGTCGCGACCCCGCGGTCGTCGATCAGGCCCACGAGGTGATCGATGTCGGCGCGGGGCGACGTGCGCTTCAGGACCTCCACCGCCAGCGCCAGCGAGCCGGTGGGATCCGTCGCGGCGACGCCGATGCGGCGCTTGCCCACGTCCAGGGCCAGGGCGGCAGGGGTCGGCCGGCCCGGGGTGGTCTCAGAAGTAATAGTGCAGCCCCACGGCCCCGAAGGAGGAGGCGTCCGGGCCCACCCCCGTGCCCACGTCGATGCCGCTGGACGGCGAGATGCCCACGTCCACGTTGACGCCGAACTCGGCCGAGAGGCCGAGGTTCTCCAGGCCGAAGAGGAAGAACTCGATGCCCACGGCGGGCTGACCGCGCACCGCGCGGGAGCCGTCCGAGAACCCCGCGTACCCCGCGCCCACCCCGGCATAGACGTTGAGGTTGTCCTCGGCGATGAAGCTCAGCAGCAGGCGGAAGCCGGCGAAGAACTGGTCGTTGTTCGACCGCGCCCGGTACAGGGCCATGCCGGCGATCCCCTGCAGCTGGACGTTCACCGTGGGCTGCTTGGCCGGGAAGGTGAACTTCACCGAGGCGGAGGTCATCGGACTGAGCTGGTTGGTAAAGCCCACCGCGAAGCGGCCACGCAGGTCCTTGGCCGACGCGCCCAGGGGCGCCATACACAGCAGCAACAACAACACGAGAATCGAGCGCATTCGCATGATGATCCTGTCTATCGTGGGTGGCGGACAACGTCAATCACCGCGCCGCGTTTGCACGCGATCACGCGTGTTGACACCCGGCCAGTATGCTGACAGAACCTTGCTGCAACCCTCCAGCAGCAGAGCCCATGACTGAATCTTCGTTCGTCCATCTACACGTCCACTCCCAGTACTCGCTGCTCAAGTCCCTGATCAAGTCACCGGCCCTGGTCGAGAAGGTGGCGTCCCTGGGAATGGACGCCGTGGCCCTCACCGACGAGTCCAACATGTACGGGGCGGTGGAGTTCCAGGCCTACGCGCGCGGCGCCGGTGTCCGCCCGCTCTTCGGCGCGGAGGTGTACCTCACGCCGTACGGCCGGACCGTGCGCAAGGGGACGCCGCGGGAGAACTTCCACCTGCAGCTGCTGGTGCGGGACGAGGAGGGGTACCGCAACCTCTCCACCCTGCTGACCGCCAGCTTCCTGGAGGGGTACTACTACGTACCCCGCATCGACCGCGAGGTGCTCGCCGAGCACGCCGCCGGGCTCATCGCGATCACCTCGAGCATGCGCGGCGAGGTGGCCACGCAGCTCGCCCGCGGCCAGCGGGACCAGGCCCTGGACGCGGCGCGCTTCCTCGCCGGGGCCTTTGGTGACGACAACCTGTTCCTCGAGCTGCAGGACGTGGGCTGGGACGGCCAGCGAGAGGCCAACGAGGGCATGCGGGAGGTGGGCGCCGAGCTGGGGCTACCCCTGGTGGCGACCAACCACGTGCACTACCTCGAGCAGGGCGACGCCTACCCCCACGAGGCGTTGCTGTGCCTGGGCAGCCAGGAGACCCTGGACAACGTGGGCCGGTTCCGCTTCCCCTCGGATCAGCTCTACCTCAAGAGCCCCGCGCAGATGGCGGCGCTGTTCCCCGATGATGGGGAGGCCCTCTCCAACACGGTCGCCATCGCCAACCGCTGCGAGTTCGCGTTCCCGGACAAGCCCACGTACCACTTCCCCACGCGACCGGGCATGGAGGACGCGGACCCCGTCGCCGCGCTCACCGAGATCTCAGAGAGGGGGCTCGAGGAGCGGCTGGTGCTGGTCCGCGAGCGGCTGGGCGAGGAGGCGTTCGCCGCGCTCGAGCCCGTCTACCGCGATCGCCTGGCCGAGGAGCTGGGCATCATCGAGTCGATGGGCTTCGCCACCTACTTCATCATCGTCCACGACTTCGTGGCCTGGTCCAAGGAGCACGACGTGCCCGTGGGACCGGGGCGCGGCTCGGGCGCCGGATCGCTGGTGCTGTACAGCCTGCGCATCACCGAGATCGATCCCATCCGCTTCGATCTGCTGTTCGAGCGCTTCCTCAACCCCGAGCGCATCAGCATGCCGGACGTGGACATCGACTTCTGCCAGGACCGCCGCGAGGAGGTCATCAGCTACGTCCGCGAGGCGTACGGCGGCAACGAGCGGGTC
>CAZLEO010000145.1:0-23702 GCA_964558555.1 uncultured Rickettsiales bacterium | reverse complement strand
TCCACCTCGTCCGCCGGGGTCGCGGGGTCGCAGTCGTTGTCCACGCCGTCGCACGGCGTCTCGCCGGCGTTGGGGTGGACGGTGGCGTCGGCGTCGTCGCAGTCGGTGCAGACGCCGAAGGCGTCGCCGTCGGCGTCGGGGTCGTCCTCGGTGGCGGGATCGCAGTCGTTGTCGATGGCGTCGCACTGCACCTCGGCGGCGCCGGGGAACACGGCCGGGTCGGCGTCGTCGCAGTCGTCGCCGCCGCAGGCTGCGTCGAGGAAGCCGTCGGCGTCCGCGTCGGGGCAGCACACGGGGTTGAGGTCACTGGGGGTGCCCAGGTCGCCGTCCCCGTAGGCCGCGGCGGCGTCACACCAGTTCGCCGGATCGTCGTTGAGGGTGGCGTCGTGGGCGCCGGGGTCCAGGGCCGCGGCCACGCCCGAGGTGTCGGGCCAGTCCACGTCGTCGTAGATGATGCGGTCGAGCTCGATGGCGCCGAGGGTGAGGATGACCTCGTCGTCGCCGGTGTTGCCCAGGGTGAAGTCGGCGTAGACGTAGTCCAGGGACACGCCGCCGTTGAGGCCGGTGTCGCCCTCGCGGCCCAGCACGATCGTCTCGCCGGGGCCGATCCACAGATCCGTGGTGACCTCGAAGGCGTTCGAGCCCAGGTCGGTGACCTCCATGCCCAGGAGGTTCACGGTGTCCACGGTGGTGTTGTACAGCTCGAACCACTCGCCAAAGGCGTCCGCGACCGCGGACGGGTCCTTCATGTACTCGGTGACGATGACGGCTCCTGCGGCCACCATCCCGTCGTCCGCCAGCCCGTTGCAGTCGTTGTCCAGGCCGTCGAGGACCTCGGGCACGCCGGGGTGGACGGCGTCGTTGTCGTCGTCGCAGTCGTCGCCGCCGCAGATGGGCTTGTCCACGCCGTCGAGGTCCATGTCGCACCAGGCGGTGAACATGTTCTCGTACAGGGTGTAGTTGCCCGGATCAGGACCACACCAGTCATGGAAGATCCCCGACTCGGAAGAAAGCAGCACATGGTCCTCGTACACCAGCAGGGTCTGCCCCGACTCCCCGGTGGCCAGCACCTCGCCGTCGCCGGCCACCACGATGTCCGACGAGGACGCGTAGGCCAGCGTCCCGACGCCGTCCACCAGTGGGTTGCCGGCGGTGATGGTCGCGTACTTGGGGCAGGTGTTGTCGTACATGCCGTCGGTGTGCTGGCTGTCCACGCCCAGCACCGTCAGCAGGCCGTTGAGCCGGTCGGCCTCGTCGTCGTAGTTGTCGTTGTCGGCCACGCTCACGAGCAGGCCGCCGGCGGCGACGAAGTCCACCACGTCGTCCACCTGGTCCTGGGTGAGGTCGTAGCGGGGGATGACCATGAAGACGATCCGGTAGGCGCTCAGATCGGCGGGCCAGGTGTCGGTGTTGTCCATGTGCGAGGCGCCCGCGCCCGTCATCGTGTTGATGAGCTCGCTCACGTTGAAGGCGAGGTTGCTGGTGTTGTACCAGAGCACCTGATCGGCGTACTGGGCACGGGAGAGGCCGGGTACGGAGAGCAGGGCGACCAGGGTGAACGCGGTGAAGAGATGTCGCGGCGACATGGCGGACTCCTCGCTGGAGGTTTGGCCGAATCCTATCTCGGGTGAGGCCCTCGTCAGGTTCGATTTCCCCCGTTGCGACCGGATAAGATCGGCGGGGACCGCACGGAGGGGATGGCATGGACGGCTTGAAACGATGGACGTGGCTGCTGGCAGCCCTGGCGCTGGGGTGTGAGGACGAGGCCGGGCCAGGCCCGGGCGCGGACGACGACGATTCCGGAGCCGGGGCCCACGTGCGGTGGGACTTCGATGGGGACGGGACCGCGGACCACGCGCTGTACACGGACCTCGACGGCGACATCCTGATCCACGCATCGGTGGGCGACGCGGAGGGGGCGCGCGGCGGGGACGCGGCGTGGGTGCACGCCGTGGCCGACCACGACGGCGACGGGCGGAGCGACCCGGCGTGGTTCGATCCGACGACGCTGACCTGGCACATCCTCGAGAGCGGGCAGGACCACGCCGAGCGCGATCCCGCGCCGGTGTTCGGCGAGGCGGCGGGCTGGCCCGTGCCGGCGGACTTCGACGGCGACGGCCGTGCCGAGCTCGCGTTCTTCAGCACCGACACGGGCCAGATCGTGCGGCTGGACGAGGACACCGGCCAGGAGCAGGTGTTCGAGAACGACGGTGGGGCGATGGGCAGCCCGGACTGGCTGCCGGCGGTGGAGGACTACGACGGCGACGGCCGGGCCGACCCGGCGTGGTTCGTACCCGAGACGGGCACGTGGCGGGTGCTGCTCAGCGACCAGGAGTACGCCGAGCGCGAGCCGGCGGTCCTGGGCCACCCGCGGTGTGTCCCCGTGCCCGCGGACTACGACGGGGACGGCCGCGCCGACATGGCGCTGTTCGACCGCACGACGGGCAGGATCTCGATACACGATTCCGACTCGGGCGCGACCGAGGAGTTCGCGGTGGATGGCTCGCCGGTGGGGATGCGCCACTTCCTGCCCGCCGTGGCCGACTACGACGGCGACGGCATCGCCGATCCTTCCTGGTTCGTGCCCGGCACGCAGATGTGGCGGGTGTACGAGAGCTCCAGCGGATACGAAGAGCGTGAGCGGCTGAACCTGGGCGAGGCCATGGACGTGCCCGTACAGACGCCGCTGCTGCTGGCCAAGCGCGGCATCGAGGTGGTGTCCATCGGGGACGAGGAGGTGGTGGGCACCCTGGGCAGCATCCGCGGGGTCACCATCGACGTGGACTCGCTGGATCAGCCGCACATCCTGGGTGAGCGCCAGTACGCCGGCCTCGACGCGCACCACCGCATCGGCGGCGCCTGGTCCTCCCACGAACCCCTCATCAACCCCGACGGCGCGCTGGGATCGCCCACCCTGGAGATCGACGCGGCCGACCGCGGCTGGTTCTCGTACACGACCTTCATCGCCAACGACGCCGTGGCCTCGGGCGAGTGGGTGGCGCTGATGGAGGACATGACCACGGCGCCGGCGCTGGCCTGGGAGGTCATGGTGCCGCCGTACACCGGCTTCTCGGGGCACCTCTCCCTCGACCCGTACCACCCGGATCACGCCTGGCGCATGGGCGGGCAGCCGGCGCCCACGTACAAGTACGACTCCGCGGGCAACCTCAGCGCCGACGTCACGCTGTCGCCGGGGATCTCGTCGGAGACCATCGGCTTCGAGATCAGCCCGGTGAACCTGGGGACGGAGCCGGGGATCTGGCACGCCGCCCACTCGGTCATCTACCAGGCCGTCCGCAGCGGCTACGTCAACTCCACCATGGACGAGGCGATCATCTGGGACGACCACCTCGACGTGATCTCCGTGGACAGCGACCAGACGCGCGCGTACATCGGCCTGGACTTCCGCGATCCCGAGGTGGCGTACATCAACACGTACCACGACGGCCTGGTGCTCAACATCTGGGACGGCGACGGCCTGGTCTACCCGTCGGACGACGTGTACGTGCTGGATCCGGCTCCGGCGAGCTTCGGCAACGGCGTGGAGCGCTTCGGCGCCCAGTGGTCCGCGGCGGCGAGGGGCGGCGCCTTCCTGTGCTGGACCAGCGGCGACGGGTGGATCCAGCTCAAGTACATCAGCCGCGAGGGGGAGCACGCCTGGGGGGAGACCCTGGCGGTGACCCCCGGCCAGCAGTGCGCCCTGACCACCGACCACCGCGGCGATCTGCACCTGGCCTACGTGAACGGAACGCTGCGGTATCGCAAGGTCCGCACGAGGTAGCCCGGTTCGATTCGCCGGCGCCGTGATATCCTTGTGGACATGAGCACATCCCTGCGACTCCTGTGGTTCCCCCTGCTGTCGGCCGCCCTGGCCTTCACCTGCGCCGCCTGCAACGGCTCCAACGACGGCTTCGGCGCCGGCGACGACGACGACGTGGCCGACGACGACGTGGTCGAGCCCTACGAATGTGAGTTCCCCGGCACCTGGGAGCTGACGTCCATCGCCTGTGACGAGACCGACATCACCGACCAGTGGTTCGCGATCTTCGACAGCTCGGTCATGGAGATCACGGCCGGGGACGGCGTGTGCGACGTGGTGATGACCCTGAGCAGCTCCACCTGCATCGAGCAGGAGACCCTCGAATTCATCGCCGAGAACGACGAGATCGAGGGCGAGTCCCTCGGGATCACCAAGTGCACGCCTGACGCGTGCACGTTCGGTGATGGCGACGCCCCCTGCGAGGAGGGCGACCGCGCGGGCGACATGGACTCGGACGAGTTCATCCTCGACGGCACGACGTTCACGGTCACGGGCAAGGATCCCGACGGGATCTGCGGCGAAGACGAGATGATCCAGGTCTGGGTGCGCCAGTAGGCCCCATGGGCACCATCCACGACCGCAAAGAGGCCACGGCCGCAGGCCTTCGCCCGGACCGACCGACCGGCCGTGGTGGTGGTCCCGGTGGACCACCGTGAGAACCTCGAGCTGACGCGCCGGCTGGGGAACCTGGTGGCGCACGGCTGATGGACGCTAGAATCCCTCCCGACCGGGAGGATTCCCATGGGCAAGCTGGACGGACAGACCGCGCTGGTGACCGGCGCGAGCAGCGGTATCGGGCGGGCCATCGCCCACGAGCTGGCCGGGCTGGGCGCGGGGGTGATCCTCGTGGCACGGCGGCGCGACAAGCTCGAGGAGCTGGCCGAGGAGATCCGCAAGGGGCCAGGCACGCCTGTCGTGGTGGAGCCCCAGGATCTGGCCGAGCCCGCCGCGGCCGCGGACCTCGCCGCGCGCGTCGGTGAGGCTGGCCTGGACGTGGACATCCTGATCAACAACGCCGGCTTCGGCGTGCACGGCGCCTTCCTGGACAAGGGATGGGACCGCACGCGGTCCATGCTCCAGCTGAACATGGTCACCCTGTCCGAGCTGACCCACCTGCTGGCCTCGAAGATGGTGGCGCGGGGCCGCGGCCACGTGATGAACGTCGCGTCCATCGGCGCGTACCTGCCCGTGCCCGAGTTTGCGGCCTACTCGGCCACCAAGGCCTACGTGCGCAACTTCACCGAGGCCCTCGACGCCGAGCTGCGCGGCACCGGGGTGCGCGCCATCGTCGTCTCTCCGGGCGGCACGATCACCGAGTTCATGCAGGCCGCCGGCGACGACTTCTCGAAGCTGGGGCTGATGGTGTCCATGTCACCCCAGCGCTGCGCGCGGATCGCCGTGGCGAAGATGCTGGGCGGCCGCCGCGGGGTCGTCACCGGGTTCTTCAACTCCATCGGCATGTGGATGCTGCGCTGGCTGCCGCGGCGGTTCATGCCGTTCGTGGGCAAGCACGCGATGGGGATGAGCCTGCAGGGGGACTGATCGGCGTCAACCGTTGTGGCGGCAAAACGCCAGCAGATCCTCGAGGTCGCCCGGCCCGCCCATGACGTTCCAGCGCTGCACCAGGGCCCGGTAGGCGTCCAGCTCCACGTTCCAGAAACGCTCGCTGACCTCCATGAGCCGTCGCCGCTGGTCGGCGTCGAGCACGAAGTCGCCCTCGCAGTACACGTCGTGGCGCTGGCGCAGCTGCAGCTCGTCGTCGCGGCAGGCCACGTAGGGGTACATGCGGCAGACGCTGGGGGCGACCGCGTGGATGCGGCAGCGGTCCCCTTCGAGGAACTGGCACGCCCCGTCCACGCGGCGCAGCACCAGCTGCGAGGGCCGCCCCTGCAGGTAGGCCGCGGGCACCTCGTCGGAGAAGTCACTCCCGGACGCCTCGATGAAATCCGCAGCCGGGCGCAGCGTATGTTCCACGATCCGCTGTACGTCGATGTGGGTGACGGGGATGGCGTAGAGGCGACAGCAGCGGGCCGAGCAGGAGTCGCACAGGGTGCGGGAGGTCATGGAGACCCTCCTATCACACTTGATGTACCGTGGTCCGAACCCGGGAGGGAAACATGACCCGTCCACACCACCGACTGATCGCGCTGCTGCTATGCGCGGTGTTGCCCGCGGCCGCCCACGCCCGGCGGGGCAAGGCGCCCGCTCCCGAGGAGGTCGACGAAGGCCCGCCGCCGGTGGAGGTGGTGCTCATGGAACCCGTCGGGGAGACCGATGAGGACGACCTGCAGCGCTACGCGCTGATCGCCGACGAGGAGCGGACCGCGCGGATCCGCGAGTGGATGGACAACGAGGCCGCCGAGATGGCCCTGCACCTGTATCGCTCCGCCTGGATCACCCGGGGCACGGCCCCCGACGCCATCCCGCCGTTCCACGTGGCCGTGATGCCCGGCGGCAACCACGCCGACGCCGGGTTCGCGCTGATGGGCGAGGCCGGCCCGGAGCTGCACGCGGGCATCCCCTACGTCAAGCTCGACGAGCGCCCGTTCCGCTACGAGCAGACCCTGCTGCACGAGATGGGGCACGTGGTCCTCGACGTGCTGGGCGCGCCGTCGCCGCAGCTCGACGGCGGCTACGTCTTCCACACCACCCCCGCCGTGATCGACCGCTGGACCGCGTTCAACGAGGGTTTCGCGATTCACCTGGAGACCGTGTACTCGGAGCGGGCGTCAGCGCGGGGCCGGCGCACACACTACGACAACCGCTCGCCCGTGTTCGGCGAGTTCGGCCGCCACCGCGTGGCCCCCCTGGACGACCTGCGCACCCTGTCCCAGACCCGCCAGCGCTACACCGCGGTCCGCGACAACCGCTTCGCCCACCCCGCGGCCTACCAGGGCGAGGACCTGCTCCGGCACGCCGTGGACCCCGAGCGGGACCTGGCGCGCCTGCGCAACGCCAGCCAGCTGCTCGCCTGCGAGGGGTTCGCCGCGACGGTGTTCTACCGCCTGGTCACGTCCGCGGCCGCGGGCGACGACCTCGCGGCGCTGGAGTACGGCCCGCTGATGGCCGCCCTGGCCGAGGTCTTTGCCAAGGGGCGCGGCGACGCGGAGCACACGTGGCTGATCGAGACCGTGGTGGCGCTGTCCGCGACCCAGCCCGGCGCCCGCGACGTGTTCCTCGATCTCACCCGCGGCGCGACGGTGTCGGGGGAGGCCGTGGCCCTGTGGCCCGACCTCTACGGCGCGGCCCTGCGGGTGGACGTGGGGCGCTACGCCGAGCTACAGACGCAGCTCAACGAGCTGTACACGGGCTGGATCACCGCCCTGGACGCCCGCGAACTCGACCTCGCCGACGCCGTGGGCCCGGAGGTCTGGGTCTGTGCCGAGGCGGTCACCGTCAAGCCCCAGATGATTCCGGACCCGATCCCCCTGTGCATCGACCTCAACGCCGCGGACATCGCCGAGCTGCGCGCCCTGCCCGGCGCCGAGGGCGCCTGGGTGGACGCCTTCCTGGCCGCCCGGGCCGAGTCCCCGTTCGCCTCCCTCGCCGACGTGTTCGACCGCACCCAGGCGCAGGAGGCCCTGATGTCCGGACTCACCCCGACGTCCCCCTGAGCCCCTGTTACCGGGGCCTTACCTGCGCTCCCCCCCTCCGCCCGGCGCCCGTTCTTGACGAACAGACACTGACGCGATGTCGATATGGAGGGCACGATGCGATTCTACGTTCCGGTCATGGTCTGCTTTGCCTGCTTCATGTACCTGATCACCCTGGCGTGCAGCGGCTGCACCACCACCTACCCCAGCTACTACGGCAGCGGCTCCGACGGAGGCGAGCCGTCGGCCATGGACGGCGACTGCGCCCAGTGCCACATGGTCGACGGGGACGGCATCGTCCCGCCGGGCAACCACTGGGCGGGGGAGGTGGTGGACACGGGACACGACGCGTGCACCCAGTGCCACGATCCGCACTGAGTCGAGGCGGGTCCAGCTCGGTGGCCGAGGGCTTCGGCTACCGGGGACGTTCGTTCACGTCCTGGATGATCTGAGCGAGCGTCTGGACGCGGAACGGCTTGACCACGGCTGCGGCAAAGCCGTACCGGGTGGGGTCGGCCAGGACCGGATCCTGGGAGTAGCCACTGCAGACGACGGCCCGCACGCCGGGATCGATCTCGAGCAGCAGCTCGAGGGTCTCACGCCCCCCGATCCCCCCGGGGACCGTCAGATCGAGCAGGACCACGTCGAAGGGCTTGCCCGCGGCGGCGGCCGCCTCGAACAGCCCGGCGGCCTCGGCCCCGTCGAAGCTGGTCACGACCTCGTATCCGAGGCGGACCAGCATCCGGTTGACCAGGGCGTTGACGGCCCCGTCGTCGTCCATCACCAGGATCCGTCCCTGGCCCTGGGCCAGCCCCTCACCGATCTTGGTGGCGTGCGTTGCCCTCGCGGCCGTGGCGGGGATCAGCACGTGGAACGTGGTCCCCACGCCCAGCTCCGACTCGACGCGCAGGGCGCCGCCGTGGTGGGCGATCACCGAGTGGCACACCGCCAGGCCGAGGCCGCTGCCCCGATGCTTGGTGGTGAAGTAGGGATCGAAGACGCGCGACAGGTGATCCGCGGCGATCCCGATGCCCTCGTCGGAGACGGTGACCTGCACGTACCTCCCCCGGGGGAGGGATCTCTCGTTGTCGTGTCCCAGCTCCACGTTCGCCAGCTCGACCGCCACGGTGCCGCCGTCGGGCATGGCCTGATCGGCGTTGATCATGAGGTTGTGGAACACCTGGTTGAACTGCCCCGTGTCCACCTCCACCGGCCACAGGTCGTCCGGCGGCGCCAGGTCACAGCGCGCGCTCGAACCACGTAGCGCAAACCCCGCCGCCTCCTCGACCAGCTCGGCCAGGGAGGCCACCTCCTTGACCGGCACGCCGCCGCTGGCGAACGTGAGCAGCTGCTGGGTGAGGTCGCGGGCACGCCAGACCGCCTGCTCCGCCTCGGTCAGCACCTCGTCCCGTTCGACCGGGCTCATACCGGGGAGCTTGGCGCAGCTGACGTTGCCGATGACCGACGTGAGGATGTTGTTGAAGTCGTGGGCGATGCCGCCGGCGAGCAATCCCACCGACTCCAGCTTCGCCATCCGCCGCATCTCTCGTTCCTGCTGGCGCTGCTGGGTGACGTCACGGAACACCATGACCACGCCGTGGATCTCCGAGTCGTCGTCGCGGATCGGGGCGGCGCTGTCGGCGATGGGCGTCTCGGTGCCGTCACGCGAGATCAGCGCGGTGTGGTTGGCCAGGCCCACCACGATCCCTTCGCGCAGGGCCCGGGCCACCGGGTTCTCGGCGCGCGCGCCCGTGTCCTCGTTGACGATGTCGAACACCTCGGTCAGCGGGCGTCCGACGGCCTCGGCCTCCGACCAGCCCGTGAGTTCCTCGGCCACGGTGTTGAGGAAACGGACGTCTCCCTGGTCGTCGGTGGCGATGACCGCGTCGCCGATGGACCGCAAGGTGGTGGACAGCCACCGCTCGCTGAGGCGCAGCTTGCGCTCCATGTCGTGCTTGTACAGGGCCATCTCGATGGCCGTGACCAGCCCCTGCTCGTCGAAGGGCTTGGTGAGGTAGCCGTAGGGCTCGGTACGCTTGGCGCGCTCCACCGTGGTCTCGTCCGCGTACGCCGTGAGGTAGACCACCGGAATGTCCAGCGAGCGCCGCACGTCTGCAGCCGCGTCCACCCCGTTCATCTGCCCCTTGAGCACGATGTCCATCAGCACCAGGTCCGGGCGATGGCTCCGAGCCAACTCCACCACGGCGTCCCCTCTGGGGGTGATCGCAGGCACCTCGTAGCCCAGGTGCTCCAGGGTCTCCTTGAGGTCCTCGGCGACGATACGTTCGTCCTCGACCACCAGGATTCGTTTCCCACCCATATCCCCTCCTCGCCGCCGCGATGTGCCCTGGCGCTCACGCCCCGAAACGGATGCGGAACGTCGTCCCACCCTCTCGCTCGATATCCACACGGCCGTCCACCTGGTCGGCCAGGGAGCGGACCAGGCGCAGGCCCAGCGTTCTCGTCCCCTCGAAGTCCAGGTCCGGCGGCAGCCCGCACCCGTCGTCCGTCACCGCGAGCTCGGTGCTCCCGTCGTCCAACGCGGTCAGGCTCACCTCGATCCGCCCCGTCGCCGCGTCGGGGAACGCGTGCTTGAGGCTGTTGGACACCAGCTCGTTGACCATCAACCCGCACGGGATGGCCAGGTCCACGGGCAGGGAGAGCCCGCCGGCCCGAACGCGGCACGTGACCGCGCCTGGCCTGACGCTGTAGCCCCTGAGCAGGCTCTGGGTCAGGTCCCTGAGGTAGGGATCGAACTCCACTCGGGTGAGGTTCTTGGTTCGGTAGAGCTGCTCGTGGGTCAGGGCCATGCTGCGTACGCGGTTGTGGCTCTCGCGGAACATCTCCTGGGCCTCGGTGGACTCGACCCGCCTCGCCTGCAAGGCGAGCAGGCTGGAGATGACCTGCAAGTTGTTCTTGACCCGGTGGTGCAGCTCCCGCAGCAGGACGTCCTTCTCCTCGAGGGAGGCCCTGAGCTTCTCCTCGGCCCGCCGCCGCATCAGCGCCTCGGTGAAGGCCACGGACAGGGCCTCCACGGACCGCAGCTCCTCCTCGCCGTACCCGTCCGGCCGGTTCGCCAGCCCGATCGCTCCCAACACCTGATCACCCAGCCACAGCGGCACACCCATGAAGGCGGTCAGCAGGGGGTGGCCCTCGGGCGGCGCGATCCACTCCGGGTGGGACGACGGGTCGTTGAAGACCATGGAGCGGCGCCGGGTCATCACGAGCCCGCGAATGCCGCGGATCGGGAGGTCCTGGGCCAGCACGAGGCGGCCGTCCTGGACCCGGCAGGCGTCCCAGCCGGTGTCGCTGATGGCGATGGTGTCGAGGGTGCCCCGGTCGTTGATCTCGCAGATGAAGCCGAAGGCACTGTGGGGCAGGTCCTGCGCCAGGGAGAGGGCCATGGCCGCGGCCGCGGCCTCGGTCTCGCAGGTGAGCACGTCACGGAACAGCTGGTTGATGGCCTCCAGGACGGCGGCCTGACGCTCGGCCAGCTGCTGGGCGAGGGTCTTCTCGCGCACCTCTGCGGCCAGGCTCTCGTAGGCCGCCTCGAGCTCTGCCCAGTCTCCCCGTGATTCCCCGTCGCTTGGCATCGACCCCACCTCGGTCGGTCAGCTACACAGTCTTTCACACTTGTGACCGGGAATCACGAACGTCCTGGCCGGGAGGGGGGGGCGGGCGGGTCAGACCACGTCGCGGAAGTAGGCGACGGTCCGCTCGAGGCCCTCGGCCAGGGGCACGCGGGGCTCCCAGCCCAGGTTGGCCTTGGCGCGGGTGATGTCGGGCTTGCGCTGCTTGGGGTCGTCGGCGGGCAGCGGCCGGTGGACCACGGCCGCGTCCTTGCCCACGAAGCGCTCCACCAGCTCGGCCAGCTCCAGCATGGTGAACTCGCCGGGGTTGCCCAGGTTGTGGGGCTGGTGGCAGTCCTCGCCCTCGTACTGGATCAGGCGGATGAAGCCGTCGACGAGGTCGTCCACGTAACAGAACGACCGGGTCTGCCTGCCGTCGCCGAACACGGTCATGGCCTCGCCGCGCAGGGCCTGGCAGATGAAGTTGGAGACCACGCGGCCGTCGTCGTGGGCCATGCGCGGGCCGTAGGTGTTGAAGATGCGGGCGATGCGGATGTCCACGCCGTTGGAGCGGTGGTAGTCCATGAACAGCGCCTCGGCGCAGCGCTTGCCCTCGTCGTAGCACGACCGGGTGCCCACCGGGTTGACCTTGCCCCAGTACGACTCGACCTGGGGGTGGACCTCGGGATCGCCGTACACCTCGGAGGTGGAGGCCTGCAGGATGCGCGCGTGGGTGCGCTTGGCCAGGCCCAGCATGTTCAGCGCGCCGATGACGCAGGTCTTGATGGTCTTGATGGCGTTGACCTGGTAGTGCACCGGCGAGGCGGGGCACGCCAGGTTGAACACCCAGTCCACCTCCAGCAGCAGCGGCTGGGTCACGTCGTGGCGGATGGCCTCGAAGCGCGGGTGCCCCATCAGGTGCTGGATGTTGCGCTTGCGCCCGGTGAAGTAGTTGTCCACCGAGATGACCTCGTGGCCGTCGTCGATGAGCCGGTCGCAGAGGTGAGAACCGAGGAAGCCCGCGCCGCCGGTGACCAGGGCTCGTTTGGTGTCCGTCATGGTCGTGTCTCCGCTGGAAGGGGGGAGGATACCAGGGCGCGAGGGTGTTAGGTTCCGAAGTTGGGAGGAGAACGCGTGAACCACCGGCGGCCACCTCGCCGGTGACCTGCTCGACTGCCTGGGCGCGGTCTCGCTGCCCGTGGAGATCCGTGCCGTCCAGGAGCAGGACCGACGCGACCTCTTCGAGGAGCCGCCGCCACCCGCGGGCACCTGCGAGCTGACCGCGGTGCAGCGTGGGTTCGAGAGACCTCAGCGATAGGGCTCCGTATACTGATCCGAGCGACGGGAGGACTCCATGAAGGTCACATCGATGTTCACGTGCGCGCTGCTGGGCGCGGTGTTGCTCACCCTGGGCGGGTGCTGCGGGCAGGCCGAGATGCAGCGGAAGGTCAAGCGGGCCGAAGCGCCCGCGAACCTCGACGGCATCCGCACCGCAGAGCTCGCCTACCAGGCCATGTGGGACACCTACACCGCCGCAGGGTGGACGCCGTCGGAGATCCCCGGAGAGAATCCAGCCCCGTTCGAGGGGGGCGACACGGCGGCCTTCAACGCCCTGGGCTGGATGCCGTTCGGAGACGTGTACTGCCGCTACCGGGTGATCCACGAGGCCGGGGAAGACCCGTCGAGCGGATCGTTCGAGGCACAGGTGGAATGCGACATCGACGGCGACGGAAAGGTCGCCCGCTACGTGGCCACCCCGGACCAGAAGGCCACCCTGCAGACGGACGAGGACGAGTTCTAGCCGGCAGTCCGGTACAGCTGCACCCACCCCGGCGGGTCGTCCCCCGCCTTCTCCCCGCCCGCGTCCAGGGCGAACAGCGCCGTGGGCGGCCACGCCTCCGGCACGCCGAGCATCTCGCGCACCGGCGCACCATCGAACACGAAGGTGGCGTTCCAGTGCAGGCCCAGCGCCTCGGCGGCGAGCATGCCGTGGGTCAGGGCGATGGGGTGGTCGATCAGGGCGAAGGGCTGCTCCTTGTGGACCTTCTTGACGATGAAGGGGGCAGCGAAGGTGGCGAGCAGGGCGCCGGGAGCCTGATCGACGGGCACGTCGTGGCCCGCGGCGGCGAGGACCTCGGCGGTGCGCTCGGCGCCGCGCACGACCACGAAGCGCCAGGTCTGGGCGTTGTCGGCGCTGGGGGCGAGGCGCATGGATTCCATGACCAGGGCGAGCTCGACCGCGCCGGGGATCTCGCCGGCAAAGGCGGCCGAGGGGCGGGCGGCGGCGACCACCTGCTCGAGGGACCGGCCGTCGGCGGGCAGCTCCGAGAGCTCCACGGGCATCAGGCTCTGGCCGGAGTCGTGGTGGTCCAGGGAACAGATCTCGTCGGTGGCCTTGCGGCGACCGGACACGCCGGCGCGGGTCACCCGGTCCCACGCCGCGGCGAGCAGGGCGCCCTTGCGGCGGAGGCCCGGCAGGCCCAGGGCGATGACCGCGGGCACGCGCTCGTGGTCGGCAAATCCCATGTAGCGGCCCACGGCGGCCATGTCGATCGCCGCCATCCAGCAGCCGCCCAGGTTCTGATCGGCGGCCGCCAGGGCCACGAGCTCGCCGGCCACGGCCGCGTCCACGTTGTACAGGTGATGGGGGCCGTGCTTCACGCCTCGCTCCGAGTCGCCGACGATCACCGCGAATGCCGGCGGGGGCGAGGAGCGCATCCACAGGTTGGCCTTGCCGATGAACCCGCCGCTCACGGCCCGGTTGAGCCCGGGCACGCGGTCGGGGTCGGTGACCACCTCCACGCGGGCGGCGCAACCGCCGTTCACCGACGGCGCGAGGGCGGCCAGGCGGCGGATCGCCTCGACCTGGGCCTCCTCGATGGGGGTGTCCATGAAGATGCGCCAGGAGCGCCTCTCCAGCATGGCGCGGGCCACGGCGTGGGTCTCGGTCATGAGTTCTCCCAGCGGATCGGTTCGCCTCGCATCACCACGGCGCCGAGCTCGGCAAACCCCTGGGGCAGCATGGGCGACACCGACAGACCGAGGCGGTCGTCGATGTCGCGCATGAGGTCCACAAGGGGTTCGGGTGGCGCGAGGTTGGGGGTTCGGGGTTGCTGCGGGTCGGCCGGATCGCACCAAGCGGGTTCGTCGAGGCTGAAGTGCATGCGGCAGGCCAGGGGCCGCACGTCGTACACGGTGCAGGTCTTGAGCTGGCGGTCGAGGAAGGCGCAGGGTTCGTTCGCCTCGAGGTACGCGAGCCGCGCGGCGATGAACGCCTCGCCGTCCGACTTGACGTTGCTGCGGCCGCCCGACGTGCGCTGGAGCTCCTCGGAGAAGCGCCCGGCCAGCTCGGCGCAGCGCTCGTGGACCTTGCGGTAACCCTTCCGGGGCTGGATCTGGCGGTAGATCTCCAGCAGCTCGAAGCCGCGGACCGGGGTGGGCACCTCGTTGCAGCACCAGGTGCACCCCCTGGCGCACGTGATCTCGAGGTCGGCCGCCTCGATCAGCTCCGCGGCGAAGACATCGTAGGCCGCGTAGATGGCATGGACCGCATTGGGGAAGGTCCGGGGCAGCGCGCAGCCGTCGCCGAAGCCGTCCAGGCCCGGGACGCCGGCGGCCTCGCGCAGGCAGATCTCCAGCTCCTTGAGCAGCGGGGCGGCCCGGGCCGCGGCCTCCCGCGGGATGTGGATCGCGCCGGGCTCGGCCTTGCCGAACAGCGCCCCGATGCGGCCGAACAGACCCATGCGACTACGAGACCTCCACCTCCACCACGTACCACTGGTCCACGCCGCCGGCGAGCTCGTCCGACGACGTCACCTCCAGGTGATAGGTCCCCGACTCGGGCAGGTCCAGGTCCTGGATGACGGTGCCCTCGCTGGCCATCACGTTGATCGAGATCAGCTCGTCGTCACCGGGGCTGACCACCCGCACGTGCGCCTCCAGGGCGGAGCCCGCGGTGCGCGCGGCCAGGCTCACGTTGGCCTGCTGGCCCGCCGTGCCCTGGAACAGGAAGTGGTCCAGATCCCCCATGGGATCGATGCGGCCGGCCACCGCGAGCACGCCGTCGTCGTTGGCCTGCAGCGCCTCGGACGAGAAGTTGTCGTCGGTGGGCTCGGTCTCGGCCCACCAGAGCTCGCCGGCGGGATCGGCGGCGAAGTGCAGCACGTAGCAGTACTCGTCCCCGCCGTTGCCGTCGTCGTCGGTGACCTCCATGTACACCGGAGCGTCGTCGAGCACCGGGAACGAGATGTAGTCGGACCAGGTCGGCGCGCCAAAGGCCCCGGCCTGGGAGGCGCCGTCGGTGCCCAGCATGCGGATGGCCAGGTCGATCTCGGTGGCGGAATGCTCGTAGCCGTACACGCGGAAGCGCGCGCCGGGCTCGAGGTCCACGGCCCACAGGTCCACGTCACCGTCGTCACCCACCACGCCCCCGCGGTCGTAGCTGACGTTGTACTCGGCGATGGCCGAGTCGGTGGCGTCGCCCGCGTCGTCGTTGGGCTCGTCCTCCACCGCGCCGGCCTCGAAGTCGCTGATGAACAGCTGGTAGATGTAGCCGGCGCCGCCTTCCATCTGTCCGGGGTCGTTGATGAACGATCCGTAGTCCTCCACCGAGAGGTAGTACGTCTCCGACGACGCGGTGCAGCCCATGTACAGCGCGTCGGTGCCGTAGATGTGGCCCAGCCGCTCGAAGTCGTCGTTGTAGCCCTTCTCGTGGCCGGTTCCGTCGTAGAAGCGGATCACCGTGTCCAGGCCCTGGTCGTCGGTGGGATCGTCGGTCATGGCGTAGGCCTTGAAGAACCACGCCTTGTCGCCGCTCAGCCGGAAGTAGTCGACGTCGCCCGCGGGGTTGATGTAGCCCCCCGGCTCGTCCCCGGCGGCCACGCCCAGCGCCTCGGCGAAGTCGTTGTTGCGGTCGCCGTCCACGCAGACGTCGGCCTCGCAGATCTCCCAGTCGGCGCACTCGCTGTCCTCGGTGCACTCGGCGGCCGCGTCGTCGTCGTCGTCGTCCGCGGCGTCGTCGTCGCCGTCGCAGCAGTCACAGATGCAGTCGGGGCAGTCCTCGTCCTCGTCGTCACAGGCCAGGAAGAAGATTCCGAACGACACCAGCAGCGCGAGCCAGGTCTTCGTGGTCATGGTGGGCCCTCCACCCGGGGACTCTACCCGCCCGGCGGCACCCGGACAACGGTCCAGCGGATGCCGGGGAGGTCGACCCGAGCTAGAGTCTGGGTACGGATCGAGGAGGGCGCACGACATGCCCGTGACCGGGGTCGAGGATCTGATCGACGAACGCGTGGAGGCGATCCGCGCGTTTCACCGTACCTGCCGCACCGACCGCGCCCAGCTGGACGTGTCCGGCGGCGTGGACAGCGCCGTGCTGCTGGGGTTGCTGGCCCGCGCCCTGGGCCCGGACCACATCGCGGCGGTGTACAGCTCCATCGACAGCGATCCCGCGTGCGGCACGCGGGCGGCCGAGGTGGCCGACGCGTTCGGCGTCCCCCTGGTCGACGTGGACCTGTCCGCGCCGTTCCACGCCATGTCCGACGACCTGCTTCAGGCGATGGCCGGGGCCGGGCACGATGTCGACGCGATCCGCGCCCGCTGCGAGGCCGATCCCACCATCCACGGGTCCTTCCGATCGTGCCTGCGCGCGCCGGTGGGCCGCTACGTCAACCGGCTCTTCGGTGGCGGAATCCGCCACGGCACCGGCAACGAATGTGAGGACCGCTGGCTGCGCTTCTACCAGAAGGGCGGCGACGGCGAGGTGGACACCAACCCCATCGCCATGCTGTCCAAGGGGGAGGTCTTCCAGCTGGCCCGCGGTCTGGGCGTGCCCCGGTCGATCCTCACGGCCCGCCCCACGCCCGACCTCTGGGCCACGGGCGAGGCGCACAACGACGAGGACGAGATCGCCGACTACCTGGGCCTGACCGGCGTGGCCGACCAGGGCCTGGCGTTCTACTCCTACGTGGACCCGGATGCGGGCGCGTACACCAACGTGGGGCTCATCGAGCGGGTGTGCCGCTTCGCGGACCAGCCCGCCGGCGAGGGGTTGTTCACGACCTGGCAGTCCGAGGAGGACCTCGTGATCATGGCCGCGGCGGCGGCCGAGACCACCTTCGCCGGGGTGGACGCCACCACCACGCTGCGTGTCCTCGCCGCGGCGCAGCGCGCCGAGGCCGCGACCCGGCACAAGTACAACCCGGCGATCCCGACGCTGGGCGACCGCGCGGGCCTGCTCGCCGCCGGGATCCTCGACGAGGCGCTACCGCTGTAGACGTCCCGCAGCGAGATCGACGCAGCCGCAGACGACGCGACGCGTGCGGATCGCGGCGCGCCCGTCGCCGACGGGGACGTACTCCCAGATCCCCGCGACACCGCCGTGGACCGCGGGCTCGACCGAGGCGAGCTCGGACCGGTACTCCCACCAGTGGTCCTCCTGACACAGCGCCACCAGACCGCGCAGCAGGTCGGGATCCAGAACGCGGAGGCGGTCGGCCAGACAGTCCGGAGGCTCGCCCCGGTCCAGGGGAGCCGCCGCGATCGCCGGGCCGCACACCTCGGTGAGGTCCTCGACGGCCGCCCTCGAGGCGGTGAAGTAGGGGCGCTCCTCGTCACTTCGCCCCCACCCCCGCTGCTCGAAGGACGACTGCAGTCCGACGTACTCGCCCAGCCCCCGACCGGCGCCGGGGCGTCGCAGGTGCAGATCCAGGGCCACGCCCGCCCCGAAGACGAGCGCGAACGCCGCCCAGATCCACCGCTCGCGGAGCCCGAGTCCCGACCAGGCCACGGCCGCAGCCAGCGGGAAGACCGGAGCCAGCGTCAACAAGAAGCGCTCGTCCGGGTACTGGATGCTGACACTCAAGAACAGGAGCTGACCGACGAGGGCGACGCCCACCAGCGGCAGCCCCCGCAGGTGCCGCCGCCCCCGCAGCGCGAGGGCCACGACCAGCACGGTCAGCGCCGGGGACAGCACCGCGAGCACGAGGCGCGACAGGAAGAACCACGCCTCGTCCAGGGGCGGGTCGGCGACGAGCCCGGTGAGCTTGTCCAGCCACACCCACGCCGTGGCGCCCACCCCCGCCACCACCCCGGCCCTGGAATCGGCCACGCGCGCTGCCGCGGCATCGTCCACCACGAACGTGCGGGACATCTCCCCCAGGGAGGCCGTGGACCCGGCGAGGAACAGCGCGACGAGCACGGCGAGCACGGCCGCGGCGATCCCCAGCTGTTGCGCCCGCGGCCGCCAGGACCCGGGGAGATCGTCCTCGTCCCGCGGCAGCGGGCACAGCGCCGCGCCGCCGACCATGAACAGCCCGAACGGGATCGCCGTCCACTTGACCAGACAGGCCGTGAACCAGGCGATCCCCACGAGGACACCCCCCAGGCGCGGTCGGCCGCGGCGGGTCACCAGCAACAGGGCCACGCACAGCCACAGCAGGGCCGTCATGGGCAGGTCGTAGTAGTAGCGTGTGGCCGTGGCGTGCAGGCTGGGCACGAGCAAGGTGGCCGCGATCGCCGCCATGGCCGCGGGCGACGAGCGCGTCAGGGACCACGCGACGCACCCCACCAGCACGGCCAGCCCCAGGAACCAGACCACCCCGAACCAGGAGACATGGGGGGCGCCGTGTCCGAACAGGCCGCCGACCGGCAGGTAGATCACGTGCATCAGCGGGGGGTAGCTCTGGCCGATGCGGTCGGCCTCGGCGAGGAACCTCAGGAGGCCGGGCCCGTCGGGCGCCTGCCAGAGCTCCACCACCTGCAGGCGGTACTGGTGCTCGATGTACGGAGCCCCGGACTGGCCGTAGTCCGGCACCGGATTCGCCGCGTAGCGCGCGCCGATCAGCGCACACAGCGCCGCCGCGACTCCCACCGGAAGGAGCCACCAGGCTGGATGGGTCGGAGAGTCCCCCTGCGCGGTAACCGGCGCGAACACAAGGGCATGCTAGCTCATCGATAAGGTCCGTGCGGATGCTACGATGGAGCGGCAGGACCGGATGAGGAGGTAACCCGTGCGTGTCGGACCCTGGATGCTGGCGATCGCCCTGCTCGGGTGCCCGAACCAGGGCGCGCTGCTGCTGGACGACGACGTGGAGCAGGTGGACGACGACGACATCGTCGGGGACGACGACGACACCATCGGCGACGACGACGACACCATCGGCGACGACGACGACACCGCCGGGGATGACGACGACACCACCGGGGACGACGACGACGCGGAGTACGAGCTCTGCGGCTTCGAGACCGGCTACCTCACCGGGTTCGGCCAGCCCGGCGCGGACTGGTGGGTGTCCCCGGAGGGCGGCATCGTCGTGGTGGTGCAGGAGGGGGAGAACTTCTCGGGGCTCGTGGGCGAGGAGGATCTCGAGTTCTCCGGCGAGTACGCCGCGCTCCTGCGCTCGAGCGAGGACGCCGATCCCGACACCTGGGGCCACCTGGTGACGAACCCGTTCGTGCCCGTGGTGCCCACCCTGGTGTACGACCAGCTCTCCGAGGTGGACGACCGGGGGGTGGAGCTGGAGGTGGCCATCCTCGACGCGCACGGGGTGGTGCTGCAGCAGCAGAGCGTTCCCGTGGAGACGGGGGGGTATCTACCGGGGCTGCCGCCGGGGGGCGAGCCGCTGGACGGGTTCCCGGACGTCGTGGAGGGGGGCGAGATGGCGGGCAGCTTCGTCCAGCACGTGGTGGACCTGACCCCGTACTGGGAGGCCGGCGAGACCATCCAGGTGCGCTTCCGTCAGCACACCACCGTGGACGGGGTGGGCTTCTTCACGCTGCTCGACGACGTGTGCAACGTCGAGCCCTGATCGCCTACTCGAAGTACCAGGCGCCGCCCTCGAGGATGGACTCCTCGATGCGGATCTCGTCGCCGGCCACCTCCAGCTCGATGTAGCCCGGCCAGCAGCCGCCGCCCTGGTTCTCGGTACCGATGGAGTTGATGGGGTAGCTGTTGCCGCAGTTGTTGCAGACCATGCGGTCGCTCGCCTGGCTGTACCCCAGCCCCGCCGGGAAGCACACCTCACAGGCGTCGAACGCCACGTGCGGATCGCCGTCGGTGCCCATGACCGCGAAGTACTCCACCTCGACGCCGTCCCCGGTCATGTAGCTGAAGTACTGGACCTCCTCGCCCAGGCTCGACACCAGGTGGACCACCAGGCCGGCGGCCGCGTCGTCGTCGTCGCCCGCGGTGGCGTCGTCGTCGTCGTCGTCGTCCGCGGTGGCGTCGTCGTCGCCCGCGTCGTCGTCGTCCGCGGTGGCGTCGTCGTCCCCCGCGTCGTCGTCGTCGCCCGTGCCGTTGTCGCAGCCGGGCAGCGCCGCGAAGAGCAGCAGCAGGGACAGGATGCCGATCAACAGTTCTCGCATCGTTCTCCTCCGTGGTCGGGTCGTCACTCGGGCTTGCCGAACGCCACCCAGGTCAGTTCCTCGAGTCCTTCACCCTCCCCGGTGGACACCGTCTGGGCGTCGCAGTCCAGCACCGCCGGCCCCACGGCCACGGGCGCCGACACCTCGTCGGACATCACGTAGAGCGTCACCTCGTCGGTGTCGCAGTCGATCTCACCGCGCATGGGCATCGTCGCGGGGATGGGGGTCTCGGACGTGGCCCCCCACATGTAGGTGGCCCACACCCCGAGCAGCTGGACGCCCTCGACCGCCATGTAGCCCCAGGCCGTCTCGGGAACCTCCACGGCGCCGATCTGCGGCTCGCCCATGATCCAGATCACCTCGTCAGGATCCAGGGTCAGCTGCAGCCCGTCCCCGGCCGCGATCTCCTGCATGCCGCCGGTCAGCGGCAGCACCTGTGCGATCTCGGGCAGGCAGGCGTCCACCACCTCGGCGAAGCCGGACTCCGGGATGTCCACCTCGGCGACCACGGCGCTGTACGGCACCAGGTCCGCGTTGATGTGCCCGGCCACGTGGAGCTGTCCGACCCCGCCACCCACGAGGTCGTCGAGGATGTACTGCCCCTGCTCGTCGGTGTCCAGGAACGCGCAGGGTTGCTTGTTCTGACAGAACGTCACGCGAATGCCGGGCAGCACCTGAGTGCACGTCACGTCGTAGACGGTGCCGATCAGGTAGGGCTCGGTGGGCGGGGCGGAGTCGTCGTCGTCGTCCGCGTCGTCGTCGTCGTCCACGGCATCGTCGTCATCCGCGGTCGCGTCGTCGTCGTCCCCAGCGGTCGCGTCGTCGTCGTCCGCCTCGGACCCCCCGCACCCCGGCGCCAGCACCAGGCCGGCGCCCGCCACGAACATCCACCACGTACGGAGCATCAGACCACCTCTCAAGGTGCGATGATCTATATCCGTAAATCTATTGATTTTGTAGTGATTTGCTCGCCCGGCGGCCGTTTCACACCAGGGGTTCGGTCCCCTCGGCAGGCTGGTATCCGTCCGGCAGCAGCTCCGCCACCTCGTGCCACGCCGCCTCGAGGGCCGCCTCCGGACCGAGGGGCTCCACCTCGACGGCCTCGCCCACCGACAGGGTCACCGCCGCAGGGCCGAGCTGGTGCTGGTGCACCGGGAAGGCCTCGTCCGTGCCGGTGATCGCCATGGGTACGATGCGGGCGCCGGGGAGGGCGGCGAAGGCGGACGCCGCGCGGCGGAACGAGCCGAGCCGAGCCGACTTGGATCGGGCGCCTTCGGCGTACAGGACCACGGCGCGGCCGCGCTTCATCAGGTCGTGGGCCTGGGTCAGGGAGCCCGCCATGGCGCTGGCCAGGGCCGAGTCCGGGGGCGGGAAGGACAGGGTGTCGAGGCTGATCGCGGCCATCCGACGGTAGGGGTTGTCGTACGCCTTGGGCAGCACGACGAACGCCAGGCGGTAGGCCAGCTCCTCCTCGTCCGAGTCCTCGTAGTCCGACAACAGCAGGTCGGTGAACTGGGCGTCGGCGTAGGACAGCTGGTTGCACACCACCAGGGTGGGCCCCGCGTCCAGGGCCCGCGGCAGGGCGTCCACCCCGTGGGCCGTGGCGTGGGGCAGCACGCTGCGCACGAACTCGCGGCCGATGACGCGCGCCGCCAGGTCGTGGGGATAGAAGGTGTGCTCGTTGCCCGCGTCGCGCAGGCACTCCAGGGTGCGCTCGAGCACGGCCACGGGCATGTCGGCCAGCACGGCTGCAATGCGGTGCGGCACGTCCTCCCGCAGGTCCTGCTGATCCACCACGTGCTGGGCCAGCCAGCCCGGCACGTGGTCCCGCAGACCCTCCACGCCCATGGCCAGCACCTGCTCGACGGTCAGCGCCGCAGCGTCCGCGGGCAGGCCCGCGACCTCCGAGCTCAGCTCCACGAACTCGCCGGTGAACTCGCTCGCGCCGCTGGACGGCTCGAGGACCTCGCCGAAGGGGTCGTTCTGATACGAGTCACTCATGGGAATGCACTGTCGACTCGTACCGCGGCGCCGTCAACCCGGGGGCCTCAGAACGTGAACCCGAGGCCGACGCTGTTGACCCCGAAGCTGGCCTGGAAGCGGGGGACGTTGCGCTGTTTTCCCTCGGCGGTGCGCGTCGCGTCGGAGTCCCCGAAGGGCTGAGGCAGCGGCTGGCTGACGCTGATGATGATCGCGGTGATGCCCATGGCCTGGATCAGCGTCCCCCACACCGCGCCCACCAGGTGCGATCCGGCGTCGTAGTCCAGGTCGCCCAGCCGCGACGCCTCGTTGTCCATCCAGGCCTGGGTCAGCACCGGGCCGATCAGCGGGACCATGGGCAGGAACGCCGCGCCAGCGCTGAACTTCACCCCCTGGTGGCGGGCGCGGTTGTACATGGACCCCACCTCGGCCGACCCGAAGGCGATGCTCAGGGTGTACGACGGCACGAAGGCCGCCGCGCCCAGATAGCCGAAGGTGCGCTTGCGGCGCAGGGCCTGCTTGTAGATCAGGTCGAACTCCGGGTAGCGCTCCTCGATGACCACCTTCACCGGGGTGGTGCCCTGCCGCCAGATGGCCGCGCGCTGGATGTTCGGCGGGATGACGTGCTCGAAGGGCCGGTGGGCCAGCTCGGGCTCGCTGATCATGATGTGGAAGATGGTCGACCAGATGTCCTCCAGCGAGTAGTCCTGCAGGATCAGCCGGTCGATGGCGCCGATGGCGGCGCTCATCTCCGCCCGCGACGGCGCCGGCCCCCGGTACAGGTAGTAGCTCGTCACCAGCTGCCGCTTACGGGTCTCCAGCAGCCCGGTGAAGGCGGTCACGCCGCTGGACTCGGGCTCGGCCGGAGCCGGCTGCTCGACCGCCGGGGGAGGAGGAGGCTCCACCACCGGATCGGGGGCCTCCTCGGCCCGGCCGAGGCCGGGCGTCAGGACCAGGGCCAGCCCCAGGATCAGCCCGATCGACAACTCCAGGCGACGGGTCGTGAACTCGGGTGGACAGGGGACCTCGGCAACGCGGGCGCGCACTGCGGTGCTGGACACGGTTTCTCCTCCTGGCGGCGCGCGCCCACGCCGTAACCAGAGGCAAGGAGCGTGCCAGGATCAGGGAGCGCGGCGGCGGACCAGGAGGGTGGCGCCCAGGACGGCCAGGAGCCCGACCGCGGCGTGAGGCCGCACGCGAGCGGCGCTGCACTCGCATCCCTGATCGGAGTCGTACTCCACCGAGGAATCGTCGTCCCCCGGATCGCCGGTGTCGTCGTCGTCACCGGCCGTGTCGTCGTCGTCGTCACCCACGGTGTCGTCGTCGTCGTCACCCACGGTGTCGTCGTCGTCGTCGCCAGCAGAGTCGTCGTCGTCG
>CAZLEO010000144.1:0-24036 GCA_964558555.1 uncultured Rickettsiales bacterium | reverse complement strand
CTTCTGTGTGGGGGGCCGCTGTTGTTTTTTTTTTTTTGGGGGGGGCCCCCCCCCCCCGGCGGGATCGGGGGTCGTCTCTCTATCTCTTCCAGAAGCTCTCCAGCCTCAACGAACGGCTGGGGTGGCGCAGCTTGCCCAGGGCCTTGGCCTCGATCTGGCGGATGCGCTCGCGGGTGACCTCGAACTCCTGGCCGACCTCCTCGAGGGTGGCGGTGGACTCCTCGCCGATGCCGAAGCGGAGCCTCAGCACGCGCTCCTCGCGGGGGGTGAGGGTGGCGAGGACCATGCGGGTGTGGCGAGAGAGGCTGCGGGCCTCGGCCACGTCAGAGGGGGAGATGGAGGAGTGGTCCTCGATGAGGTCCTTGAGGTGGAAGTCCTCGTCGCCGATGGGCGTCTCGAGGCTGATGGGCTGCTTGGCGGCGCGCAGGGAGGCCTGGACCTTGTGCAGCGGCTGCTCGAGCTCCTCGGCGAGCTCCTCGACGGTGGGCTCGCGGCCCAGCTTCTGCACGAGGTAGCGGCTGGTGCGGTAGAGCTTGTTGATGTTCTCGGTCATGTGGACCGGGACGCGGATGGTGCGGGACTGGTCGGCGATGGCGCGGGTGATGGCCTGCCGGATCCACCAGTGGGCGTAGGTGGAGAACTTGTAGCCGCGCCGGTACTCGAACTTCTCCACGGCGCGCATCAGGCCGAGGTTGCCCTCCTGGATGAGGTCGAGCAGCTGGAGGCCCCGGTTGGTGTACTTGCGGGCGATGCTCACGACGAGGCGGAGGTTGGCCTGCACCAGGGCACTCTTGGCCTCGTCCACCTGCTCCAGGGACTCCTGGACGGCCTCGTCGACGCGCAACAGCTCGTCCACGGGGATACCGGCGGACTGGCTGATGCGGGCGAGGGCGGCCATGGACCTCGCGGCCGCGGCCTGGAGTGTGGCCCAGTCGGTGGCGTCGTGGTGGCGGCCCTCGAGGCTCGTTCCGCTGTCGGGGCCCGCGTCCTGCATGCGCGTGGCGAGCTGCTGCAGATCCATGCCGGCGTCGCGCGCGAGGCGTTCGAGGCGGTGGATCTCGTGGCGCGCCGACGCGGCGAGGGCGTGCAGCCCTTCCTGAATGCGTCGGAACTGCCGCGGCCCCAGGCCCAGGGATCGGTCTACCTCGTAGAGCTGCTCGTGGTTCTCATCGAGGTCCTCGAGCAAGTCGGGACGCCGCTCCGGACGGTCGAGGCCGCCCAGCGTGGTCGCCAGGTCCTGGTGTACGCCGAAGAGCTGGCGGATCTCGGCGACGAGACCTTCGAGCTTTTCCACGCCCCCGTTGTCCAGTTCCTCGAGGCTGAGGTCGCCCTTCTGCGCATCGCCGCCCAGGATCAGCAGGGGCTGGAGCCTCTGCCAGGCGCCCAGGGCGCTTGCCCGTGCGGCCAGCTCGCCGGCCTCGATGCACCGGGATAGCTCGATCTCGCCATCCCTGCTGAGCAGGGACACCGCGGCCATCTTGTTGAGGTAGGCCCGCACGGGGTCCTGTGAGGGACTGACCGCATCGGCACCCCGCTGGTCTCTGCCGTGGTCGAACAGCTGGTCGGTCTGGTTGGCCAGTCGCTGCTTCGACAGCCTCGCTGTCTGACGGTGGGGTTCGACGGCTGCGTCTTGCCTGGACATCAGGAAGGCGCAGTCGTCCAACTGATCCGAGGTCAGCGAGTGAGAACTCGTTGAAGGGGTCGGGGCGGCGTCGGGTGTGTCGCTCGAACCGGACACTCGGTCGCGCTTGGTCGTCATCCGTCTCCTTGAGAGGCGTTCGGACACCATACGCCGAACAGGCGTACTGTCAACCTCAAGGGGCGTGTGCCTGCGATTGTATTGGCTGTTTCGGTGGCGAAATGGTAGAAGGCTGCACCCGCCTAGCAACAGTCCATTGGGGGACCCAGCGGCGGTAGAACCGACCCCGCAGCACGGGGTCGCGCGATGGAGTTCGGAAGAGATGAAGAAGATCTACGTGGGGAATCTGCCCTGGTCCGTCGATGACGAGGGGCTCGCCGACATCTTTGCGCCGTTTGGCGATGTGATATCGGCCAGGGTGATCACGGACCGCGAGACGGGTCGCTCCCGGGGCTTCGGCTTCGTGGAGATGGAGGGCGAGGACGCCGAACAGGCCATGGAAAGCCTGCAGGACCATCAGATCCAGGGCCGCACCCTCGTCGTGAACGAGGCGCGCCCGCGCCCCGACCGCGGTGGCCGCGGTGGCGGTGGCGGTGGCGGTGGTGGCGGCGGCTGGGGCGGCGGCGGCGGTGGCCGTGGCGGCCGCGGTGGTGGCGGCGGCGGCGGCGGCGGACGTCGCTGGTAGACCTCTCCGGTCCCGGCTCGCACGACGCGAGCGCTTGCCAGGAACCCTCCCCGAACGCATAAATAAAAAAATCTTGGAGGCCAGCCGTGTCGATTCAGATCGACGTAGAGGAGTGCATCGGTTGCGGAGCGTGCGTGCCCACCTGCGAGCACGACGCCATCGTTCTCGACGACGCGGATGCGATCGCTGTGGTGGATGCCGAGACGTGCACCGATTGTGGGGATTGCATCGAGCTCTGCCCCGTGGATGCCATCCTCGAGGAGGGGGCTGAACCCGGACCCCGCCGTGTCGCAGCCCCCGAGCCCCCCTCAGAGGCGTCCCGGCCCCGTCCCGCAGCCGAGCCCGCCTGGAAGGCCAGCGTGCGTCCCGAGGCCCACGACGCCTGCGGGTGCGGATGCGAGGATGAGTTCAGCCTCTTGAGCTGGAGACCTGGCAAGGGCCAGCTCCGCCGCAAGCTCCGCTCCAAGCTCGGTCGTCGATAGCGAAGTCAGACGTCAGGGTGCGGCGGACGCCAGGGCGGCGGTCGCCTCCACACTCCACACGGCCAGCTCCATGGCCAGCTCGTCCAGGGCGTCCCGCGACGCGGTCCGCTCCAGCGTCATCTGCGCCTCCCCATCCAGCCGCAGCTCCGCGGTGAGTTCCACCGTGCGGTTGTCCATGCGGTACTCGACCACCGGGCGGTAGGCCCCCGGGACGCCGGCCGCGTCCACGTAGGCCACGGCCTCGCCGCCGGTCCACAGGAGCCCACGGAGGGTCTCGGCCATGCGATCCTCGAGCTCGAGGGCGTCGTAGGCCTGGCCGCGCCAGGTCACCTCGGGGCGTTCCAGGACCGGACGATCGGGGGTGTCGGGTCGGGACCTGTCGGCGGACCGCCCCACGGCGAACGCAGCCTCGGCCCCGCTGACCACGGGGGTGCCGACGCCGGCGGCGTACCGCGAACCAGCCTCGACACCGGCGTTCGTGTCCGCGAGCAGCCTCCCGGCCTCCAGGGTGCCGCCGTCTGCCATCACCTCGAGCGCCGCCGAGGTCCACCAGCCGTGCGGACCGCCCGTCGCCTCGTAACTGGCCTGATCCGAGACGCGTGCCACCGCGGTGACGAAGCCGCCCTGGTCGTGCAGGAGGTGGGCGGCGCGGGAGACCTCTCCGCCGGTCGGCGCGGCCTCGGACAGGCGGGCCACGGGCGGCCCGGCCGCGCAGGTGTCGAGCACGATCAGGCGGGAGCTGGCCGGGATACCCTGGCTCCACTGCGCGATCTGCGCCGCGGTCACCACCCCTTCGGGGACCGCCGGGCTCGTGGCATTCATGCCCGACGGGATCAGGGCGAGGTGTCCGAAGGTCGGGTCCACCTCCACGCTGTAGCCGGCGTAGTACACGACCAACACGTCGTCGGGTGCCGACGCCTTCAGCGCCTCGAACGCCGCGCGCAGGTTCGCCGCGGTGGCCGGCTCGTCGCCAGGGAGGTCCGTCAGCGTCGTCACCTGGACGTTCTGGGGACCGAAGTGGCGACCGGCCGCGCCCTCGAGGGCCTCGGCGAGGGCGCGGGCGTCCCGCGACGCGTACCGCAGCTCGACGCCGTCGTCGCCCCGCAGGCGTGATGCCCCCGCCACGATTGCCCAGAGTCGCTGGGGCGTGTGCACCGCGGTGCCGGGCGCGTACCACTGCAGCACGGTCTCCCGGCCGCATAGATCGCCGCCGTCGGTGCAGGGCACCACCCGGATCTCGTTGGCCTGCCCGGGGAACACCGAGGGTGCCGCGGAGAGATCCACCGAGTACACGGGCGCGTCACGGGTTCGTCCCCCCTGGGCGGGCTGGGCGTCCACCTCGCGCCCGTTGAGGAAGAGCCGCGTCTGGCCGACACCCCCGCTGCGGGGCTCCACCGTGTACTGCAGCTCCCAGGTCCCGGGCGCAGGCGCCTGGGCGTGCAGGACCGGGTGCAGGCCCGCGGCGCGGAACGGCGGCACGTCCTCGATGGGGTCGCCGCGCAGCACCGCTCCCAACAGCCCCGGCTGGAAGTAGCGTGATCCCGTCTGCCACAGGGCCACCGGCTCGCGGCCCACCACCCAGTGCAGGCCCCGCACGGGCCGCGCGCCGTCGAAGCGGCCCAGGGGATCGATCGACGCCCACGCGCCGTCGGCGAGCGCGACGATCCAGCAGGCCACTGCGCCGCTGTCGAGGTCCCACAGGCGCGCCGTGCCGTCGTGGCTGGAGGTGGCCGCGAGGCGCCCGTCGAGGGAGAACGAGACGCTCGTCACCGCGTCCCCGTGTCCTGTCCAGGCGTGGACCACGCGGCCGGTCTTCACATCCCACAGGCGTGCCGTGCCCTCGCCCCCACCGCTGAGCAGCTTGCCGCCGGCCGGTGAGAACGCCAGGCACTGCACGGCGTTGTCGTGCGCGTCGAGCCGCAGCCGCTCCTGCCCCGTCTCCAGGTCCCAGATGCGGACGGTGTTGTCCCCGCCGCCGGTGGCCGCCAGCAGGCCGTCGGGGGAGAACGCCACGGCCCCCACGTAGTGGGTGTGCCCGCGCAGCTCGAGTCGTACCTCCCCGGAGTCCATATCCCACACCCGGGTGGCCTCACCCCAGCCGCCGGAGATGGCCAGGCGCCCGTCGGCGGAGAACCCCACCGCCTCGACGATGCGCCCCTCCCGGGCCAGCACCCTCAACGAGTCGCCGCTGGCGGCGTCCCAGAGGCGCACCGAGCCGTCGGCTCCGCCGGTGAGCACCCTGCCGCCGTCCTCGGAGAAGGCCACGGCGTGGACGCGGTCCGTGTGCCCGCGCAGCACCGCCGTCTCCTCACCCGCCGCGAGGTCCCACAGGCGTACCTCCCCCGTCTCCTCGCACGACGCGAGGCGGCGACCGTCGCGGGAGACGGCAAGGCCGCCGTGCGCCCGACCCACACGGCGGACCAGGCTGCCGTGCATCGACTGGCGCAGCTGGACCAGATCGTCCCTCCCTGCGGTGACGATCAGCTGGCCGCCCTCGAGGAAGGACACGGCCCGCACGGGCTCCGTGCGACCATGCAGGGGCACTGCGCGGCCGCCGCCCAGGGGCAGACGAGTGGTGTGGTTGCCCACGGCCGCGAACAGAGCCCCCCCGTCCGCCGAGAACGCGGCGTCGGAGATTCTCTGGCCCAGCTCCATGCGCGTAGGGGTCGCCCCGCCGCCGCCGAGCTCCCAGACGTGCACGGCCTCGCCGCCGCTGCCCAGGGCCCGCCGACCGTCCGCGGAGAGATCCACCGCCGTGGCCGGGCCGTCGAGCCGCGCCACCGGGCCAAGGAGCGCGCCGCTTCGCGTGTCCCAGCGCAGCAGGCTGCCGTCGTCGTGCCCGGTGAAGAGTTCACCGCCGCCGTCGGCCAGATCCAGGGCCGTCACCTCCGCGCCGCCCTCGGCGGCGAACGACCGGACCTCCTTGCCGCGGCGCAGATCCCACATCCGCGCGGTGCCGTCGAGGTGGCCGGACACGGCGTGGCGGCCGTCGGACGCGAACGCCACGGAGGTGACCGGCGCGTAGTCGGGCCGTCCACCGAGGCGACGCAGCTCCTTGCCCTCGTCGAGATCCCAGTGCACCACGTGGTGGTCCTGGCTGCCCGAGACGAGGGTGGCGCCGTCGGGTGAGAACGCGATCGCGGTGACCGGGAACGCGTGCGCATCCAGGCGCAGCACCGTCTCGCCGTCGTCCAGCCGCCACACCCGCACCGAGTCGTCCTTGCTGCCGCTGGCAAGCCTCGTCGAGTCCGGCGAGAACGCCACCGCGGTCACGTCGTCGCCGTGGCCGCTCAGCACGCGGATCTCCTCGCCCGTGACGGCGTCCCAGACGCGGATCGTGTCGTCGCGGCTGCCCGTGGCCACGAGCAGGCCGTCAGGGGAGACACACAGCGACGTCACCGGCTTGGCGTGGCCTCGCTGGACCACCAGCTCCGGTGCCGCCGCGTGCGCGCGCGCCGTCAGGCAGGCCAGCAGCAGCGCGATCGGGACGAGTCGGCCCATGCCACCATTGTACGTGGTGCGCGAGGGCAGCGCCGGGAGGGGAGGGGGGCGCCGGGGCGCTAGCAGGAGCCGTAGTAACCGTAGTCGATGTTCACCACGTCGCCGTCGTCGGGCACGTAGTTGGGCAGGAACACCACGGCGTTGAGGTTGGCGTCGTAGGACCAGCCGGTGATCACCTGCACGCCGTTGATGTACACCTCGATGGTGTTGGGGATGGCCTGGTACGTCAGGGTGAACGTGTCCGCGAGGTTCATGCTCAGCCACCCCAGGCTGGTCAACACGGTGGACCAGTCCGAGTCGCAGATACGTCCCAGCACGCCGCCGGTGGAGTTGGCCACGTCCACGTAGCCGGTGCCGGACGAGGCGCTACCCCCGGCGCCGCTACACGACACCGCGTTGACGCCGTCCGTCCCGCAGATGGCCGACATGATCACGTGGTCCGGGTTGACCTTGGACCCCTGGTAATAGGACAGGTAGGTGGACCAGCTGCCGCTCTGGTCGGGCTCGTCGGACACGAACACGGTCCGCAGGCCGGCCTCGTCGCGCCAGAAGTTCTGGTTGGGGGAGGTCTGGGCCATGGCCATGCCCAGCGCGTCCCAGCCGAACATGAGCCCGCGCTCGGTGCCGCTGCCGCTGGTGCCCACCGTACAGTTGCTCGAGAACACCGAGGCGCCGTTGGGCGTGGTGGGGTAGATGACCTTCTGGCTGCCCTGGAAGCTGGCGTTGTCCGTGGTCACCGTGGCGATGTGGTAGTCCACCCCCGCGCTGTTGATGATGGAGTAGAAGTAGCCGAAGTCATCGGCCAGGTAACCCTGCTCGTCGCCCATGGAGCACGAGTTGTCCACCACCCACAGGATGTCGGTCCAGTTGTTGCCCTCCTGCAGGAAGTTGTCCTGGTAGTAGCCGCCGGCCGCGCCGCCCCCCTCCTGGTCGCCGTAGGCGTAGGTGTTGTAGGGGTCGTCGCTGGTCACGGTCAGCTGACCGCTGTAGGACTGCACGTCGTCGGGCAGGAAGGTCACCGTCACGGTGATGGAGTCGCCCACGGGCAGCTCGGTGCTGTTGTTGATGTACGACTCCAGATCGGTCGCCGCGACGGTCATGGTGGTGCTGGGTGTGGTGGTGTAGCTGTAGCCCCACAGCTCCAGCGGCGCGGTGCCCACGCTGCGAATCTCCACGTCCAGCGTGTCGTCACAGCCTGCGTTGAGGGAGCCGAAGTTGTGGTAGGGCGGGTCGATCTCGATGCCCGAGGCCACGCCGTTACCCAGCAGGTCCACCACGACGGTGGGGTCGACCGGGTCGTTGCTGTCCACGTCGATGGTGCCGTAGGAGGCCGCCTCGTAGTGGGGCTCGTACGCCACCTCCATCTGCACGCTGTCCCCGGGGGCGAGGATGGAGCCCATGGGGTTGGAGGTGATGAGGAACTCGGGATCGCCGTGCTCCGCGCAGTCGTAGATCTCGAGGTCGGCGGTGCCGATGTTGCTGATGGTGACCCACTCGGTCTCTTGCGTGTAGAGCTTGACGTCACCGAAGTCCACCAGCAGCGGATCCACCTCGATGTCCGGCGCAGCGGCCGGTGCGTTGATGTTGAGCACCACCACCGGCTCGTCCGGGTCGTTGCTGGGGATGTCGATCTGTCCGTTGTCCGCCGTCTCGTTGCCCGGCGTGTACTGCACGGTGACCGTGGTGTACTCGCCGGGGACGAGCACCATGCCGGACGGGTCGGTGAGCATCTCGAACTCGGAGGAGCCGGAGTACACCAGGGTGCCCAGCTCCAGATCGGCCATGCCGAGGCTCCAGATCTCGGCGTCCATGGTCACGACGCTGCCGATGGCCACCTGACCGAAGCTCAGCGTGGTGGGGACCAGGTCGATGTCCGGCGCCGGCAGCAGGTCGCCCGTCAGGGGGATCAGCACCTGGGGGATGTCCGGGTCGTTGGACTCGACGATCAGGGTGCCCGCGTCCGCGCCGAGGTCCTGCGGGGCGTAGACCAGCTCTATCAACACCGACGTGCTCGGCGGCAAGGTGGCGGGCGCCGGGTTGGACTGGATGGCGAAGTCGGCGGAGGTGCCGGCGGCGAGGTAGGCGTCGATGAGCTCCAGGTCCCCCGTGCCCACGGACGTGATGGTCACGGTCTGGGTGATGACAGCGCCGCTGTACACGGAACCCCAGTCCAGGCTGCTGGGGGACCAGGCGATGGCGGGCTGGGGCGCCTCGACCACGTCCAGGGCGTAGACGGGCACCTCCACCAGCGGCTCGTCCGGATCGTCGCTGGCGATCTCGATGACGTCCTGGGCCGGGCCCAGCTCGGTGGGATGGAAGCCGACGACGAGCTCCACGAACTCCTCGGGGGACAGCGAGTCGCTGAATCCCTCCACCGAGAACGGCTCGCCGCTGACCAGCGACACCGAGTCCACGGTGAGCGTTCCGCCACCGACGTTGTGCACCGTGAGCGTACGTTCGGACGCCACGCCGACGGTGACGGTGCCGAAGTCCACCTCTTCCGGGGCCACCGAGATGTCCGGCGAGAGGGGATTGAGTTCGTTGTCCGTGCAGGCCGTGACGAGCAGGGCCGCGGAGATCAATCCGACCAGGAAGCTCCTGGCCGGGAACATCTGGGTGAGTGCCTGGACGCGCAGCATGGCTACCTCTACCTCCTATTAGGAGACTTCTCCTAATAGGGGAGCATAGCCGCAAGACGCACGTCGAATCCACTGCTATGTCGCGACGTCCCCCGCAGCATTCCGCGTCTTCACCATGGGGTTCATCTTGGTGTTCCATTCTGGTGCGCGTTGCGGTGGCGGCGCACGTTGACACCGAGGGACCTGGGCCGGTACTCTCCACTGAGGACAACACCACCTTACGGCCGGGGTTTCGGGGTCCATGAAGGTCCAACTCAAGTTCCTCAACGGTCCACGCGAAGGCGAAGTCTTCGTCCTACGCGAGGGTCGGACCGTGATCGGCCGCCAGGTCGGCGATATCACCATCGCCGACAAGGAGGTGTCGTCCATCCACGCCATCGTCAGCTTCGAGCGCAACGCCTGGTTCGTCATGGACCTGGGCTCGACCAACGGGGTGTGGGTGAACGAGCAGCTGCAACCCGAGGCCGAGCTGCACGACGGCACCGAGATCCGGCTGGGCCAGACGCGGGTGCTGTTCTGCTGCACCGACGAGGCCGACGAGGACGCCATCCCCCTGGCCGAGCCCGAGCCCATCCACGACACCTCGCTGGGCGAGGCCGCTTTCCAGACCACCGAGATGTTCAACCCCCGTGACCTGGCGGCGGAGCCGGCGGTCAAGGACGACATCCAGTTCACCGGCGCCCTCAAGGACGACGCCAAGGCCGACCTGCGCCCCTTCGAGATCCTCCTGGAGGTGATGGAGGGCGCGGACCGCGGCCTGGTCTACCGCTTCAACAGCGAGACGATCCTCATGGGCCGCCTCAACACCGACCTGGTGGTGCGCGATAGCGACGTCAGTCGGCGCCACGCCATCGTCGAGGTGTTCGAGGACGATCTGGTCTACATTCGCGACCTGGGGTCCACCAACGGGACCTTCGTCAACGGTCAGCGGATCAGCACGGTCAAGATGAACGCCGGCGACAAGATCAAGCTCGGTCGCTGCATCATCCAGTACAACTACAAGCTGCTGTAAGAGCCGGGGAACTCAGAGCTCGCGCGCTGCGGCGTGCTTGGCCCACCAGTCCTTCCAGCCCTGGATCTGCGCCGGCGTGGTGGTGTAGCCGTCGCCGATCTGGCCGGTTGGGTTGGCGCCGGTGGCCTCCTCGAGCGCCTTGATGGTCATGGCGCGCAGCCGCATGTCGCTGTCGTCGAGCACGCCGACCAGCGCCTCGACGGCCGTCTCGCCGCCGGTGCGGCCCAGGGCCAGCACGATGTGGCCGCGGACGGGCAGCGACTTGCCGCGGTGGAAGCTATCGGGGCTGTTGAGGGAGCGGGTCAGGGGCAGGCTGGACGCGGCGTGGCCGATCTCGGCCAGCCCGTCTGCGGCGGTGCAGCGCACCTCCATGGAGGGGTCGAAGAGGGCCTCCTCCAGGGCGGTGCGGGCATCCTCGGTCTTGAGCACGCCCAGGGCCGAGGCCGCGCCGATGCGGGTGAGGAAGTCGGGCTCGCCCAGGCCGTCGAGCAGGGCGCGGGTCGCGTCCTTGCCGCCGATGTGACCCAGCGCGCGCGCGGCGACCCAGCGGCGGTGGTCCGGCTCGTCCGCGGCCTCGTAGATCTCCACCAGCTCGGGCGTGGCCACCGCGCCCAGGGACACCAGGTCGTTGAACGCCCGCTGCGCCACCTCTTCGGGCACGCCGATGGCCGTGATCTCGCCGAGGAAGGTCTCCACCTCGGACGGCTCCACCACCACCGTCTGCAGGTCCGCGGGGATGTCCTCCTGGGCGTGCGCTGCGACCGCAGGGGTCAGCGTCGCGACCAGGGCGAGTACTAAAAAGTGCTTGAATTTCGACAAGTTGACCCCGTTTTCAGCGCGGCCCGAGTATGGGAGAGCTTGCCCTACCTGTCAAGGAGCACGCTTTGGCACTAGAATCCCCGTGCTCCGCACGTGAGGGTGGAGCAGGACACGGGAGGCGCCATGAGCCGGGCGGATCACCACGACGTGGAACGGATCGAGGCCGAGCTGGAGACCGGGACGGAGCAGGGCCTGGCCCCCAGCGAGGGCACGCGCCCGCCCCGCACGGCGCGGTGCGCGGGGCCGGCGGGCGCCGAGCTCGCGCCCGTACACACCCCCGCCGACGTCGAGGGCCCGTACCTGGACTCGCTGGGGTTCCCGGGCCGCTACCCCTTCACCCGCGGCGTGCGGCCGAACATGTACCGCGGCCGCCACTGGACGATGCGCCAGTACTCCGGCTTCGGCACCGCCGCGGAGACCAACGAGCGCTACCGCTTCCTGCTGGACCAGGGTCAGACCGGCCTGTCGGTGGCCTTCGACCTGCCCACGCAGACCGGCCGCGACTCGGACGACGAGATGGCCGCGGGCGAGGTGGGCCGCGTGGGTGTGGCCATCGACACGGTGGAGGACATGCGGCGGCTGTTCGACCGCATCCCCCTGGATCGCGTCAGCACTTCGATGACCATCAACTCCACCGCCGCGGTCCTGCTGTCGCTGTACATCCTCACGGCCGAGGGGCGAGGTGTGGACCGACGTAAGCTCCGCGGGACGGTGCAGAACGACATCCTCAAGGAGTACGTGGCCCGGGGCACCTACATCTACCCGCCGCGCCCCTCCATGCGGCTGGTCACGGACCTCATGGCGTTCTGCTCCGAGCAGGTGCCGTCGTGGAACACCATCTCCATCAGCGGCTACCACATCCGCGAGGCAGGGGCCACGGCGGTGCAGGAGGTCGCGTTCACCCTCGCCGACGGCATCGCCTACGTGGAGGCCGCCATCGCGGCGGGCCTGACCGTGGACGCCTTTGCGCCGCGGCTGAGCTTCTTCTTCAACGCCCACAACAACTTCCTCGAGGAGGTGGCCAAGTTCCGCGCGGCGCGCCGCCTGTGGGCGACCATCATGCGCGAGCGCTTCGACGCGCGCGACCCGCGGTCGATGATGCTGCGGTTCCACACCCAGACCGCCGGGTGCACCCTGACGGCGCAGCAGCCCGAGAACAACGTGGTGCGCGTCACCCTGCAGGCCCTCGCGGCCGTCCTTGGGGGCACCCAGAGCCTGCACACGAACAGCCGCGACGAGGCTCTCGCGCTGCCCACCGAGGAGAGCGTGCGCCTCGCCCTGCGCACCCAGCAGATCCTCGCCAGCGAGAGCGGCGTGGGCGACGTGGTGGATCCCTTTGGCGGCTCGTACACGGTCGAGCACCTCACCGAGACCATCGAGGCCGGGGCGCGCCGGTACCTCGACCAGATCGACACCATGGGAGGCATGGTCAGCGCCATCGAGCGCGGCTACGTGCAAAAGGAGATCCAGGACAGCGCCTACCGCGAGCAGTGCGCCACCGATGCGGGCGAGCGCGAGGTGGTCGGGGTCAACGTGCACAAGCTCGACGAGGAGGTCGCGCCGCCGCTGATGCGCATCGATCCGGCCATCGAGGCCGAGCAGCGCCGACGCCTCGCCGCGTTCCGCGCCGCCCGCAGCGAGCGCGAGGTGTCCGCCCGCCTCGACGCGGTCAAGCTCGCCGCCGAGGGGGACGACAACCTGCTGCCCCCCATCCTCGAGTCCCTCGACCGTGGCGCGACCCTCGGCGAGGTCTCCTACGCCCTGCGCGACGTGTTCGGCGTGCACCGCGAGGTGGTCGTCCTCTGACCGCTCCCCCGGGGCTGAGACCATGGCGGTTCCCATCTTCAAGCCGGGCTCGAGACCTGCCGCCAATCTGTCCGATCTGCACGTGCACACCAGCCGCTCCGACGCGCTGGTTCGCCCCGCCGACGCGGTGGCGCGGGCGCGTGAGCTGGGCATCCGCATCGCCGTGACCGATCACGACGTCATTGCCGGCGCCCTCGAGGCCTGGGAGGCCGCGGGGAGCGAGGGCTTCGACCGCGTGGTCCCGGGCATCGAGGTGACCACCCGCGAGCGGGTCCACGTGCTGGTTTACTTCCGGGAGCCCGACTCCCTGGTGGAGTTCCACGAGTCCGTGATCGTGCCCGCCCGCCCCGGCCACGACGTGGCGACGCTCCCCGCCTCCATCACCGTGCACGAGCTCCTGGCCGAGGCCGCCTCCCGGGACTGCATCACCTCCGCGGCCCACCCCTACGCGGTGGTGTTCAACGGCGTGATGACGGCGCGGCGCAGGTTCGGGCTCGACGAGGGCCAGCTGACCTCCCTGACCGCCGTCGAGGTGGTCAACGGTTCGGAGAACACCGCGCACAACCGCCGCGCCGCGCGCCTGGCGCGACGTCTGGGCAAGGCCGTCACCGCCGGCAGCGACGCCCACGTCCTGAGTCAGATCGGCTCGGTGTGCGTGGCCACGCCCACCGGGGACGACCTCTTCGTGGCCCTGCGGCGCGGCCACGCCGTGGTCTTCAACCGTCCCCAATGGCGGCTGCTGAACCTGCTGAGTCACTCCGCCAAGCTGCCGTTCCACGCAGCTCGGCCCTGGTGGCGGTTGCAGTGGCTGGCCAGGGAGATCAGGAGGGGGAAGGGTTGAAGGTTGAAGGTTGAAGTGGGAGGTCAGGTTTCGTCGTCCTCTTCCTTGGGTTCCACCCACTTCACCAGATAGATGCCCGCCTCGTACAGCACCATCAGCGGCAGGCCCAGGGCGATCTGGGTGACCACGTCGGGGGGGGTGATCAGGGACGCGGTGACAAAGGCGCCGATCAGCGCGAACGGCCGGACCTTGCGCAGTGTGGTCGAGCGAACGAGGCCTATCCGGCCCAGGAACATCATCGCCAGGGGTAGCTCGAACACCACGCCGAAGGCGAGCAACAACCTCGTCGAGAAAGAAAGGTACTCGCCGATGGTGAGCATGGCCGTGGTGTGCTCGTCGCTGTAGCCCAGGAAGAACTTGCAGGCCCACGGCAGCACGGCGATGTAGCACACTGCGGCGCCGGCGATGAACAGCAGACTGGAGAACAGCACGAAGGGGACGACGGCCGTGCGCTCCTTCTTGTACAGGCCCGGGGCGATGAACTTCCACGCCTGGTAGAAAAGCACCGGGCTCGCGCCGAAGATGGACGCCAGCAGGGCCACCTTGAGGTAGGTGATGAACGCCTCGGGCAGCTTGGTGTAGATGAACGAGGACCCCTCGGGGAGGTACGGGATCGCCGGCTGGATCAGCAGGTCGAACAGCCGCTTGGAGAACAGCAGGCAGACCGACAGCACGACCGAGTAGCCGATGAGCCCCTTGATCAGCCGCGTGCGTAGCTCCTCGAGGTGCTCCAGCAACGGCATCCGGTAGGCGTCGACCGTATCCTGACCGGGGCTGGGCTCGGCCTCGCTCATGCGTCGTCCCCCGGCTCGTCGTCTCCGGTCTCGGCCTTGGGTTCCGTCCCCTCGTAGGGGTCGGCCGGTTTGGGCGCGTCCGCGTCCTCCGTCTGACGAACCCGGGCGCCCTGCCGTGGCGGAGGAGTCCACGTCTCGCGCTTCTGGCGAGCCTCCTCGAGGTACAGGGCGGTCTTGAGCTCGTCCGTGGCCCGCCGGACCTCGCCCATGGCGCGGCCCAGGGTCCTCGCCACCTGGGGCAACCGCTGGGGGCCCACGAAGATGAGGAGGAGCAGGAAGATGACCGCCAGCTCGCCGAATCCGATGCCGGGCATGGTCTGTTGATACTCCGTGCCCCGGCCCTTGGCAACCCCTGCTTGCTCCGGGCTTGGCCCGGCGCCCGGCTCGCGGTACGCTCGCACGATGATCCGCTGCCTCGCCACCCTCGCGCTGACGTCCCTGCTCCTCGCCGGTTGCGGCGTGAAGCCGCCCCTGCGATACGTGGCGCCGGACGACTCGCTGCACGACGTGACCTTCCAGCCCCGCACGCCGGGAGGGAAGGCCGGTGAAGGGGAGGCCGGGGCAGAGGCGATCGGTCCGGACCGCGGGATGATCGAACCCCCGCCCCGGCGGTCGCGTGAGGACGTGGCCCGCGATCACTACGCCACCGCGGTGGGCCTGCAGGCGGCGTGTCGCCACGACGAGGCCCTCGCGCACTTCCGCGGCTACCTCGCCGCCCACCCCGACGGAGAGTTCGCCGCCGGCGCCATGCTGCACATGGCGGAGATCCACCTCGACGCGGCGTACTCCGGCCGGGACGTGGAGCAGGCCCGCGCCCTGCTCGCCGAGGTGATCGCGCGCTTCGGGGACAGCGCCTCGGCCGCCATCGCGCACGAGCTCCTCGCGGCGCTGTGAGGCGAGGCCCGATCAACCCCTTCTTTCCCCTACCTCGAATGTGGTATTCAGGTCCTTGACGGGGCCGGGGGACTGCAGCTGCGGAGGAAGCCGATGAAACCGTTCTTCCACGAGATTCCACTGGACCGCGAGACCGCGTCGTTCATCGCCGCCGGCCTGCGCGAGCTCGCCGAGGTGGACGGGTTCCACGACCACGAGCTCGCCCTGCTCGACGCGTTCGCGGACGGGCTCGACGTCCGGCCGTCCGCCTTCGACCTGAGCGGCGAACACCCGCTGGACAGCGCCGAGAAGAAGGAGCTGTTCATGCGGACCGCCATCTTGCTGGCCCTCGCCGACGGCGACATCGGCGAGCGGGAGGGCGACCTCATCGGCCGCTGGGCCAACACCCTGGGGATCCCGGTGGAGCGGCTGGCCGAGCTGTTCCGCGACGTGAAGGTCTACCTGCTCAGCACCTTCGCGGACTCCACCCTGTTCCGCGATCAGGCCGAAGCCATCGGTGAGGACCTGGGCCTGGACAGCAAGGACATCACGACCACGCTGCGGTGACCCGCCCCGCGCGCGTCACCCCTTGTGCGCGCTGACCACCTTGTTCCGACCCGTCTGCTTGGCCTCGTAGAGGGCCTCGTCCGCCCTGCCGACGAGGAGCATCGCGTCCCCGGCCTCCGGGTAGGAGGCCACGCCGATGCTCATGGTGACGTGGAACTGGATGGCCTGGGAGCCCTCCATGTGGATGAAGGTCTCGGCCTCGAGGGCGGACCGCAGCCGCTCCCCGAGGTTCAGCGCGCCGTCGTGGGGGGTGTTCTCCAGCAGCACGGCGAACTCCTCGCCGCCGTAACGCGCGGCCATGTCCACCTTGTCGCGCACCGAGTCGTGGAGCAGCCCGGCCAGCCGCCGCAACACCTGGTCGCCCACGGGGTGGCCGTAGGTGTCGTTGACGTTCTTGAAGTGGTCGGTGTCCATGATCAGCAGGCTCACCGGCGTGCCGAAGCGCGCGGCGCGGTGGAGCATCTCGTCCATCTTCTCGACGAATGACCGGCGGTTGGGCAGGCCCGTCAGCCCGTCGGTGGCCGCCTGGGTCCGGCTCTCGTCGAGCAGGCGCAGGTTCATGATGTGGGCCGCGGCCTGGTTGGCCAGCATCTCCGTGCGCCCCTGATCGTCCTCCTGGAACTCTCGACCGTCGTCGCGGCACAGGCAGATGGCGCCGATGCACACGCGCGCATCACCGGCCGCTCCGGGCTTCCACAGGGGCATCACCATGATGTCGGTGAAGGCCTCGTCCGGCCCGCGCTCCGGTCCGAACAAGGTGGCGTGCTTGCGCGTCTCGCCCAGCCCGCTTTGGGTGATGGTGTGGGCGTAGTGCATGGCCTGGGCCACCAGCGAGGTGGTCTTGTCGAAGGGGAACACCGCGCCCGCGGGATCGTCGGGGAAGCCCGTGGCGAACAGCACCTCCACGGAGCCGTCGTCCTGGGTCATGGCCAGCGCGCCGGCCTGGGCGGCGACCAGCTGGGTGCACCGCTCCACGAGCACCTCACCCAGGGCGTCGAGGCTGTCCTGCTCGGCCAGCGCCTGGCTGGTCTCGTGCAGCATCTTGTCCTCGCCGGAGCCGCGGCGGTAGGCGGTGAGATCGGTGAGCTGTTCGAACAGGGTCAGCAGCAACCGCGTCACCCCACCGGCCAGGTTTCGATCCGCCTCGCCGAGGCCTTCGGGCGCGACGCTGTCGAGGATGACGATGCCCCACGGCGCGCCGTCGCGCTGCAGCAGGGGTACGGCGAGCACGCTGCCCACCCCTTCGATGTCGTGGGTGTAGCTCAGGCCGGCCTGGCTCTGGCCCACGGTGGGCATGAGCAGGGACTCGCCGGTCTTGAACACCACGCCGAAGATCCCCTCACGTGGGCGCACGAGGTTCACCACACCGTCCACGTCGTCGCTGGCGGCCTGCAGCTCGAGATCCCCGTCCCGGGTAGCGCGGTAGACCAGGCAACGGTCGGCGCCGGTACCGGCCACGAGCGTGCGGCAGGTCTGGTCCAGCCACTCGCTGGACTGCACGCCCAGGGCCTGGAGCTCCTCCTCCACCACCTCGGGGGCGTAGACGGCCCGGCGCACCTCGTCCTGGCGCTCGATGGATTCGGCGTTGATGTCCCGCGCGGTGCGTTCGATGGCGTGCAGCTTCTCCTGGGCGCGGCTGCCCTGCTCGCGGGTGCGGTGCAGCGCAAACGCCGGGACGAAGCCGAAGCCCACCAACCCCACGAGCGCAGCGATCACCCCGGGGATGTCCATGGCCAGCGCGCCCAGCAGGGAGGACGCCAGCAGCGCCACCGCGGTCAGGACGACGGCGGGCGCCATCCGGCGCGGTCCGAGGACCAGGCCCAGCAGGCAGCTGACCGCCCAGGTCAGCATCAACAGCAGCGGCGAGACCCCCGCGGCGGCCTGCAGCAGCGCCACGGTCAGCAGCAACACGTCCGTACCCACGATGCGCTGGTCCAGCACGCCGGTGACCACCGGGCGCCGCACGAGGAACGACCACACCGCGCGGCCCACCGGCGACAGCAGGGTCACCACCACGTAGGGGTACAGGATGCGCTCGCCCACGGGATCGAACTGCCCCGCGGTCACGGCGAGCCACAGCAGGCCGGTGGTGAGGGGTCCGATGAAGCCGGGGACCTCGTGCTGGATGCTCAGGGGGAGGCGCTGGGTCAAGGTGTACCGGGGGCTGCGCCGCTGGTCGGCTCTTCGGAGTTGTTGCCGTCGGGGAACACGAAGATGGTCTCCGGGCGGTCCTCCCGCACCATCAGCATCTCCTCGCGGACGGTCTGCTCGATGGTGTGGGGATCGTCCGTCATGGCGCGGACCTGCTCCTCCAGCTCGGCGTTGACCGTGCGCAGGCCCTCGATCTCGTCGTGGAGCTGGGCCATCTCCGTGCGTAACTCGTGGTTGGCCATCAGCCCCTGCTCGCCGAAGAACGCGATGCAGAACACCAGCGCAAGCCCGGCCACGGGCAGCAGGTTGCGCATCACGTTCCAGACCTTGGTTGGGGAACTACCGGACATCGCTGAGTTTTCTTCGGCTTGCAACGCAATTCTACCGCGCGGGCGCGCGCATGTACAAGCGGCAGATCAGGGGTTCGGGTCCTGGGTCGGGGCGCGCAGGCGGCTGCCCTCGGTGGCCACGGCCAGGCGGTGCAGGCCGATGCGCTTGGCCAGGTCCATGACGTGCACCACTCGCCCGTGGTCCACGTCGCGGTCGGCCTTGATGATCACCACGGTACTCGGGTCGCGCTTCACCGCGTCCTGCAGCTCGCCGGTGAGGGTGCTCTCGGGCATGGGCACCTCGTCGAGGAACAGATCGCCGCCGGCGGTGATCTTGATGACCACCTCCTCCCCCTCGCGGATGAACTCCTGGGTGTCGGAGTGGGGGAGATCGACGCGGATGCCGCCCGGCTCACGGATGAAGCTGGTGGAGACCATGAAGAAGATCAGCAGCAGGAACACCACGTCGATCAGCGGCGTGAGGTCGAAGGTCTCCTCCGACCGCCGGGACGGGGCGAACTTCACGGGTTGTCCCGACCCTTGAACAGGTCGAGCATCTCCAGGCTGAGCTCCTCCATCTCGGCGATGAGGCGATCGGCCCGGCTGACGACCCAGGCGTGGGCGAGGTGGGCCGGGATGGCCACGAGCAGCCCCGCGAACGTGGTGTACAGGGCCGTGCCGATGCCGCCGGCGAGGGCGCCAGCGTTGCCCACCCCGTACTCCTCGATGGCGGCGAAGACGTTGATCATGCCCCAGACCGTGCCGAACAGGCCCATCAGCGGCGTCACCCGGGCGATGACCGCGATGGCGCCGGTCCAGCGCAGCAGGTAGCGCGCCTCGAGCCGGCCCACCTCCTCGAGGTGCTCCTTGACCTCGTGCCGCGGCCGGCCGAATGCGCGGAGCCCCGCGATGAGGATGCGCGCCATGGGGCTGTCGTCGGTCTTGCACGCGGTCATGGCCTCCGGGATCTCCTCCCGGGCCACGAGGTCACGCACGCGGATGACGAAGCTCCTGGGCAGGACCTTGCCCCGCTGGAGTGCCCACAGGCGTTCCAGGAAGATGGCCAGCGCCACGATGCTCAGCGCCAGGACCCCCAGGACGATCCACGTCCCGGGACTGTCCCAGCTCCAGACCGAGAAGAATGATTCCACCGCGTCCCCAAGCTTCGTTGATTCAACGCAGCACGCTACGTTTCGTCCCGTCCTGAGTCAAGACGGGCCCCGCGCGCTATGCTCTGCACCATGACCAACGCGAGGCCCCCGCACAGTATTCCCCGCAAGGTGAGAATCTGGCGGTGGACGTTCCCGGTCCTGGCCGTGATCGTCGCGCTGGCCTCCCACCCCTCGTCCCAGGTGGACTACCTGCTGACCCAGGCCGTGTACCAGGCCGCGATGCTGCTGGCACGGCAGCCCAACGCGGTCGTGTTGCGGGGCGAGGGGGCGGAGGGGGTGACGGGGACCCGGGCCGGGCGGCTGCGGCTGGTGGAGGAGATCCGCACCTTTGCCATGGACGAGATGGGGCTGGCGCGACTGGACAGCTACACCTCCGTGGCGGTGGGATTCGACCGACGCATGTACAACGTGCTGGCCTGCCGGCCGGACCGCTTCGAGCCCCGCGGGCGCTGGTTCCCCATCGTCGGGTCCATCCCGTACCTGGGGTTCTTCCGTCTGCTCGACACCCGCCTCGAGGCGCGACGGATGCGAGACGCGGGGCTCGACGTGAGCGCGCGCCCCGTGGGGGCGTACTCCACCCTGGGCTACTTCGACGATCCGATCCTGCCGCCCATGCTCGACTGGCCCGAGCACCGCCTCGCCGACACGCTGATCCACGAGTCCGCGCACGCGACGTTCTTCCTGGCCGGGCAGATGCGCTTCAACGAGTCGTTCGCGCGCTTCGTGGGCAACGAGGGGGCGCGGCGGTTCGTCGAGGCCCGCCGCGACGTGGCGCCCGAAGCCCACCGCGCCGCCGTCGAGGGGTGGCGCGACCGCGAGCGGCTCCAGGGGCTGCTCTCCGATCTGTTCGTCGACCTGGAGACGCTGTACGACAGCGGCCTGCCGCGGGACGAGATCCTGCGCCGCAAGGCCGATCTCCTCGAGTCCGCCCGGGAGACCTGTGAGGGTCTGCCGTTCCACGATCCGCGCTACGCGACGTACTTCGAGCGCGTCGAGGTCAACAACGCCACCTTGATGACCTACCGCACCTACAACAGCGGTGAGGACGGGTTCGAAGCCCTGCTCGCCGACTGCGACGACGACATGCGCTGCTTCGTCGACGCCTGCCACGGCGCCGATCCGGGCGACCCCTTCGGCTGGCTCGCCGAGCGCACCGGTGTCGAAGATCCGGACACCATCGACCGTCCCTGATCCCTGCCCAGGCCATCCACGCGGGCGCGTTGCGGTCTCCGAACTGGCATGGAGGTTGCAAGTTTTTTTGGACAATTCTGTTTTTCAGGCAGGGATTGACGACCCACAAGGTGGACTTAGTCTAGGAATTCGAGGTTCGACGCAATGGCAGCTGGTCGATATCGAGACAACGCCCGCATCCTCAACCGCTACCTACGGAACATGGGTGCGATCGCACTGCTGAGCCGCGACGACGAGGTGCGCCTCGCTTCGCAGATGCAGGACGGCGGTCCCCAGGAGTCGGAGTGGGCCAAGGATGAGCTGATCAAGGCCAACCTGCGCCTGGTGGTGAGCATCGCGCGCCAGTACTCCTATCGCGGAATGCCCCTTGGGGATCTCATCCAGGAGGGCAACCTCGGCCTGATCCGCGCCGTGGAGAAGTTCGACCACACCAAGGGCTTCAAGTTCAGCACCTATGCCTCGTGGTGGATACGTCAGTCGATCATCCGCGCCATCGAGAGCCAGATCCGCACCATCCGCATCCCCATCTACAAGCTCGAGATCGTCAACAAGGTCACGCAGACCACCAAGCGGCTGCAGCACGAGCTCGGCCGCGAGCCCACCCCCCAGGAGGTCGCCGACTGGCTCGGCGAACCCGTGGAGAAGGTGGAGGAGATCCACAAGCTGGCCAAGGAGCCGATGAGCCTGGACCAGATGGTGGGCGAGGACTCCGACGCCACCATCGGCGAGTTCATCCCCAACCCCAACGCCGAGATGCCATCGGAGCACCTCGAGGGCGTGGCGCTGCGCAAGTCCATTCTCACGGCCCTGTCCACGTTGACCGCGCGCGAGGAGAAGGTGCTGCGCATGCGCTACGGCATCGACGAGCGCACCAACTACTCCCTCGAGGAGATCGGCAACGTGTTCAACCTTACCCGCGAGCGCATTCGCCAGATCGAGATCAAGGCGCTGAAGAAGCTGCGGCACGTCACCCGGTCGCGGGATCTGGCGACCTTCGTCGATCGCCGCTGACTCGCAACTTTTTTCATACCCCCACTACTTTTTTGCGATATTTTTCGATGGACGGGTCCGTCTGGCACGGCTAGATTATAGGGTTCGCGTTACTGATCTCTTACCTTCTCGGGTCGTTTCGTGCCCGGTCGAATCCACAGAAACCCGAAGTCGAACTGGCGAGAACGTGGACAGGTGTCCAGTTTGCGGACGCGGTGTCTGGAATCCGGACAGGTATCTGGGCAAGCCGGGCGTCGGGGAGGGTGGTTTTTTTCAGGGCTGGATCGCCACGTCGCCGAAGGAATACGGCGGGAGCAGCAGCGTCAGCAGCGGCATGTAGTCGTAGTCGAGCTGGAAGTTGTCGTAGTACAGCAGCGGATCCGAGTCGATGTTGATGTCGGTGACCTCGCCGGTCTCGATGTTCACCACGGCCACGCCGTTGGCCATGGTGATGGCCGCGAACGGGTCGAGGATGTTCTCCAGGTCGTACTCGAAGTCGAGGTAGATGCCCGCGGCCACGTAGAAGCGCTCGTCGTAGCGCACGTCCACGGCGGTCTGCATGCCGAAGGGCAGGAACCAGCTGGCGCCCATCACCGGTGTGCCGGTGTCGAAGCCCTCCACCTCCACCACGCCGCCGAAGCTGAGGCTGGCCAGGGCGTCGAGCAGGTCCTCCCACATGGCGATGTTCAGGGGGTCGGAGATGATGCCGTTGAACGCCGTGGCCACGTTGGAGAAGTTCTCGTCGAAGCTGGCGATGTACGTGCTGTAGTCCGGCGCGATGGACAGGTCCCAGGGGATGGGCGCGTGCTCGTCCACCGAGACGCACACTCCGTCGCCGTGGACGTTGGCCAGCGGGGTGATCGCGAGATCGATCACCGTGATGCACGTGTTGCCCAGGTCGAGGTCGGGCGGGATCGCGCCCTCGCCGCCGCCGCTGAGCACGTACGCGTACTGGCCGTCGTCGGTGATCTGCACGTCCTGGATGCCGCCGGAGGCCTGCACCACGTCACCCAGCAGCGTCGCGCCGTTGAAGCCCACGTCATAGAAGCGGACCGTGTCGTCGAACGTGCCCAGCACGGCCGCCAGGGTGCCGTCCGGGGTCAGCTCCACGTCCGTGGCCGCGAGGTCCTCGATGGGGTAGAAGGTCAGGCCCACGGAGTAGGGGTTGTAGGGATCGGTGAGGTCCACCACGTTGAGACCGGCGGCGTCCGCGACCAGGGCGATGTCCACGGCCGTGGCGATGTCGAACAGGGGGCCCAGGCCGATGTCCGTGGTGACGGAGGTGATCACGGGCGAGAAGTCCGCCGTCAGGTCGATGAACGTCAGCGTGGGCGTGAGGTTGATGTCCCAGCGGCCGTCGCCGACGATGGCCGTCGCCCCGTCGCCGGTGATCTTCGCGATCGTCGCGTCCTCCACGGTCAGGTTCTGGGCCTCGAGCATGAAGTCCGGGTGGTCGCCGAAGGAGATGAAGCTGACCTTGTTGTGGAACGCGTCCGTGGCCACGGCGTAGCGCTTGACCCAGACGGGCACCTGGGTATCGCCGCCGTCGTCCTCGGGGAAGTCGATGTCCAGGTCCTGCGCGCCCGAGGTGGCCCGCGGCGGTACGCGCACGCGCAGGTTCTCCGAGTCCACGAACTGCACCTGCGTCGCCGTGGCGTTGCCGCCGAAGGTGAACGTCGGGGTGTTCTCCACGCGGAACTCGGCGCCCTGGACGGAGATCCACTCGCCGATCACGGCCATGCCGTCCACGGACACGTCCACGCTGATCACCTCGGGCAGGGGGTAGGCCACCTCCACCACCTGGGTGGTCGTGTCCTGCTCGCCCACCGCGTTGGTGACCGTCAACGTGACGCTGAACGTGCCCACCTCGGTGTAGGTGTGGTCCACGAAGTAGATGGTGGTGGAGTCGGTCTCGCCGTCCCCGAAGTCCCACGTGAAGTCCACCAGATCGCAGTCCGAGTAGTACGCGGCCACGTCCTTCTCGTCCGTGCTGGCGCCCGCGTCGAAGGCGACGGTCTCCTCCACGAAGATGGCTGCCGGGTCCGCGGTGAACGTCGCGGTGACCGCACCCTCCACGGCGTCGTCGTCGTCCTCGCCGTAGCCGTCGTAGTCGTCGTCGTCCGTCGCCTCGTCGGCGCAGCCGAGGCTCACCAGGCAAAGGGAACACGCCAGCAGGGTCAGCCAGGTCAGTGGAGCGCGCATGGGTTCCTCCCGTATGGGGCGGCAGCTTAGCACGACGCACGGCGTCGATGTGCTAAGCTGCTACGTTCGGGTGGGGTGCACGGCTGCACCCGCAGGTCGTACGCGCCGTGTGCGGATGTGGAAGCTGTTGAGGAGGTCGTGGTGGCGGCGACGGTGGATATCCGGTCCTTCATCGAGCGCAAGCGCGACGGCGGGCGCCTCGAGGACGAGGACTGGGCTGCGATCATCCCGGCCATCGCCGGCGGCAAGGTCCCCGAAGCGCAGATCGGCTCGTGGCTCATGGCCGTGTTCGTGCGCGGTCTGGATACGGCAGAGCGCGCGTCGTATACGCGCGAGATGATCG
>CAZLEO010000143.1:0-24105 GCA_964558555.1 uncultured Rickettsiales bacterium | reverse complement strand
GCCGAATATCCGGCTCGTCATCGAGAATCCAACAGCATTTTGGTGCCGAGGGTAATACGGGTTCGAAATGGGCCGCCGCCTCGTCGAATTCACCTCGAGCGAACGACTGCCGGGCGTTGGCGAAGTGGATGGCCGCCTCGATCTTGCGTGTGAAGATAGCGGCACGGAGTAGCTTGTCGACGTTCGTCGGCGGACGGATCGCCAAGTCGGCCGCGAGCCGCATTGCGAGGTCTTCCAGTAGCTCGGCAAAATGCTCGGTCGGACCCGACGCGGATTCAGCCCGCAGAACCGACGCAGTCTTCGTGTCGGCCAGCCGCACGTCGATGCGGAGGTCATCCCCCAATTCCACAAACGATCCATACAACAAGCGTTCCGCGCCAAGCAGGCGGCCGACTCGGACCGCTGTTGCCGAATCCGCCAAACCGGACACGCTCAGTTGTTGTTCCGCAAGTACGGTATACAGCTTCTCCCGTTCGACCAACCGTACGTTCGGCAAAGCACTCAGACTGGCCTGCAAGAGCTCGGCAAAGCCGCTTTCCATCGGCTGCAAGCGAGCCGAAGCCCCCAGGTTTTTCAGACCCAGGACGGCGAGCGTCGGCGACGGGCCGTCTACGGCTTTGGGCGGCGGCCGGCGCACCGGTTCCTTGATCCCCAATGTCTGAAGGACCTTCGTGCACAGTTGATTCTCGATACCGAAGAACCCGTCGGGGGCCGCTTCCAGCGTCCACCGTTCGAGCGGCTCGTCCTTTCCGACCTGATAGAGCTCAGCTTCGACGCTGATCTTCTCCGGCGTGGCTGAAAACGTTCCGCCCACCGTGTACGCAGCGGTCAGCGCTTGACCGGCTTGTTGAGCGGTCGCTTTTTCGATGAGGGCCGATTCGCCAAGATCGGTCTCGCGGAGGAACTGGGACACGCGAACGCGTTCGACCGCTTGCACCCCCTCGAACTGTGAGAGGTCCCCGGTCAGCATTTCCGCCAGCGCAATCCGCAGCGGTGCCAGCTCGACCGAAGGACCTTTGTCGGCGAAACCGAGCACGGCGACCGTTCTCTCACCGGTTCGACGATCCTCGAGCTGTGGCGACTCTGTAAGATCCTTCCCCTGCTGGCCCGTTAGGTAGAGGGTTTGAATCTCTTCTTCCGACAGAGCTCGCCCGAAAATCGCGACTTCGTCAATCGAGCCACGGAAATACCATTGTTCCCGACCCGGTGACGCTTTGGTACCGAGTCGAGCAGGCTCGTTGGACACCGTAGTTGTGTTGAGTGCAAGACCTTGGGAAGCCGTTTTCGCTTTGAGCCAAGCATTGACATAGAGCCGCTGGTCGCTTCCGTTCCATACGCAGGCAACGTGATGCCACTGTTTGGGAGCTACTGTGTCAGCGCATGCTCTGCCGCCATCGCGATGACCGGGAAGTAAGAAACGCACCTTGCCCTGATTGCGAAAAAGGGAGATGCTGCGATGGGGGTAGTTACCCACATCAAAGATGTGTGCATTTCCTTCAATATCGGCTTGCATTACCCAGAGGCTAATTGACAGTTCCTTCAAATCCCGGGTGAGGTGGGTCCCGAGCTTTGGCAAGAGGACGGAGTCTTGGCCGCCGAACTTCAGCGCGCATCCGGCGCGACCTGCAGGAATCTGAGTCGCTCCCGTGACGATGCCGTCGTTCCCCAGACCACTCATGTCGACGATGCGCACTTCGTCGCCTTTGGACATAATGGTGTCGGGTTCAAACGTCATAAGCAGAATGCTTCCATCGAGGATCTTCCCTGCAGCGGCAGATCGAACGGATGCCTCGTCGTCCGCGCGGAGAAGTGCCCCGTCAGCAACGCATATCCCCGCGGCGACAAGACCGCACAACATGATCCGACGGGCCTGTTGAAGAGTTGCCATGGTCCTGCCCCTACGCATGCCTAGCTTCAAGAAAGAGCGATTTGCGCCAGTATTATGCTGCCGTGGAGGAAGTGGCGTCAACTAGAAAGGGGATCCGTCCCCCGGCAACTCAAAGCCAGTCTTCAAAAGCAGGAATCGCGACCGAGTTTGGTAGTGGTGGCTTCCAGCCGCCACGTTGTCGGCGTTGTCCACGTCTTTCAATGGCGGCTAGAAGCCACCACTACATATTTGAAGACCGGCTCTCAGTTGCTGAAAGCTACAAATGTTGTGTTTACTTCGACCAGTATTCGTTTGCTTGCTTCTGATTTCCCTGCTTCTGTCATGCCGGTTCTCTGGTCCGCCGGCGTCCGGTGCCGAAACGACTTTCGCCCCCAAGCACTCGAATGCGCTGATCCACGCAAGAAGTCCTTATCTGCGGCAACACGCCCACAACCCCGTCGACTGGGTCCCCTGGTCGCAAAAGGCGCTGCAGCGGGCAAAGAAGGAAGACAAGCTGATCTTCCTCTCGATTGGCTACTCGACTTGTCATTGGTGTCACGTCATGGAGCAAGAGTGCTTTGATGACGAAGAGGTAGCCGAGCTGCTCAACCGAGATTTCGTCTGCATCAAAGTCGATCGCGAAGAACGGCCCGATGTGGACGACGTCTACATGAGCATCGCCCAAGGGTTGGGCAGCGGCAACGGCTGGCCGCTAACCGTCGTGATGACCCCGGACGGGCGTCCTTTCTTCGCTGGTACCTACATCCCCAAACACGATAAGTACCGGATCCTCGGATTGATGAAGCGGCTGCCGATCCTCGTGCGGCAAGTACGCTACGGCAGTAATTTGTTGGATGCGGCGGTTGAGCGGGCCCAGCGGCGCATCGAGCTGCTGAACGGGCCCTCGCGGCCAATGGACGTGTTGATTGACGACGCCCAGTTGGACCAAGTCTTCGAACGGCTCATGATGTCGCACGACCCGGTGCACGGCGGGTTTGGGATGTCGATGAAGTTCCCGCGGCCGCATCAACTTTTGTATTTGCTCAGCTATTATCAGCGAACAGGCAACCGTCACGCCCTGGCTGCGGTCGAGTTGACGCTGGATCGGATTCGATCCGGCGGGATCTACGACCAAGTTGGTTACGGCATCCACCGCTACGCCACCGATGGAATCTGGAAGGTGCCCCATTTCGAGAAGATGCTGTACGACCAGGCACAATTGGCCATGGCGTCGGCCGAGTACTACCGCGCGAGCGGGCAAGAGAAGTATCGCCGGATGACCGACGAACTGTTCGAGTACGTACTCCGCGACCTGATGTCGCCACAAGGGGCTTTCTACTCGGCCGAAGACGCCGACAGCGAGGGTGAAGAGGGCAAGTTCTACCTCTGGACCGCCGACGAGCTGCGGGAAGTGCTCACGGGTGAGCAGTTTGCGGCAGTCAGCCGGATCTATGACATTCACGAGGACGGGAATTGGACCGATGGGCCCAGCGGCGAGCGTCAGCCTACGAATATCCTCTACCGACCGAGTCGCGATGAAACGAAATCGCCTGACCGAATTCCAGACGAGTTACAGAAGGCGTTCAAGGCGGCTCGTCTGGCGCTGTTTGAAAGGCGCTCACGGCGCGTGCGGCCGCTGCGTGACGAGAAGATCCTCGCCGACCTGAACGGGCTGATGATTGCGTCACTTGCTCGTGGCGGACGGCTGTTTCACGAAGAGCGATATATTCAGGCGGCAGCCAGGGCATTCGATTTCATCGATACCCACCTGCGTGACCAGCGTGGTCGGTTGCTTCACGTTTGGTGTGGGGGCAGTGCGAATGTTCCCGCCTTCCTGGACGATCATGCCTTCCTAGCATTCGCCGCAGTGGAACTCTACAAGGCAACCTACGATCCGAAGTATCTGAAGTCCTCGCGACAATTGGTCGACGCGATGCACGAGCTATTCGCCGACGAGACGGAAGGTGGCTACTTCTTCACGGCCGACGACGCGGAGCGACTGCCGATTCGCCCCAAGAAGTTCGGCGACATGGCAGTGCCTTCGGGCAACTCGGTGGCCACACTCGTTCTGTCGCAGCTGGCATGCCTGACTGGCGAATCGAAGTACGAGGACCAGGCGGCAGAACTGGAGCGGGCTCTCTCCATCGGCCTGATCAACATGCCCGCCCGCAGTACGCAGTTCGCGATCGCTGTCGAATATCGGCGAAGACCGGGCGTTGAGGTGGTGATTGTCGGGGACCCTGCAGCGGCGGACATGCGGCAGATGTTTGCGAATCTCGAAGAGCATCCATCAAACGAGACCGTCACGATTCTGGTCAAAGACACGGCGAACCCAACGCACGCGAAACTGTTGTCCGTGGTCGCACCCTTTACGAAGCCCTACGCCCAAATCGACGGCAAGGCGACGGCGTACGTGTGCCGAAATCGGATTTGTCAACTTCCGACTAACGATCCGCAAGCCATGCTCGGCCAACTCAGCAAGCCGCCTCCGGTGCAAGAGTAGATGGCGCGAGCACAGGCCGGTCATTGAATATGCTCTGGTATGGTTAACGGCAGCGAGCGTGTAACATAGGCGGTTCGACCGTGAATTCAAAGATCTCAGGCGACTACCCTGCGCTGTGTGCTGCAGTTTCACTAAGCAGTGCTTAGCAACAAATGCGCGGTTAGCGAGGCTGAATTCCAGGAAGAAGCAGATACTTAGACCACTTCGACCGTGCAAGCATTTGTCAAGTCCGCGTAGTGGGGATGCAGCAACGTTATTGTTTTGCTGGCGACGTCTGACGATTCCGTCAAACTCCATAACCTTCAAAGGCAGACTCCGACATGAAATCTCTAACAATCGTGTCAATAATGATTGCACTGAGCTGCAGCGCCGAGGCTCAAATCTGGACAAAGCATGTCGTGATGGAACAGGGCCACTGCAACACAGCGGTAGCCCTCGATGCGAACGGAGACAAAGACCTTGACGTCATTGCAAGTTTCAATGGCAAGGTCAGCTTGTTCATAGCGCCGGACTGGAAGAAAGAAATTGTCTTGCATCGGTTTCTCGGGGGTGGCGGCTGCATTCACAGCTCGGTGATCGACGTTGATGCTGACGGTGATCTCGACTGGGCCGGAACACTGGCCCACGGTCATCCGTTCTGGCTGGACAACCCGGGAAAAGAAGACGCACAAAAGGGCGCCTGGGCGCTGGGCGTGATCGATCCCGAGATCACGGGCATACACTGCATTCTCACCTCGGATATCGATAACGATGGAAAAGACGATCTTGTCATCAATAACTTTGAACCCCAAAAAGGCATCGGTGATTCGATCGCATGGTTCAGCGTCCCTAGGAATCCCCTCAAAGCGGAGCGTTGGAACCGTCACGTCTTTGCCGCTGGCGATGCTCGCGGTGGCAGTCACTACATGGGCGCAGGTGACATTGATGGCGACGGCTGGAAAGAGATCGCGGTTGGCGCGAAGGGGAGACCATTCGCGGACGGGAACTGGTTTGCTTTCTGGACCAATCCCGGCAAGGACGGCGTCAGAGGCGCGTGGAAGAAAACGATTCTCGCAGAAAACCAGCTCGCAGCGACCAACATTCTCCCGGCGGATGTGAATGGCGACGGAAAGGTTGATTGGGTGGCCTCACGGGGGCACAGCGCGGGAGTGCTTTGGTTCGAGAATCCGGATTGGAACATTCACGAGATTGACATCGAGATTAGACAACCCCACAGCCTGACCGTAGCCGACCACGATCAGGACGGTGATCTGGACGCGGCGAGTTGTGGCTACGAAAGCGAATGGGTTCGCTGGTATGAAAACGACGGGAAAGGTCGTTTCAGGATCCGTACTCTCGACGACGCTCAGCAGAGTTACGACTTACGCACTGTCGACATGGACGGCGATGGTGACCTGGACTTGCTGAACGCCGGCCGTGGTTCGAATAATGTGGTTTGGTATGAGAACGGCTTGAAGTGAGCAAACACTCCATGAAGCGCGGTTCCTCCTAAGAGGACTAGTCTCTGTTGGAAAACATTGAAAACAGGCCGCGCAGCGGCTCAACTTGTCCCCTCTCCCGCTGTGCGGGAGAGGGTTAGGGTTAGGGCTCTTGGTTTTCCGATAAAGCCCAGGTTGTTGCGCCGTTGGAACAAGTGTTTGTGTGTCCGTCGACACTCAAGAAGTTGCGGAGCGATCCGTTGGGGGCGCTCCTGGATGGTTTCTGTAAGTGGTTGCTCCAGAAACGTTTCAGTCGCTCGAGGATTCGGACGCATCTGTCCAGCCTTTCCCATCTTAATGAGCATCTTGGGAGCCCGAAGGCCCCGATGCGCCAGAGCGTCACGGCGGGCGATCTAGCCGGTTTTTGGGAAGCCTATCCTTCGCGGTGCCGCCCCCGCGGGCCCTTGGAGGAACATCTGCGTCGCGTCCGGTACTCGGTGAACCGTTTCGTTGAGTACCTTCGCCAGGAGGGGCTTTCGTGGCTTTGCCGACGGAGGTGGTGGTCTACCAGCCCCTTTTTGGATGCTTACCTCCAGTGGATGGACCGTTGCCAGCAAGCAGCACCCCGGGCGCTTGAACAGCGCGCCCATAGCCTCACTCGATTCTTGCAGCGGCTTCCTAGCCGAGCGTCGTACCGACGTAGGAACTCGTGCAAGTTCGTCCATATCAAATCAACTCGGTGCTCGCACGCCATTGATTGTTGACGCAGCACCGAGTTGCTCCAGGACTACAGAGATGTGGCGACGTGTGCGAGTCGCGGGCGGTGATTGCGTCGATTTGGGATTCGACCACCTCGACACATCCGATCACTGCGCCCTTACGGGGGACTGCTTTTGCGGACTGATGGACGTGCCAGGAGTTGGCCAGCGTGTATCCATACCGGTTGACGGAAAGCGGCCTAAATGCCAGCGGCGCAGCACCACCTTGCTCGGCCTTCCCAGTGCCCGATATGTCGCCACCTCAGTTCACCAGGATGGCTTAGCGCAAGTTTGCTGGATCTCGTAGCCTTTCAGTGAGTCGAAACTGGCCTATTCGATGATCAGCACTCCAATATCTTGTCCGCGATAGGACGAGTCTTCGTGCCAATCCGACAGACTCGTGTAGTTGTCCAGGAAGTGCTGGATAGAGGTCGTCCAGTGGCTGGGGGTGATTGTCTGACACCCGTCAGAATACCGATCGGTATTGGAACCGTTGTGAACGTGAATCGCGTAGGAAGACGTCTTGTTTGGGTCGTTACTTGTAACAGGAACTTCCCAATCCTCGTTGACAACCAAGCAGGGCCTGAGCGTGCCGTTCGTCTTGACCAACAGATGCGGCCACGGATCGCTGGCTTCTTTCCTTGGTCGGCAGACTGCGTCAAGAGCGTACAATTTCGCGAGGCAACGATGGCTACAAGACTCGCGCGTAGTAACGAACGTTGTCTCGTCCGGGAGATGGAAAGGAGTAGTTCAATGTCTTCTTTTGCGCTCCCACGCCTCCCAGCCTTCCCAATACGCCGTCGGGTAGCGATTGTGGCCGGGATCAAGGGGGCCTCTGACCACGACTACGACATGACCATGGTCCTCATCCATGTCCGTCGATGTGAGGCCTCGCAGTGTGTCGTCTACTACGATACTCTCTGACCATGATATCTCGCCGCGGAGGTCCGTCCGGGCAAGTCCGCTGAGACCCCGTCTCTGCTTGTGCCCCCTCTAGCTAATCCCGCTCCATCCGAACAGCAGCGGATACTTCGAGAGCTTCTGAAAACGATTGGTGAACTCCGCCACCCCTGCAGGCGTTTTCTTCTTGAGCGACGGAGTCATCCCGCTGATCAGGCCCTGGCTGGCGTATCTCTCCATCAACTCCCAGTCCGCTAGGCGCGCGATGACCAACTGCCCCACTTTCTGTTCGAGCGTCATTGCGCTCAGGTCATTGTCAACTGGCGGCGCTGAGGAGGTTGCCGCCATTGATCGGCCCAAGCCTGGAAGCCCAATGGCTGCCGCTGTTCCCAGGGTCGCGGTCCTGAACAGAAAGCGGCGGCGAGTGAGAAACTCGTCAGAAGTTGCCGCAACATGGAAAGCAGCACCTACATGGTGTTTCGTGCGTCGCATGTTTATCGCTCCTTACTGATCTCCGGCAGTGTTCGCGAATTGAATCTTGCTCCCTTCCGGTAACTCTGCTCTTACGGGAACCGGCGCAACCACGCGGTACTGTCCGGGTTGGTCGAGGGTCACGCTGACGGAGTATGGCCAGACCACTTCATCGCCCACGCCGTAATCGTGGATCTCGAACCACGGGTCCTTGGGGAATTCCTGGACAAGCTTGTCGGCCTTGGCATCGGGATGAGCCTCGGCGTTCAGAATGACGGCCTTTCTGCTGCGGGCATCCAGGATGCGATACTCGGCACTGCCGTCAGCGTTGGTCACTCGGGCTCCGTGATAGTAGCGGTACCGCTGGAGCGTGAACGGAGTGCTCGTCAGGATTCGGTGGTCTGCCGCTCCCGTACACCGACCAACTCCGATGCGCGAGTCCCAGTTCAGACGCAACTGGGCGCCGTCGGCAACCGATGCGGCCTCCAATACTCTGTACGCGATCCGCCGGTCCGAGTTGGTGATGAAGATTTCGGCGCCGACCATTGCAGCAAGGTTTGGAGGTGAGGGTCGTATGGTGATCGTCTCGGCCGAGCGGTCCACGCTCACGATCTGGCCCCGATACTCAGGACTATCCAGCGTGATCCCGAAACGACCTCTGGATAACTTGGTTCCGCCCACTAGAGAAATGGCTTGCGGAATTCCCTGCTTCTCGCGATAGAAACCGAACCGGCCGGCAAACTGGATCTCGCCATCGGCGCTGCGCGGGATGGTCGGGTCTGCCGAGAACAGCACGGTATCCGTGCAATTGGATAATTGGATTTCACATCCACGCGATTCGAAGCCTTGCTCGTCGTCGCCGGAGAGCGCGATCGGGCGGACACCTCTGATTTCAGGCGTACCGAAATGCGGTTCGATCAGGCTGACCACTTGCGTCTTGGCGGGGGTCTCGGCGTGGTTGTGCAGCATGATCCACTTCATTTCGTACGGGCCACCCGCCGGCGAACGGCCGTCGCAGATGTTGGCCTCGGCGCCATCTGCGCTGGCAACGGTCAACCGCAAATGAAGCCCGTCGCCGGTCTTCAGCTTCCAATCCGCCGACCATGGCGCCGATGACTTGCCGCGTTGGACGTTGTACAGATGCGGGAAGGCAAACATGCGTCCACTCCAGCCGTACACGCCTTGACGGCAGCCGTGCTCTTTTAGCCATTTCGGATCGCCGTAGGGCACGTCGGGGCCGGCCAGTGTACCCTCCTGCTTTTCAAGCGTGATGCCTTCGGTCGTGAAATCGCCCTCTTGGCAGTGAAACGCCCACCAATGATCCTGGCCGCCGGAGATGCGGTAGAAGTCCAGGCAATAGAAACGATCGGGCGCTATGTCGACCAGCGCCACCAGACGCCGCTGCCACTGATCTGGCGGCAATTCGTAGCCCTGGCCGCCGTCCACGCGGTCCACGTAGGCTTGGGCCCGCGCCTCGACGATCCGCACGGGGCCGGCCTCGGCGAACAACTCGGTCTGGGCCGTCATGGTGCAAAACGGGATCTGCCGCGCGAGGTTGTGGCTGGTCCATGAGGGTTCCCAGTAGCCCCAGTTCCGCGGATATCCCATGTGGCACAGCAGAATACCTTCGAAAGCCTGCAAGCCGATGTCCATGAGATCGTCCTGCGTGTGGCTCCGCGCGCGGCCGTATCTCATCCACAGGGCCCGTTTGTCGTCATCTTCTCCGCCGCGAAGAATCGCGACTCCATAGCCATCGTGTATCGAACTGTGATCGTTCCAATCGTCCGGCCATTTTGCCGCCTCCTGCTCGATCTCCTCGCGCGAGAAGGGGAAATGCGCCGAAGGCTTCCAACCGCGTGTGTTCGCCAAAGCCCAAGCGAGCTTCGGTTCCCGATACAATTGGTAGGCGTGCTCGAATGAAGCCACGTTGGCACTGTGCCAGGCGATCTTAGGCAGTTTCTTATGGGCCGCCCAACTGCCGCCGTCGCCGATGTACGGGTAACTGCGGTCGATGGTCACCGTGTCCATGCAGAAGTCAAAGATGTTGCGATAACGGCCGCTCTTGCTCAGCGACGGGTATCGCGTGTCGGTGTAGATGTCCGGCCGGAGTTTTCGCAATCGTTCCATAGCGGCCACCACAGGCGTCAAGTGAACTACGTGGGCCGCGTTGTAACCGCCCGTTGACTCGTACGGTGCGCCGTCGCGGAAGTAGTCGTTGGGAACGAATACCCGCATTCGCCCTTCGCCGTTGTAGAGCCAGTCGATGAAATCGGTGCCCCGCTCGTAGTTCAGTACGATCGCCGCATGGACGATCGCCTCTTGCTCGCCTGGCTCGTTTGTCGAACAGGCACTGTCCATGATTCCCTGCATCCATACGGCAAAGAGGTTCTCTTCGACAAAACGGCGCACGTCCTCGTGGGTCTCAACGTCAAAACCCTTCTTGCGCAGGAATGGAATGATCTCCTGGTCCTGGTCGATCGCCGGGAAGATGCGGTCGTATGCCTCGGCGTGGGTGCGCAGTTGACCGGGCTGTTCGATCGGGTATGTGTTGAATCCGCTGGATCCCAGACAAGGCCCCTCGTCAAACCGTCCTTGACCGAACCGCTCGACCTGGCTGACGCGGTTGCGGTGACGATGCTGCGTCATCGTCGCCAGGTAAGCGTATTCCTCGCCCAGCCGACACAGGGCGACGAGCGCTTTGTGCGCGTACTGGCGATCGCCCGTCTTGACATAGGCCGAGGCGCAACTCGGGGCGATCGTCATCATTCGCCGACAGTAGAATTGGCACAGCTCGGCGATGAACCCGTATTTTTCGCCTTCGTGAAGGCAGGCTCCGCCAATTCCGTCATCGGGAAACTCGCCGCTGGTCATGTCGCCGTTAGCGAAATCGTTAGACGGGTACTCCTCGTTGCCCACCGGGCACCGAATCTTCCAGCGCCAGGGAAACTTGGAATCCATGATCCAAGGATAATAGGCCCGATTGCGATAGATCTCTTTGCCATGGACCGGGCAGCCGTGCTCGATGTTTGTCCAGTGCCAACGCGGAATCGTGCTGTCGGGCTGCATGGCCCAGATGTCGTCGTCCGAGTAATCAAGCCAACCGCCACTGGCCTTGGTACTCGGATTCTTCGCTTCGGCGCCGGTCGGATAGATCTGTTTCTCTTTCAGTTCAGGCAAACGTTCGCCCAGCGGCCACCGCCGCGGAAGCTGCACGCCCTTCAGCTTGCGGAACTTGCGCGGGTCCTCAAAGCCCCAAATCTCGACGGGCACCACGACCTCGCTCGAGGACAGCGCAAAACGTATCTCCGCCTTGGGCGTAGGCTTCGAGGAGCGGAAGTAGAACTTGCGGGTTTCCGCCTTGGCGGGCAGCGGAGTGCGATCGAACATGACGATACAGTCGGGCATCGTCACTTTGACTTTCGGCACCTCGACAGGCACTTTCAGCGCGATCATGAACATCCGCTCAACGCCCACAATGTCCGGGGCGTAAAGAACGCTTTCGTCCCCTGCTGTGGCCAGACTGTGCAAAAAGACGAGCCAGCCAAGTGCGAAGTACAACGCTTTGCTCACCAATCGGTTCATATTCCCCTCCCTTGCTGCTACTTGCGTTTCAGTTCCAATTCGTGGAACCACAAGTCGTCGTTGGGCACGTCCAGGTTGAGTTCGACGACATCGCCCGCTGCGTCGAGCAGGAACTGTGCTGTGCCTTCGCCAAACCACGAAAACTCGTTGCGCCAGCGGATCACGAACGTGTCGTAGTGCAGGTGAGTGAGATCGGCAACCAAGTCCTTGTTTGGTAACAGCCGAAGGACCAGTTTGTTGTCTTCGACGCAGATGGTTGCGTCTCCATACAGTTTGCCGGTGTACGTGCCCGCATAGGCATCGAGAGCGTGGCTGGGCTTGGTGTTCTCTGCGCATGGCGTGATCGCCTTGGCGATTCGTTCGTAGAACTCTTTGCGTTTCTTGCGATCGCGTTTCACTCCTTCGGCACTCCAATCACGCTGGTCGCCGCCGAGATAGGCGTCAACGATGCGATAAGACAGGGCGGTGGAGATTCCAGTCATGCTATTGGTCAGCACGACGATGCCGAGCTTCTCTTCCGGGACCAAGAGCACTCGCGAGTACATGCCGTCGTATCCGCCGCCGTGGCTGACCAGCTTGCAGCCCTTGTAGTCAGCCAACGACCAACCCAATCCGTAGGCGCGGAAATGAGTCGATGGGTAGTGTTCTCGGCTGAAATCACTAAGCGGAATGATCGTTTGCGGAGCCCACATGCGTTGCGAGGACGCTTTGTTGAACAGGCGTCGGTCTTCGTTGATCTTCCCGTGGTTCAACTGCACGCGAAGCCATTTTGTCATGTCATTGACGCTGGAGATTATGCCGCCGGCCGCAGCCATGGTATCCCAGTTCTGCCACGCGAGCGTTCGCAAACCGTCCGGTGTCGGTTTGTGTGGCGTGGCGAAGTTGCCCAGCTCTTCAAGTCGGCTTACCGTCACTGTCGTTCGATTCATGCCGAGCGGATCGAGAACCCGCTCGCGGACGAATTCCGACCACGGTTTGCCACTGATTTGTGCCACGACTTCACCGGCGGCGAGGAACATCAGGTTTGAGTAGCCGTAATGAGCACGGAACGAGCCGGCCGGCGGCAGGTGCCGAGTGCGACGTATGACCTCCTCTGGCGAGTAGGGTGTGCCGTACCAGAGGAGGTCGCCGCTGAAGGTACCCAGGCCGCTACGATGGCACAGCAAGTCGTCCACGCGCATCTCGGCGGAAACGTACGGATCGTAGAGGCGGAAATACGGCAAATGCTCCTGGACTCGATCCTTCCAGGTCAGTTTTCCCTCTTCCGCCAGCATGGCGAGAGTCGCGGCGGTAAAGGCCTTTGTGTTCGAGGCAATGGCGAATAGCGTGTCGGCATCGACGGCCTCCGCTTTCTCGTGCTCGCGAACGCCATACCCCTTCGCCAAAACGACCCTGTCGTCCTTCACGATCGCCACCGCCAAACCAGGCACATCCCATGCCTCACGCGCGCCGGCGATGTACTCATCAAGTTCAGAAATGTCTGGCGTCTGAGCAAACGCGATCGTGCGAAGCAAGAGAATTGCGAGCACGGTGGTCAATAGACGAGTCATGGTTATCCTTCTCTGACTAGAGCATCGAAGCGCGTGAAACGGGAAGCGGTTCAGATTCTAACTGACGAGACCGCTGTTTTGTATGGAGCTTGCCAGGGAACATCTCATGGAGCACGCTTCGGTCGGTCCTCGGCTCGACGACTTGCACCACCTAACGCGACGGTCGACAATGAACGGCGAACCCAATGACGTTTTGGCGCCAACATTCCGAGGAATCAACGATGACTTGTGCGCGAATAGTGACCTTCGTAACCCTTGTTTTGACGACCGCCGCTTCGGCCGCAGAACCTGATTTCTCGAAAGTGCCCGGCGTGGTGGTCAGTCACTCGCCAGCTTCGTCAGGGATCTATCTTGGTTCGGCTGGCATCGCCATCCTTCCGGACGGCGCGTATCTGGCCAAGTGTGACGAGTTTGGGCCGGGTTCGAGCGAGCATCGGCGAGCCGCGACTCTGGTGTTCCGTTCCGAAGATCGTGGAGCGACTTGGCGACTGACCGCCCGCATCGACGGCTTGTTCTGGGCCAACATTTTCACGCACCGCAACGCGGTCTATCTGTTGGGCACGATCAAGCATCACGGGCGGATCGCCGCAATGCGTTCGGACGACGGCGGACACACATGGACCTCGCCGGATGACGAAGAACATGGGCTGCTGACCACGACCGGCGAATACCATACCGGGCCGATGCCGGTCGTAATCCACAATGGTCGTATCTGGCGGGCGTTCGAGGACGCTATGGGAGGGACACGTTGGGGCGAGCGTTACCGGGCCAGGATGATGAGTGCTCCAGTCGATTCGGATCTTCTGAAACAGTCGAGTTGGACGATCAGCAATCCTTTGCCTCGCGATCCCAATTGGCTGGACGGCGCGTTTGGCGGTTGGCTGGAAGGCAACGCCGTGGTGACACCCGAAGGCGACATGGTGAACATACTGCGCGTTGCCTGCCCGAATGGCGGCAAGGCGGCGATCGTGCGGGCCAGCAAGGACGGCAAGACGGTCAGTTTCGATCCGCAACTCGATTTCATCGACTTTCCTGGGGGAGCCAAGAAGTTCACCATTCGCCATGATCCGAAGACCAACGCCTACTGGACATTGGCGAATCCCGTCATGCCCAAACATGCGACCCAGACAAGGGCGGCGTCGATTCGTAATACGTTGGTGTTGATGTGTTCGAAGGATCTGCGAACGTGGCAGATACGCTGCGTCCTGCTGTACCATCCTGATGTCCGCCATCACGGGTTCCAGTATCCCGACTGGTTGTTCGAAGGCGACGACATCGTAGCGGCCATCCGAACCGCATACGACGACGGGTTGGGCGGCGCCCACAACGCTCACGACGCCAACTTCCTGACCTTTCACCGTTTCGCTGGTTTTCGCGATCTGACGATGACCGATTCGGTGGTCGATCCGCGGGAAATGAAGCCGCCTCCTAAAGAGAAATTCGACACGGCGACACTGGCTATCGAAGGTCGCGGATTTAAGATCGCGACACTGGACAACGACGCTCTGGCGTTCGGAAATCGCCGCTACGTGTGGCAAGACGTGCCTGAGAGCTTTTGCGGCTGGCGATTTACGCAAACCAACGGCGGCGAATTTGCAGAGATGACGATGACCGTAAAGAAACAGATGACCCTGTTTGCGACGACGACAAAGGCGCGAGCGGCCGACATCGCCGGATGGGACCAGACGGACGACGGCTTCCTCTACACCGATCGAGGCCGGACACAAATGCGCATCATTCGGCGAGACGTGGAGGCTGGCCAGACCTTCGCCGTGCCGCAGGTCGGTTGGACGGGGACATTGCTGTTGATTCCACCAGAGGTGGAAAAGTAGTCAGTGCCGAAATCACTCGTTATACTAATGGCCTTTCACTGCAAGAGACCGCTAAAGGAGAACACCCATGATTCGCGCACTGCACGCAAATGGTCGAAGGATTTTGTCATTGTTGACACTAGCAATTGTGTTTCTTTCCGCTGGTCCCGCTACAGCTCAGGATGCCGTCAGTCTACAGACGCTGCTCGGCGAAATGATAGACCGGGACAATGTGGCCCAGTACCCCTGCCCAGCCTACATCTGCCGTCAGTTCAGCAGCTACGATCGCGACACCGTTGGCGTGGACAAGCCGGGGTGGTTTGCCAATTGGGATCGCAGCCAGTTTGTTCGCGTCGAAGAAAACGACGGTCGCCGGGAATACGTGATGCTGGACGCGGAAGGGCCCGGAGCCCTCGTGCGGTTCTGGGGTACGTGGCACGGCCCGCGAAAGGACGGACGTCTGCAGCCGTTCACCAATGGGACGCTTCGAGTGTACTTAGACAAGAAGCCCGAGCCTGTGATCGAAGGTCCGATCGCTGATTTGATCAGCGGTGGCAAGTTGATTGGGCTTCCGTTCAGCGAATCGGTTTCGCCAGAGACGCCCTACGAACGACGCGGGCACAATCTTTACCTGCCGATTCCCTACCAAGCGCACTGCAAGATGACCTACGAAAGCGATGGTATCGTCGACTTTGGAGCCCAGCGTGGCGAGGCGCTCTACTACCAGATCAACTACCGAACGTATGAACCGGGAACGAAGGTTGTCAGTTTCTGCAAGGAGCAGTTGGAGGACGCGAAGCCGCTGTTGGAAGAAGTGGGGCAGAAACTCTTGGCGTCTGGCCTAACGGACACGCCGCCTCTGAGCACCAACGAGTTGGACATCGAGTTACCGCCGGGCAAAGGGCCACTTGCCTTTGGACAAGCGCAAGGTACGGGCGCGATCCGGCAAATCACGGTGCGGCTTGAAGCCGAGAACCTCGCGCAGGCATTGCGATCGACGATACTGGCCATCAGCTTCGACGGCGAGCAAACCGTGTGGTGTCCCGTGGGGGGTTTCTTTGGCATCGGCTATCAGGTCCGCCCCTATCGAAGCTGGTACACCGAGGTGACGGAAGACGGGACGATGCGATGCTTCTGGGTCATGCCTCATCAGAAGTCGCACCAAGCGAGCTTCTTTAATTGTGGCAAAGAACCGGTGCGTATTAAGGCGAGCAAACAGGTCTCAGTGTACGACTGGAACGATCGCAGCATGCACTTCAACGCCGCATGGAGGCAATACACGAAAGTCGACACCGGGCCAAACAAGGACATGACCGGCAAGGGTGCGTTCGATGTGAACTACGTGGAAATCCAGGGGCAAGGGAAGGTGGTTGGCGATACGCTGACCCTCTACAACGGCATCGCCGCCTGGTGGGGCGAAGGCGACGAGAAGATCTTCATTGACGGCGAAGAATTCCCGTCGCACGTGGGTACCGGTACCGAGGATTACTACGGCTATGCCTGGTGCCGACCGGAGAAGTTTCAATCGCCCTTCCACTCTCAGCCCTGCGGCGACGGGAACCTTGCCGGCGGATTCTCGGTGAACAGTCGTTATCGGATTCTTGACGCGTTGCCCTTTACCAAGTCGATCAAATTCGACATGGAGCTTTGGCATTGGCGGGAGACGCGGATAAACTTCGCCCCAGCCACATTTTGGTACAGCCGGCCCGGAGCAACGTCAAACGTGAAACCCGATCCGAAGACAGCTGCCGAACCCGTGGCGCTCAGGCGAAGCGACATTGTCGAGGTCCTGCACGTTCCCGGCGCCATCGAGGGCGAAGCGATGAAGATCATCGAAAAGTCGGGCGGCACTACCGAGGTCCAGGATGTCGACACTTTCCGCTGGAGCGGCGACCAGCAGCTTTGGTGGCGCGACGCCAAACCCGAAGACCGATTGGTCCTGGAATTCCCCGTGGACGAGGCGGGCACCTATCAGGTCATCGCCAATCTTACGAAAGCAAACGACTACGGGATCGTGCGCATAACGATCAACGACCAGTCGACGGACAAAACGTTGGACCGGTTCGCCCAGCGGGTCAGTCACGACCGGCTAGACCTCGGCAAGTTCTCGCTGAAGAAGGGCCCCAACCGGATGGTCGTCGACATAATCGGCGCCAACGAGAAAGCGATCAAACGCCACATGTTCGGGCTCGACTACCTGTTGCTCGAAAAGGCAAATTGACGCGGGCGCATAGGAAACAAAGGTCGGGGATCGGGTTCGAGCCTTCGTCAGGAAAGCCCTTGTCAGCCAACAAAAGCGTGCCGCTGTGGTGGGGAAGATGCCCGCCTTGCCATCCCCCCAACAGAGGCCACTGTTTGCGCCAACATCTCGACTGACTACAATTGAACGCATAATGAAGAAGTCATGGGTCCCTACTCTCTGCCCCGTACTGCTCGCTATTTTGGGCGTTGTGCTGTTAGTGCTATGGGTTAACGGTGCGACGGTCCGGTTCAAGATGCGCGTGCCCGGACTGGACGGTACGCCGGCACCTACCGAGAAGACGGACGAGCCGTTGGCGGTGGCCGGCGAGCCGATTCGGGGAGATGGTGTCCAGGCTGACATTCCGGGCGCGTGGCCCGCCTTCCGTGGAGCGAACCGGGATGCGATCTGCGACGATGGTACGCCTCTGGCTCGTGAGTGGCCAGCCCACGGGCCACCGGTTCTCTGGCGACGCACGTTGGGCGAAGGCCACGCCGGCGCGGTGATTCGCGATGGTCGCGTGTATCTGCTGGATTACGTGGCCGACGAAACAGTCGAAACGTTACGGGGACTGAAGAAGGCCGAATGCAAGACGCTGGCGGACGCTCTCAGTGGCGTGACCCCCAAGGCCTTCGACGGCATTGACAAGCTACTCCGTGATCTCTCGCCGGGAGCGGACGAGGAAACGACTGAAGCGTTGCGACAACTGTATGCCGAGGAAGGCGAGGATCTGATTGGCGCACTGCGCGACGATGTTCTGGACCGTGTCGACCGGTCGACTGACACGATGCTATGCCTTTCACTGGCCGATGGCCGCGAGATTTGGCGCAATAGCTATCCGGCGATCGTTGCATGGTATCATGGCATGTCGCGCACCACGCCGACGATTGTCGGAGACTGTGTGGTGTCCATCGGGCCGCGGTGTCATGTTGCGTGCTGGGACGCCGAGACGGGCCATTGCCACTGGCTGATCGACATGGTCAAACAGTTCGGCACTGAGGTGCCCGAGTGGTATACGGGGCAGTGTCCGTTGGCGGACGGCGACCGGATCATTCTTGCTCCAAGCGGCCCCGATTCATTGATGATCGCGGTAGACTACAAGACAGGCGACATCATCTGGCAAACGCCAAATCCGCGAAAGTGGAAGATGACCCATTGCTCCATCATGCCGATGGAATCCGCGGGCCGGAAGATGTACTTGTATTGCGGTAATGGCGGTACGGTGGGCGTGTCGGCCGACGACGGTACTCTCCTTTGGGATGAAACCGAATGGGTCGAACATTACGCCACCAGCCCCTCGCCTGTGCCGCTGCCGGACGGACGCATCCTTTTGTCGAGCGGATATGACGAGATTGGTGCGATGATGCTTCGACTGGAGGAAGCTAGTGGAGCAGTCGTAGCCAAAAAGGAGTTCACGCTAGAGAAAAACGAGTTCAATTCCGAGCATCACACGCCGATCTTCTATGGCGGTTACTTGTATGCAGTGCGCAAGTACCGTGAGCAACTTCTGTGTTTGGATCTGAAGGGAAACGAACTCTGGAACAGCGGCAGGCAGAAGTTTGGCGACGGTCCCTATATGATCGCGGACGGACTGATCTTTGCGCTATCGGACCGGGGATTGTTAGTGACGGCGGAAGCCACGCCTACAGCTTACCGCCAGCGTGCGGAGTATCAAGTGTTCGAGAGGGGCCGTGAAGCCTGGGCCCCGATGGCAATGGCCGCCGGACGTTTGCTCGTTCGAGATTCGACCCGCATGGCATGTCTGGACGTTAGAAGCACGGGGGGAGGCTAAGGGATGTCCGCGGATGGCATAGCGAACCCACGGATACTTGCTCGTGACTTCTTTTCATCCGCGGGTCCGCCATGCCATCCGTAGAACGAAACTGAATCAGGGAAAGACTGAGTTACCGAAAAGGCGGTGACATGGAAAGGAATGAGACCGACAACCAGGAGAATCCGGCTGCATCCGGTCGCGTGACTGCCGGTTCGCTACTGGTCGGCGCCGTGTTGGCGATCCTCGTGATAGTGGCTGCAATTGCCGTCTTTCGCGTTGACACATGGGGCGAGAACGGAAGCAAGCTCTCGGATCGGTTCACGTACAACATTGACGAGATCGCGACCGTTGACCGTTCGCTGGTACGCTACAAGGAGACGGCGAAATTCTCGGTCGGCATGTCCGTTGTCCGAGCGATTGCCGTGGGCCCCGAGGACCAGGTGTATGTGGCGGGCGATCAGGCGGTTCGCGTGTTCGACAGCAAGGGTGACGAGTTGCGTGCAATCGACATTGGCAAGGAGCCATCATGTCTGGCCGTGGGCAGCTTGAACCACAACACACCCGGGCGTCTGTACGTCGGTGCTGGTGATCGAGTCATGGTGTACGACTCGGCAGGTGAATCCGCAGACGTTTGGGACCAGGGTTTTGACGAGAAGACCATCTTGACCTCCATCGCGGTGGCCGAAGAAGACGTATTCGTCGCGGATGCGGGCAATCGCATGGCGCTACGGTACAACGCGGAGGGTGAACTCGTCGATCGAATTGGCGATCCCGATCCGAAACGCAATTTGCGCGGCTTCGTCATACCGAGCCCGTACTTCGACGTGGCGGTTACTGGCAGCGACGTGGTGTGCATTGTGAATCCAGGTGCCAGACGAATCGAAGCGTACACCTTCGACGGTGCCTGGCTTGGCCAATGGGGCAAGGCATCGGCAGATATCGACGGTTTTTTTGGTTGCTGCAATCCAGCGAATTTTGCTGTCCTGGCGGACGGCAGGTTTGTTACTGTAGAAAAGGGCCTTCCTCGGATCAAAGTCTACAGCCGCGGAGGCGACTTCGAGTGTGTTGTCGCTGAGCCGCGCGTACTCGCCCCGGGCGAAATCGTAGTCGATGAGATCCGTGACGACCACCGAGTGAAAGTGTTCGACGTAGCGACGGACAGTTCAGGCCGCATCCTGGTACTGGATCCCACCAACCACACGGTGCGGGTCTTTGAGCCGACGTAGGACTACCGTCGTTTTCCATTGAAGAAGGACTTCATCCGAAGCGTTAGACGAGCGCTTCGAGTGACTTCCGTTCTCCTTGCCTGTAACAAGGAACGCAGGATGGGCGTTGGTGATAGAGATAACGTCAACCGCCGACGTTGGTTGACGTCCACGATCCGCTGGGGAGCGTTGTCCATGTTGGCGGGCGTCTCGACCGTTCTATTGACTCGCCGCGGACCGGTCGCTCCGGCCGACCGCTGCACGCGCCGGGTGGCTTGTGATCGTTGCTCGGTGGCCAACCATTGCCGCCTACCTGCAGCCGTGCAGTTTGGACGGCAACAACGGAGGGAATCCTGATGGCCAAGACGGAAAAGACGACCGATCGTCGCAGTTTTCTCCGTGATGGTGCTCGTGTAGCGGGAGCGATCGCGTTTGCCGGGTCCGCTGGTTTTGTAACCGTCCGTCGTGGACGTGGGGACGATCTTGTCTGGCAGCTTGATCCCGATAAGTGTACGGCCTGTGGTAACTGCGCTACGCATTGCGTGCTGGACATGTCGGCGGTCAAGTGTGTGAACTGTTTCGACATGTGCGGTTATTGCGACATCTGCACGGGCTACTTCGAGGCGGGTTACAGCGTCACCGACACGGCGGCGGAAAATCAAATGTGCCCGACCGGCGCAGTGGTCCGAAAGTTTATCGAAGAGAAAACTGGCCAGAAGTTCTACGAGTACACGATCGACAGACCGCTGTGCATCGGATGTGGCAAGTGCGTCAAGGGCTGCGCGTTGATGAACGGATCGATGTACTTGCAGGTCGAACACGACCGTTGTCTGAACTGCAACGAGTGCACGATTGCCACCGCTTGCCCCACGCAGGCATTCTACCGCATTCCAGTGGAACAGGTCGAGATACTGAAACGCGGTGGTGCCAGAGCAATGGAGAGCCGTGGGCACAAGATGCTTCGTGAAGCTGGGGATGACGAAGCAAAGCAGCGGGAAGCAAACCAGTTGATGGCTCGTGCAAAGACACAACTCGCTTGGCGGGCGGAACAGGTCAGAAGAGAAGGAGAAAGGGCGCAGGGCTAGGTGTGAGATACAAGAAGCGACGGACGACACGGGAAGCAGCAACGCCGAGGATTCCGAAATGGATGGTCGCGACGTTGGCGCTCTTGGTCTGCGCAGCAGTGTTGATTGCGCTGGTCGCACCGGGCCTGGCCGCGGACTTGATTCCCACGCCGGAATTCCGCGACCATGATATCCCCATCGCCGAGCCGCCCGATCCGGACAGCCTCGCCTGGGAGTGGATCAACGTCGTTGTACTTCTGGCGGCCCTCTCGCTGGCCTCGTACTTTGCGCTCGTGAATCGTTCTCGTCGAAATCTGTTCGTACTGGCGATTGCCTCGCTGATCTGGTTCGGCTTCGTGCGTGACGGCTGTGTGTGTTCGATCGGCGCAACGCAGAACGTGGCTTTGGCATTGTTCGATTCGACGTATGTCATTCCGGTAACGGTCGTTGCGATCTTCGTGTTGCCGCTGCTTTTCACATTGTTCTTCGGCCGGACGTTTTGTGCGGCGGTTTGCCCATTGGGAGCGGTCCAGGAACTGGTTGCGGTACGTCCGTTGCGCGTGCCTACATGGATCGACCATTCGCTGGGGCTGGCCCCGTACATTTACCTCGGGGCCGCGGTGATCTACGCCGCCACGAGCACCGGCTTTGTGATTTGCCGGTACGATCCGTTCGTGGCCATGTTCCGCCTGGAAGGCGATCTGAATATGTTGGTATTCGGCGCCTGCGTGCTGGTTCTGGGGCTGTTCATTGGGCGACCTTATTGCCGCTTTCTGTGTCCGTATGGTGCCGTACTGGGCCTGCTGTCGAAGGTCTCGAAGTGGCACGCGAAAATCACGCCTGACGAATGCATCCAATGCCGGTTGTGCGAGCAGTCGTGTCCATACGGTGCGATTCGAGGCCCCACGGTAGGGTTGGCGCGCGAAATTCGCCCGTTCGCTCGACTACGACTGGCCGGCTTGTTGCTGCTTGCGCCCGTATTGATTGTCGCAAGCGCGGGACTGGGTGCGTTGTTGGCCGTGCCCATATCACGGCTTGATCCACACGTGCGGTTGGCTGAGCGACTGCGTTTGGAGGACACCGGCAAGGTCCAGGACACGACGGACGCCAGCGAAGCGTTCCGCAACACGGGCCGGTCGGCGGCAAAGCTGTACGAGTGGGCGCGCGATCGTCAGGGTCGCTTCACCACCCTGGGCGGATGGCTCGGTGCCTGGGTTGGCTTGGTCGTCGGCGTTAAGCTAATCAGTCTGTCAGTGCGCCGCAAACGGGCAGATTACGAACCGGACCGTACACGGTGCGTCGCCTGCGGCAGGTGTTATTGGTACTGCCCTTGTGAACAGGTGCGGTTGGGCTTGATCAGCGACGTTTCGGAAATGGTCGACATGGAAGCGTTGGAAGCGCAGAAGAAGAAGTTGGAGGTGGCCGTAAGCGATGACACCTGAACAGAAACATCAATTGGCGTTCCGATGCGCGATCGTGGCTGGCCTGTTTGCCGTCATCGTCAGCGCAATGTTGCTGGTGCACTACAGCCGCCGCGTGGCTGACGATCCACTGAACTCGCCAGAGTATCTGGCGTTGATGGAACAGTTGGATAGGGGCAATAGTCGCGAGGACTTGAAGCAAGAGATTCGCAGGCTTGACGTGTCGTTGCGCGAAGCCTACTTCTCCCAACGTCGATTCGCCCCGTGGGGAGCGTGGCTACTGTTAGGTGGTATGGTGATTTGCTTGGTATCCGCCATATCCGCCGTGACCCTACGCAGAAGCCTCCCACATCCGGAGCCTCGCAGCGGGTCCGACGACGTGGACGAGCGGACGGGACGCGTCAGCCGGTGGGCAGTGGCGGCCTTCGGATGTGTCATCGTTGTGTCCGCGTTGGGGCTGTATGCAGCGATGGGCAGCGCGTTGCCGAACGAAACCGAATTGGCGAGGCTCATGGAGAGCGAACGACCAGATGTCGCCCCAATCGACAATGGCGATGGTAAAGAGACGTTGACGCCAAAGGACGATAACGACCCGAATGGCAACGAGAAGCCCAAGCCAGAGGACACGTCGAAAGAGCCCGGCGATGGAACGAAAACACCAGCCCCAAAAAAGAACGGCGGCACGTCCCCTGTGCAGGAACTGCCAACCGATTTCCCCAGTGACGAGGAAATCCAAAAGAACTGGCACAGATTCCGTGGCCCCGGTGGATCTGGAGTGGCTAACTTCACCAATATCCCCACGAAATGGGACAGCGAATCCGGCGAAGGCATTCTGTGGAAGACCGCAGTGCCGCTGCCGGGTAACGGCTCGCCAATCGTTTGGGACAAGCGTGTCTTTGTTTCCGGCGCGGACGAAGGAAAATGCGAGGTCTATTGTTTTGATGCGAATTCGGGCGAGCAGCTCTGGTCGGCCGAAGTGCCAGGTGCGTCTGAAAGCACCGACGAGCCACCGGAAGTCGGCGAGACTACCGGGTTCGCCGCCTGCACGCCCACGACCGACGGCCGCCGTGTTTACGCCATGTTCGCCAACGGCGATATCGGGGCGGTAGACTTTGAAGGCAACGTGGCATGGTCTCGCAGTTTGGGCGTTCCCAATAACATTTACGGACATGCGGCGTCGCTGGCCATGTACCAGGGGCTGGTGATCATTCAGTTCGACCAGGGTTCCCGGGACGACGAACTGTCCAAGTTGCTGGCCTTGCACGGCGAGACAGGTGATACGGTCTGGGAAGCGGCGAGAGAGATCCCGAATTCGTGGTCGTCTCCGATCGTGATCCATCACGAAGGCCAACCGCAGATCATTACCGGCGGAGACCCATGGTTGATCGCTTACTCGCCCACGGACGGCAAAGAGATTTGGCGAGCGGAGTGCCTGGAAGCGGACGTGGGGCCATCGCCTGTGTACGCCGATGGGATCATCCACACCGCAAATGAATTTCCCGGCAACGCCGCGGTTCGCGTCGAGGGCACGGGAAACGTCAC
>CAZLEO010000142.1:0-24271 GCA_964558555.1 uncultured Rickettsiales bacterium | reverse complement strand
CCCTACGACGGCCTGGACCAGGACTGCTCCGGCGACGACCTCACCGACGCCGACTTCGACGGCGTCGACGGCCCCGACGAGGACTGCGACGACAACAACCCCGACGCCTACCCCGGCAACGACGAGGACTGCTCCGACAGCGCCGACAACGACTGCGACGGCGACACGCCGGACTCCGACTCCGACTGCGAGGGCTACGAGGACTGGAACCCCAACGGGGACGATGAGGGCGGGTGCGGGTGCCGTCAGGCGGGACAGACCACGCCGATCCAGGGGATGCTCGGACTATCGCTTCTGATGGTCCTGGCGGGACTCCGTCGCCGCTAACCCCCAAACCGTCGACCCACCAACCGTCGACCCAAGCCGTCGACCGTCGACCGTCGACCGTCGACGCGGGGCGAAGCCCCGCTCCCCCCCTACGGCTCCAGGTGTTCGAGCATGCGCGGGAACGGGATGGCCTCGCGCAGGTGGTGGATGCCGCACAGCCACGTCACGGTGCGCTCGAGGCCCAGGCCGAAGCCTGAGTGGGGCACGGAACCGTAGCGCCGCAGGTCCAGGTACCACTCGAAGACCTCCTCGGGCAGCTCGTGGGCGTGGATCTTGGACAGCAGCGTGTCCAGATCGTCCTCGCGCTGGCCCGCGCCGATGACCTCGCCGTACCCCTCGGGGGCGAGCATGTCCACGCTCATCGACAGCCGCGGGTCGTCGGGATCGGTCTTCATGTAGAAGGCCTTGACGTCGAGGGGGTAGCGGGTGACGAACAGCGGGCTGTCGAACTGATTCGACAGCACGGTCTCCTCCTCGGCACCCAGATCGCCGCCCCACTCCTTGTCCACGCCGCCTTCGTTGATACGCGCCACGGCGTCGGTGTAGCTCAGCCGCGGGAACGGCCTGGAGATGGCCTCGAGCTTGGAGATGTCGCGCTCGAGCCGCTCGAGATCCTCGCGGTTGCGCTCGAGGACCTGCTCGACGATGTACATGGTGAAGTCCTCGCACAGGGCGATGACGTCGTCGAGGTCGGCGTAGGCCACCTCGGGCTCCACCATCCAGAACTCGGTGAGGTGGCGGCGGGTCTTGGACTTCTCGGCGCGGAAGGTGGGGCCGAAGCAGTACACCTTGCCGAACGCCATGGCGCCGGCCTCCTGGTACAGCTGGCCCGACTGGGTCAGGTAGGCCGCGCGGCCGAAGTAGTCGGTCTTGAACAGCGTCGACGTGCCCTCCACCGCATTGGGGGTGAACACGGGGGCGTCGAACAGCAAGAAGCCGTGGTCATCGAGGTAGTCGCGGATGGCCTTGACCACCGTGGCGCGCACGCGAAGGATGGCGTGCTGCCGCGACGACCGCACCCACAGGTGCCGTCGCCCCAGCAGGAAGTGCACGCCGTGCTCCTTCTTGGTGATGGGGTACTCCGCCGACGGGGACACCGGGGTGACGTCCACGACGCCGAGCTCGTAGCCGCTGGGCGACCGCGGGTCGGCCTTGACCTCGCCCGTCACCATCAGCGAGCACTCCTGGGTCAGCCCCTTGCAGGCCTCCCAGATCTCCTCGGCCACGCCCTTGCGGAAGACCACGCACTGGATGGTCCCCGAGCCGTCGCGCACCTGCAAGAAGCGCAGCTTGCCGCTGCTGCGCTGGTTGTACAGCCACCCCTTGAGGGTGACGGTCTCGCCCTCGTGGGCGCCGATATCACGAATCCAGGTCTGGGTAGGTTCCATGACGGATCCTTCGTCGATTTCGCTGGGGTTGGGAAGACGCTGCGAGGGCTACGGTCAGTTGACGATGTAGATCTCGACGCGCCGGTTGGCGGCACGGCCCGATTCGGTGCGGTTGGTATGGATGGGTATGCGCGAGCCATACCCGACGATCTCCATGCGGTCGAGGCTGATGCCCTGCTCGGACAGGTAGGCGCGCACCGCCTCGGCCTGCTCCTCGGTCAGCACCCGGTTCTCCTCCTCGGTGCCGTTGGAGTCGGTGTGCGCCTCGATGCGGATACGGGACCCAGGCGACGCCTCGAGGTACACCGACAGCTCGCTGAGGATCAGGTACGCCCCGGCGTGCAGCTCGGGGGTCTTGCCCATGAACTGCAGCGGCTCGAGCAGCTTGATCTGGTTGCCCTCGACCTTGATCCGCGACAGGGCCTCGTCCGGGCAGCCGTCGTCGTCGGTCAGGCCGTTGAAGGTCTCCGGCGCGTTGGGACAGAGGTCGTCCACGTCGGCGATGCCGTCGCCGTCGTCGTCGGGGTCGATGCAGCCGTCGCCGTCGTCGGTGCCGTCGATGTCCTCGGGCTCGTCCGGGCACAGGTCGACGTCGTCGGCGATGCCGTCCTCGTCGTTGTCCGTGTCCGGGCAGCCGTCGTAGTCCTTGAAGTTGTCCTTGTCCTCGGGCTTGGACGGGCAGCGGTCCTCGGCGTCGGTGATGCCGTCGCCGTCGCTGTCGGTGGTGGCGCCCGTGTCCGAATCGGAGCGCTCGTAGGTGGGCGCCACGCGGGTCTGCACCACCGGCACCTCTTCGGGTACCACGCACCCCTTGGAGGCCACGCGCGCCACCTCGAGGTACTTGCGCGCCTCGCCCATGTGGCCCTGGGCCTGCATCACGTCACCCTGGGCGAACTCGATGCCCGCGAACACGTGCTCGGCCTCGGCCTTGCCGTAGGCCAGCGGCGCGCAGTGGCGCGCGCCCTGGTTGCCCACCTGCTGCAGCTCCACGTCGAAGCCCGCGTGCTGGGCGCGCAGCTCGTTGAGGTTGGTGGCGCAGCTCGCCAGGATCAACGGGGCGAGGACCAGCAAGAGCAGCCGCCGCATCACTGGGAGTCCCCCTCGTCCGTGGACGGCTTGTAGGTTCCCCAGGGATCCTCCTGTTCGAGGATGTCCCCCTCCTCTTCGTCCTCGGCGCCGGTGCGCCGATCCGGATCGAGCTCACCCCAGTCGGGTAGATCCTCGATGTTGGGCGCCTCCACGCCGCCGGACTCCACCGGCCCCACGGCCGTGACGCCCAGGGTCTTCTCCATGGCGAGGTCGGCCATCTCCTCGGCCTTGATGGCCAGCTGCTCGGCCATGTAGTAGTCGTTGTAGCCCATCTCCTCGCGCGCCTTGCGCAGGTACTCGCGGGCCAGCGTCATCTCGTACAGGGCCACCGAGTCGGCCCCCTCGGACTCGGCCTCCTGGATCGCCTGGCGGGCGTACACCACCCCCGACGTCGAGCGGATCGGTCCGCACGCTGTCTCCAGCACAGCCACGACTCCCAGCAGCAAGATCCAGCGTAGGGTCACTCGCATACCGCAACGGCCTCCGGCCCGAAATTCTAACGCGAACCACGATTGTACGCACATGCGAAGACACTCGGCCACCGATCTGGACCGAAGATCCTGCCTGGCTGGATCGTCTAGTTCGGGTAGACTGAATGGTCCTTTGACCTCCCCGGCGGGGGGCGAGGGCCCAACCGAGCGGCCGACGCGGCGGTCGGCGCGAGTGGAGTGAGTCATGCGACGAATCCAGTTTGGGACGGCGATCCTGATGCTGGTGCTCATGCTGCCCTGGAGCGGCGCGAGCGCCCGAGAGTTCACCGGAGAGAACACCCTGGGCGTGGAGACGGACCTGATGCGCCGCACCCAGGAGGGCCTGGAGATGGTCTACGCCCGCCAGTACAAGGAGGCGCTGCGCCACTTCCGCGAGGTGGGCGAGCTCTACCCCGACTCGCCGGTGGGCCCCTTCGGCCGGTCCGTGGTCTTCCAGTCGATGATGCTGGAGAACTTCGACTACGGGTACCGCGACACCTACGCGGTGGAGGCGGAGAAGGCCCTGGCCCTGGTGGAGAAGGCGATGAAGTCGCCCGACCAGAAGGCGTGGAACTACTTCCTCTACGCCGGCATCATCGGCCTCGATGGCCTCGATCGGGTCCGCGAGGGCGACTACCTCACCGCATTCAACAAGGGCTGGGACGCCATCGAGAACATGAAGAAGGCCAAGCGGGCCGCCCCCGACTTCGCCGATCCCGACCTCGGCCTGGGCATCTACAACTACTGGCGCACCGCCATCACCGAAAAGGTGGACTTCCTGCCCCGCTTCGGCGACCACCGCGCCGAGGGGATCGCCCAGATGGAGCACGCCCGCGACAACGGCATGCTCGTGTGGGCCGGCGCCTCGTTCGCCCTGGCGTACACCTACATGGAGGAGCGCAAGTACAACAAGGCCGCCGCCGAGTGCCTGCGCATCCAGGAGGAGTACCCCACCTCGGTGATCAACAACATGCTGCTGGGCCGCATCTACACCAAGTCCAAGGACTACGAGGGCGCCCTGCAGGCCTACCACCTGATCCTCGACGTCGATCCCAAGAACCGCCGCGTCATCTGGCACATCGCCGACTGCTACTACAAGTCGCGCCGCCACAACGACGAGGCCCGGGACTACTTCAACCAGTACCTCGAGTTCGACATCCCCGACATGTACCGCTGCCACGTCCACTACCGCCTGGGCCAGATCTCCCAGCGCGAGAAGGACTGGGCCGAGGCCGAGCGCATGTACACCAAGGCGCTGGAGTACGACGCCAAGTACGGACCGGCCAAGAAGCGGCTGCAGGTGGTGCAGCGGAAGCAGGCCGCTCAGTAGCCTCCCCGAAAGCGCTCCCGAACACCCCACCCGCCTCCCCCATTCCCGCACTGCGCAGGTCCATTTGTGCCCGTCCCCGCGGCTCCGTTCTCGCAACCTGGATCGGTGCGGCGGGAACGACTGGGAGGCACTCATGTTCCAACGATTCGATATGCGGACGATCCTGGCTCTAGGTACGGCGATGACGGCGCTCGCGATCACGGGGTGCCCCGAAGGGGGCGACTGCGAGGATGCGGACGGCGACGGCTTCGACACCTGCGGCGACACCACGAACGAGCCCGACTGCGACGACGCGGACGCGTCGGTCCACCCGACGGCGCTGGAGATCGCCTGCGACGGGGTGGACAACGACTGCGACGGCGACGACGCGGACAACCTGTCCCTGCAAGCCAACTCACCCATCCCCGCGATCGGAGCCACCGACGTGGCGCCCCAGACCTTCGTGCGCGCCACGCTGGAGGTGGCCCACGACCTCGATCACGAGATCACCGACGACGCGACCCTCGTGCTCGTGGACGGCGACGGCCAGCCCGTCACCGGCGCGGTACAGCGCTACGACGACCAGCTGATGTTCCGCCCGGACGCGCTGCTCGCCCCCAACACCCCCTTCACCGCCACCGCGGTGGTCGGCCACTGCGAGCCCCGGTCCTGGGACTTCGCCACCGGCGACACGGGGGAGACGGTGGAGGGTACGTTGATCGAGGCGGGTGACTACTACATCGATCAGGGCGCCGGCGCAGTCGTCGAACCCCAGAACCTCGGCGGCCTGATGGGGCCCTACATGAACACGCTGGAGATGGCCCTGCACGTGAGCCTGGTGGACGAGGACTCCGGCCTCATCGAGATGTTCTCCGCCCCCGTGTTCGAGCTCGACGGTGTCGTGGCCCAGGATCCATGCGTCGCCACGTCCCGCTGGAACGACACCCCCACCGACGGCCCGGCCCCCTGGGACAACCCCTTCTTCGTCGCTGACGGCTTCGACGCCGCCTTCCACTTCACCCAGGAAGACGGCCCCGCCCTGGGCCGCGCCTACGACATCCACGCCTCCGGCGCCTTCCGCACCGACGGCGACCGCATCGACGGCATCGTCCTCGACGAGCTCCTGGACATGGACTTCCTCTCGGAGATCGCCTCCTTCGGCGACCAGACCCCCTGCGAGTTCCTCGAGAACCTCGGCATGTCCTGCACCGCCTGCCCCGACAGCACGCTCGGCTGCCACCCCATGCGCGTCGAGCTCGCCCAGGCCCACCGCACCGACGTCTCCACCATCCACCCCGAGACCGGCGAGGAGCTCACGACGTTGATCGAGGTGTCTCAGGAGCAGGTGGACGAATGGACGATCGCGGGGTTCTGTCCCTGAGCCTCGGCTACCCCCCGTCCCTCGACTTCCGCTCCTCCTCCTCCACCTCCGGCACGTCCACCACCTCGATGGCCACGCGCTGGACGCTCTTCTGGTCCGCGGCGAGGACCTTCATGTGCAGGCCGCCGAAGTCCAGCGTGGCGCCGACCTCGGGGACGCGGCCGAGCTGGGAGGTGAGGAAGCCGCCGAGGGACTCGTACTCGCCGTCGTCAGGGAACTCGACGCCGAGCTGCTCGCCCATGTCGAAGACGGAGAGCTGGGCGTTGGCGACGTAGTGGTCGTCGGAGATCTGGCGCAGCGGCTCTTCCTCGCGGTCGTACTCGTCGCGGATCTCGCCGACGAGTTCTTCGAGGATGTCCTCGATGGTGATCAACCCGGCGGTGCCGCCGAACTCGTCGACGACGACGCCGAGGTGGAGGCGGCGGCGCTGCATCTCGCGCAGGGTCTCGTCCACGTGCTGGGTCTCGGGGACGAACAGCAGCGAGCGGCGGATGACGCGGGCGAGGGACTTCTGGGCGCGGGGTTCGCGGTAGGCGACCTGGAGCAGGTCCTTGGCGTAGAGCACGCCCTCGAGCTTGTCCTGGTTGTCGCCGTACACGGGCACGCGGGAGTGGCCCCAGGCGATGACCTTCTCCAGGGCGGCGCGGATGGGGGTGTCCACCTGCAGGAAGTGCACCTGGGTGCGGGGGATCATGATCTCCTTGGCGATGATCTCGGAGAACTCCAGCGCCGAGGTGAGCAGCTCGCCGCGGCCCTTCTCCTCGAAGACCCCCTCCTTCTGGCCGAGCTCGATCATGTACTCGATGTCGTCCTCGGTGACCGAGGGGCCCTCGGCGGCGGTCTTGCCGCCGAAGACGTGCACGAGGGCCTTGCTGAACACCGACAGGACGCGGGACACGGGCCAGAAGACGACCTCGAAGAGGCGCACGAAGTACAGCGCGGGGATGGCGACCTTGTCGGGGTTGTGCTTGGCGTAGGTCTTGGGGGTCACCTCGCCGAACACCAGCACGACCATGGTCATGGCGGCGACGGCCGCGGCGTCGGCGTAGCTGTCGAGGAAGTGGTGGGCGATGCGGCCCGCGAGGATCGAGCCGAGGATGTTGACCACGTTGTTGCCCACCAGCAGCGTGATCAGCAGCCGGTTGGGGCGCGCCAGCCAGGCCTTGAGGATGGGCGACCAGCGGTCACCGCGGTCGATCAGCTGCTGCGTGCGCGAGTGGGACAGGGCCGTCAGCGCCGTCTCGGTGCCGCTGAAGAACGCGGAGAAGACGAGGCAGACGGCGAGGCCTATGGACTCGGAGATGGCTGATTCGGGGGGGGGCTCCACCCTGGGGTCCTCTCAGTTCTTGGAGCCAATCATATCGCAGGGTGGGGTTGAAGGTTGGAAGTCGACGGTCGACGGTCGACGGTCGACGGTTGGGGTCGACGGTTGGGGGGTCGACGGTTGGGGTCAGATCTGGTCGACGGAGGCGCTGATCTCGGAATCGAAATTGGCGCGGAGTTTGAGCAAGGGGCGGTTCTCGGTGGGGACGGTGCCGCGGATGAACTCCATGGAGGGCTTGTTGTGCACGCCGTCGATGGTCACGCCCTCGTTGATGTCGATCTCGGTCTTGGGCTTGTAGTAGATGCGGCGCCCCTCCTCGTCGAACTCGCCCTGGGCTGCGGCGAAGGTGGCGGGGACGGCCAGGAAGGCGGCGGCGAGACACAGGCAGACGAGGCGCTTCACGGGTTCCTCCACGTTTCAGGTTGTGGAGGATCGAACGGGCCTCCAGATGAAGCGTTTCGTCAGTCCACGTCGTGCCGTCGCGAGAGTAAACGTTCGAGTTCGGTCAGGAGCTGCTGGCTGTCCCTCCACAGGACGACGTTCCCCGACGCCTGCGCCGTTGCGATGAACGGAGCCGGCTGAGCCTCGGCCATCCGTCGGATCCGGGGCGCCATGGAGGCCAGGGCCTCACCGATCTGCGGTCCGGTCATGTCGCTGCCGGTGAAGACGAACAGACGCGCGCCACATCGAGCCACGGTCAAGCGCTGCAGAAAACCGCGGCGGACCGCACGTCGAATCGCGTTGTCCTTGCTCAACGCAATCCATCCGCGCCGGGTCACCTCCGGGAGCCACTCCTCGTCGGCGACGCCCTGGTCGAAATGGTCGTCGTGCACCTCGACGACCTCGCCCGCCGCGCGCAGCACATCCGCGACGTGGTAGCGGCCGAAGTCCCTATCCAAAAACAAGATGGGGCGGTCGTCGCTCACGACTACGCCACCAACGGGAACTCGCAGCGGATGGCTTCCTCGATCATGTATCGATCGACGCCGTAGTCCCGGGCGAGGCCGTCGACCGATTCACCTGCCTTGTACCTCTCGGCCAGCACTGCGGTCGTGACGCCACTGCCAGCCACGACAGGCCGTCCGAAGGAGACTCTAGGATCGATGACGATCACACGGGGCTGCTCCACCAGCGGGCTTCCAGGGCGACTCGCGCGAGTGAACGGGAAAAACCTGGCCTCGAGTCCGGCTTCGTCCCGCTCGACGCGCCGAAGATAGGCCGACACGACATCCCGTATCGCCAGCTGGCCGCTCCTCCCCGAAAGAGACAGAACCCGATCCAGGATCTCGATGTAGAGGTCGACACCGTCGGTCCGGAGTGTCAGCCGGGCGAGGGGGTGTTCGATGGGGAACTGCCCACTGACGTACTCCAGCGCCTCCCGCACCTTTCTGAGTTGCACGCGGTGCACCCTTCGGATGGCGCTGAGGACGTGCAACTCGACCAGATTGGTGAACGAGAGTAGCGGCAGCTCCTCGTCAGGCCGCTGGATGACCGGCAGGAACGCCCGCGTCTCGCCGTCGAGCGCGCGATAGGTCGTACCCCTGACCCAGGCGGCGGTCGTGGTTCTGGGCATACCCAGATACCGGGCCGCATCCGCGTATGAGTAGGCAGGAACGTCTCTGGGATCCACTCCGAGCAGGTCGCTTGCCATCCATCCACCTCAAGCCCCAGGATACCGCGGGATGCGGCGTGACGCAGACATTCCGTCCAGCGGCGACGCGGTGAGCGGACTCAGGTGCGGCGCCCCTCCACCGGTCACAGCATGGACTGGGGGTCCACGTCCACGGCGAGGCGGACGCCGCGGTCGCGCGAGGCGCGCTGGATGGCGGGATCGATCTCGTCGAGGACCGAAGCGAGGGTGCGCGGCTCCGGGGCGAGCAGGATCAGGCGCCAGCGGAACCGGCCGGCGAGGCGCTGCAGGGGCGCCGGTGACGGCCCGAGCATGCGCAGGCTGCGGCCGAGGTTGCGGGCGCGCAGGACCGGGCGCAGGGCGTCGCCGACGAGGTGCGCGGCGCGGCGCGCGGCGTCGGGGCGGGTGTGGGAGAAGCGGATCATGGCCAGGCGGCCGAAGGGCGGATAGCTCAGGTACTCGCGCTTTTGCAGGATGGTCTCGGCGTAGCCGATGTAGTCGTGGGAGAGGGCGTGGCGGATGGCCCGAGCGTCCGGGTCGAAGGTCTGGACGATGACGCGGCCGGCGAGGTCGGCGCGACCGGCCCGGCCCGCCACCTGGGTGAGCAGGGCGAAGGTGCGCTCGCCGGCGCGGAAGTCGGCCAGCTTGAGGCCGGCGTCGGCGTGCAGCACGCCCACCAGCGTGACGCGGGGGAAGTCGTGGCCCTTGGCCACCATCTGCGTACCCACCAGCACCTGGATGTCGCCGCTGCGGAAGCGGTCGAGGATGCGCGCGTGGGCGCCGCGGTCGGTGGTGGTGTCGCGGTCCATGCGATCCACCCGCACGCCGGGGATGAGCTCGGCGAGGCCCTCCTCGATGCGCTCGGTGCCCTGGCCCAGCAGCTCCAGCGAGGCCTCGCCGCACACGGGGCAGCGGTCGGGCAGGTGCCTGGCGCGGCCGCAGTAGTGACACTGCAGCAGGCCCCGGCGGCCGTGGTAGGTCATGGACGTGTCGCAGTCGCCGCAGGTGAACGACCCGCCGCAGCTGCCGCACACCACCGTGGTGGACAGGCCGCGGCGGTTCAGCAGCAGGATCGCCTGCTCGTCGCGGGCCACCACGTCGGTCACCGCCTGCACCAGGGTGGGGGTGAGCAGCCGGTGGGACTCGGCTTCGTCGGCGCCGCGCTCCTCGCGCAGGTCCACGACGGTGACCTCGGGCATGGGCCTGTCGTGGACCCGGTGGGTCAGCGCCAGGGAGCGATAGCGGTCGGTGCGGGCGTTGTGCAGGCTCTCCAGGGACGGCGTGGCCGACCCCAGCACACACACGGCGCCGGCCTGGGACGCGCGCATCACCGCCACGTCGCGGGCGTTGTAGCGCAGGCCATCCTCTTGCTTGTACGAGCCGTCGTGCTCCTCGTCCACGACGATCAGCTTCAGATCGGCCACGGGCGCGAACACCGCCGAGCGCGCACCGATGGCCACCCGCGCGGCCCCCTCGCGCAGGCCGCGCCAGCGCTCGAGGCGCTGCTTGCGGGTCAGGTTGGAGTGCAGCACGGCCATGGGCACGCCCAGCCGCGCGGCGAACCGACCCACGAGCTGGGGGGTCAGGGCGATCTCGGGCACCAGCACCAGCACGCCGCCGCCCGCGTCGAGGACCTGCTGGGCCGCGCGAAGGTACACCTCGGTCTTGCCCGATCCCGTGACCCCGTGCAGCAGCGTCGGCGAGAAGCTCCCCTCGTCCAGGGCCTCGCCGACGGCGGCCACGGCGGCCTGCTGCTCGTCGGTCAACGTGGGCGGGGTGTCCGCCTCACCGCCGAGGCCGAGGTCGTCGTCGTCGAAGGCGGTGGACGGATCGCGGGGACGCTCCCGGATCTCCACCAGCTCCAGCTCGCGCAGCTGGGCCAGCACCCGCCCCGCGCCGGAGAACTGCTCGTGCAACCGCGACACCTCCACCTCGCCGAAGCGCTCCAGGTAGGCCAGCAGCCGGTCGCGCACCGGCCCGGGCCGGGAGAACGCCGACATCACCGCGGTGAGGCTGCGGCGCAGGCGCACCGTCTTCTCCACGGGGGCCTGCCACGCCACCGGGATCCGCGCCCCGTCGTCGGCGCGATCGTTGCGCACCAGCGGAGGCAGGGCCGTGGAGATCACCTGCCCCAGGGCGTGGCGGTAGTAGCGCGCCATCCAGCGCAGGAAGCGCAGCTCGTCGTCGTCGAGCACCGGATCGGGCAGCAGCAGCGCGCCGATGGGCTTGAGCTCGTGTTCGCCTTCAGGCTCCGGGTCCAGCTGGACCACGACCCCGCTGAGGGTGCGGCGACCGAAGGGCACGCTGACGAGGTGGCCCGTGCGCACACGGGTGCCGAGGGATTCGGGGACCGAGTAGTGGAAAGCCTTGTCGAGGGGAACCGGGACCGCCACGGCGACCCGGCGGACGGGCACAACGGCGTTCACTTGCCGCGAATGCGCTCCTGCGTCTCGGCCTCGGTCTTGCAGTCGATGCAGTGTGTGGTCACCGGGCGGGCGATCATGCGCTTCTCGGCGATGTCCTCGCCGCACACCTCGCAGATGCCGTAGCTACCGTCGTCGATGCGCTCGATGGCCTTGCGGATCTTGTAGATGAGCTTGCGCTCGCGGTCCTTGAGGCGGATGGAGAAGTCCCGACTCGACTCCTCGGTGGCCAGATCGATGGCGTCCGGGAGGTTGAGCTTCTCCATGGTCAGGTCGTTCACGCTACGATTGGCCTCTTCGACCAGCGCCTCGAGGCGCTCGTTGAGGAGGTTGCGGAAGAACTCCAGGCGTTCGCGTTCCATGTATTTTGTACTCCTCCGCAGGCGTTCCCCCGGAGGCAACCCCTCGAACACCTGCTTCCTTCAGATCCCCGCTCGTGACGGGCGCTGGATGTTAACCGCGGATCGAATCCGTGTAAAGAATTGACAGCTTGTCAACGCATATGCGCGCTGCGCACGCGGATTGCCAACGAGTCATCGAGGCCCGCGGATCGAGGCGCGAAACCCCGGGAAACGGTCCTCCAGGGCGTGGCACGGGGCTTGCTGTGTAAGGATTGATCTGGGAGCATCGACGCCATGCGAGGACCGACCCGAAGAACCCGCCCCCTCGCCGCCGCCGCGGCGCTGTTGCTGATTGCAGCGCTGGTCCCGCCGGCCGCAGCCGAGGAGAACTGGTCCTCGGCCAAGACCGTGGGCGTGGGCGGCGCCGGCCGGGTGATGCCGCTGGACAACTCCGGCATCACCCTCAACCCCGGCGCCATCATCAACCCCTACGCCCACTACACCGTGGACGTCGGCTACCAGCGCTTCGATCCCCTCAGCGCCAACACGCTCCACTTCTCCGCCCTGGACACCCAGACCAGCGACCTGGCCATGGGCATCAACATGAACTTCCAGTGGCTCAAGCCGCCCTTCGACCCGGCCCTGGACATGGCCTGGTACGACACGGTCGAGGAGCCCGAGGATTCCCGCCGCATCGACCGCTTCACCTGGGCCATGGCCTACGGCTTCGCCATGCGGCGCTTCAACGTCGGCGCGAGCCTGCGGGTGTACCACGTGGAGGATCCGCTGCGCGGCGACGACACGCCGGTGAGCGTGGACGTGGGCATGACGTGGTGGATCGCCAACAACGTGGCCATCGGCGTGGTGGGCGGCAACGTCGTCCCCACCGGCCTCGAGGAGGAGCCCACCACCCTGGCGGCGGGCTTCGGCGCGGACCTCGCCGGCGGCATCTTGTGGCTGGAGATCGACGGGATCATCGACTTCCACAGCGGCGAGACCGTGCTGGTGGACACCAACGCCGGCGCGCAGGTGACCCTGGCCCAGCAGTTCAACATCCGGTCGGGGTTCGCCAGCGACCACGGCTTCGCCGACAAGTACTGGACGTGGGGGCTGGGCTGGACCGTGCCCAACTTCTCGGTGAGCTACTCCATGCGTGTCGAGCTCGGCGAGATGGACCGGCGCCTCAACCTCGACGTGCCCGAGGCGGGCAACCGGCTACTGCACTCCTGGCTGATCTCCGTCAGCTTCTGATCCCACGGACTTCAGCTCCTCGGCCGACGCCTGGATCGACGTGGCCAGCTCCTTCAGCTCGGCCTGCTTGCGCTCGAGCTCGCCCACCTTGCCGTCGATCACCACCAGCCGCTCGCGCACCACGGCGATGCGGCCCGACGTGCCCTCCTTGACCGCGGTGCTCTCCTTGCCCACGTCCGCGGCCAGATCGACGATCTGCCTGGACACCGTGGACATGTTGCGACAGGCGCTGACGGCCTTGATGGCCTCGCGGCGCAGGGTGCCGTACGCGGCGGTGGAGGCGAGGGCCGCGGCGGCCGGGATCGCGATCAGCAGGGCGACGAGGATCCATGAAATCGATCGGCGCATGGTCAACCTCCGGGCAATGGCGCGAGCTGCGCGAGCTATCCTATAGCAACGATGTCTTCGAAGTCCCCTCCCCTCGCCGTCGTCACCAGCGGCCGCCAGCCCCTGCTGCGGCGCGCCCTGGCCGACCAGGTCGGCCCGCTGTGGCTGTTCAGCGACACCCCGGACGGGGCACGGGCCCACGCGGGGCGCGACGACGTGGAGTGTTTCGAGCTGCCGCGCTGGGAGGGATTCGCCGCGGCCGCGCAGGCGGCGCTGTCCACCGCCCGTGACCGGGGGCACCCGGCCGTGATCCTGCTCAACGACGACGCCTACCTGCTGCCGGGCGCGCGTCACTGGCTCGCCGGCGCCATCCGCCAGCCCGGCGTGGCCGCGGCCGGCGCCGTGCTGATGGAGCCCGGCGGCCACGCGGTCCAGTCGTGTGGACTTCGCGTCCGCGCCGGCGGCGGGCGGGTGATCGCCGAGCGGCCCGCGTCGCCACCGCGGGGCCAGCTGCTGCCCGTCCAGGCGCTGCCCGCGACGGCCCTGGCGCTCAAGGTGGGCCCCGCCCTGGAGGTCGGCGGCTTCGACGTCCAGCGTTACCCCTTCTACTTCGAGGACGTGGACCTGTGCCTGCGGCTGCGCGAGCGCGGCTACCGGCTGGTGCTGGTGCCCGAGGCGCGCGCGGTCCACACCGGCGGAGCCACCGCCGGCCGCGGCACACGCTACGCGGCCTATCACTCCACCCGCGGGCAGGTGGCGCTGGCGCTGGGTTCGGGCCGCGGCGGGATGGTCGGCGCGGCGCTGGCCGCGGCGTTCAGTGTCGCGGCGCTGGTGCGGCCAGGAAGCGACGCGCGCACTTCGAGGGCTCTGGGGGTGTTGCTAGGCGTCCGGGATGGCGTCAGCGGTCAGTGCACCGAGCAGCTGATGCAGGGGTCGTAGCTGCGCACGAGCATGGCGCACAGCAACGACAGCTTGTCGTCGTCCATGCCCTCCTCGCCGGCGAACTTCTCCACCAGGGGCTGCAGATCGCGGTGGATGTTGGCGTTGTTCTGGGTGGTGGGGATCACGCAGTCCGCTGCGGCCACGCGGCCCTCCTCGTCGTACTCGTACGAGTGATAGAGGATGCCCCGCGGCACCTCCACCGCGCCCACGCCCTCGCCGGGGCGCGGCTCGACCTTCACCATGGTCTCGGCGCCGTGATCGGCGAGCAGGCCGTCGATCATCTCCACCGACTGGTGGGCCACGTGCACCGCCTCGACGAGCTGGGCGACGTTGTTGAGGAAGGGGTTGTGGCACACCGGCTCGAGGCCCAGGCGCGCGGCCACCTCCAGGGCGGCGGGGTGCAGGCCGTCGAAGTTGTTGTTGAACCGCGCCAGCGATCCCACCGCGAACGTGTCCCGCGACAGCTTGCACCACTTGGTGGTGTTGCCCCGGACCAGGTACTCGTTGGTCATCGCCAGATAGTCGGCCTCGGGCTTGCGTACCCCGTCGGTGGACAGCAGGTCGCCGCCGATCCAGGGGTAGTCGCCCTCGCCGGCCAGGGACACGAACTCGGTCTCCCGCGAGAAGTCGGGGATGTCGAAGGTCCTGACCAGCTCCACGGCGGCCTCGAGGTCGGGGCCCGCGGCCAGCAGCCGCTCGCGGACCGCCATCAGCTCCTTCTTCGACGGCATGCGCGCCACGCCGCCGGGCTGCAGCGACACCGGGTGCACGGGTCGCCCGGCGACCATCTCGGCCAGGTCGTTGCCCAGGCCCTTGAGGCGGGTGGCCACGCCCACGGCCTCGGGGGCGGCCTCGATCAGCGGGATCACGCTGGGCACGCCCAGGAAGTCCGGCGCGGCGAGGAAGAACACGTGCAGCGCGTGGCTGGCCAGGGTCTCGCCGTGCTTGGCCAGCAGCCGCAGCTGGGCCGCCGCGGGCGGGATCTTCACGTCCAGCGCGTCCTCGGTGGCGCGCAGGCTGGCCAGGCAGTGGCCGATGGAGCAGATGCCGCAGATGCGCGCGGTGAGGATGCCGGCGGACGAGTAGTGCTTGCCCCGCAGCATCACCTCGAAGAATCGCGGCGTCTCCACCACGTCCCAGCGCGCCTCCTCGACCTTGCCGTTGACCACCCGCACGCGGATGTTGCCGTGCCCCTCGACGCGGGTGAGGTGGTGGATGTCGACGTTGAGATCAATCTTGCTCATACAGGCCCTCGAATCCGCCGAAGAAGTTCACGCGCTCGGCGATCTCGGCCTCGGGGTACTCGTCGTCCCGGGCCATCTGCAGGAATGACTCGAAGTTGCACGCGGGCACCGGACCGCGGCAGCCCCAGCAGGCCAGGCCGCCCGCCGGGCAGGGCGCCGAGCACCCACCGCGGGTGATGGGGCCCAGGCACAGCTGGCCCAGCTCGAACGTGCACACGGTGAAGCGCTGCTTGCACTCCCAGCACACCGGATACGACGGCGGCCGGTAACCCACGCCCAGGGCCACGTGGCGCACGATGCGCTCGACCTCGGACTTGTTCACCGGGCAGCCGGGGATCTCCAGGTCCACGTCCACCCACTCGCGGATGGGCCGCGCGGGCTGGCTCTCGCGGAAGTGGTTGCCGTAGACGATGCGGTTGGCCGTCTCCGGGTCCACGTCGTTCTTCTGGGCGTTGACGCCGCCGAAGCACGCGCAGCTGCCCATGGCCACGAGGACCTTGGCCTGCTTGCGGATCTGGCGCAGTCGCGTGACCTCGTCGGAGCGGCTGATGCAGCCGTCGAGCAGGGCGATGTCGTAGTCGTCGCCCTCGGCCGAGGAGACCTCACGGAAGCGCACGATCTCCATGGCGCCGAGGAAGGCCAGCAGGGTCTCCTCGTGGTTGGCCAGCTGCAGCTCGCACCCCTCGCAGCCGGTGAAGTCGAACACCGCCACCTTGGGGCGAACCGGCTCGATTCCCAGGTACTTCATGGAGCTTTCCCCTGTACGCCGGTCCCTTGGTGGGACCGGGGAAGTCGACAGTCCACAGTCGACTGTCGACGGTTCTGGTCGACGGTTGGGTGGTCGACGGTTGGGCTTTGCGATCGGCAGCGGTGGTCGAAAAAACCGTCGACCAAACAACTGTCGACCCAACTGTCGACCGTCGACCGTCGACCGTCGACCCAACCTCCCCATGGCGGGGCCATCAGATGGCCTCCTTCAGATTCTGCACCGCCCAGTAGTCGAACACCGGGCCGTCGATGCAGGTGTAGGTGGAGCCCACGTTGCAGCGGCAGCACTTGCCCATGCCGCAGTGCATGCGCCGCTCCAGCGACACGAACATGCGGTGCATGGGCAGGCCCAGGGCGTTGAGCTTGTTGCACACGAACTTGAACATCACCGGGGGTCCACAGACGATGGCCCAGGTCTGGCTCATGTCCACGGGCAGGCCGTCGAGCAGCTGGGTGATCATCCCCACCTCGCCGTCCCACGTCTCGTCGGGTTTCTCCACGATGAAGTGCAGGTCGAGGCCGTAGATGTCGCGCCACTGCTCGTACTGGTAGCGGAAGATCATCTGATCGGACGTGCGCGTGCCGTACAGCAGGTGCACGTCCTCGTACTCGGCGCGGTTCTCGGTGACGTGGAAGATGGGCGCGCGCAGCGGCGCGATGCCCAGGCCGCCGGCGATGAGCAGCACGTTGTGGCCCTTCATCTTCTCCATGGGGAAGTGGGAGCCGAACGGGCCGCGGATGCCCACCTTGGCCCCGGGCTTGGCCCGGTGCAGCACACTGGTGACCAGCCCGGCCTCGCGGATGACCAGCTCGATGAGCCGGCTGCGCAGGGGCGAGTCGGAGATGCTGATGGGCACCTCGCCGTAGCCCGGCACCTCCAGCATCACGAACTGCCCCGGCAGGAAGTGGAACGCCTCGCGCTCCTCCTTGTCGAGGATGTACAGGTGGAACAGCTTCTCGGTCTCGGTCAGCGACACGATGTTGCTGATCTCGGCCTTGAAGACCTTGTCGGTGTGCTTGAGCCGGCTGCGGTTGTTGTAGTCCACCGCCTGGCGCACGTCCTCCTCGAGGTTCACGTCGTAGCGGTCGAGGTGGATGCTCATGACGCCTCCTCGTCCTGCAGGTCGCGGATGACCCCGACGGGGTGGATCCCCACCGGGCAGACCCGGCCGCAGCGGTTGCATCCCACGCACTTGGGCTCCTCGTACCCCTCCAGGAAGCCCCGGTGTTGGTGGTAGTAGTGGTACTTGAGGCGGCTGCCCTGGTCGGGCCGGAAGTTGTGCCCGCCGGCCACCTCGGCGAAGTCCAGGAAGTTGCACGCGTACAGCTGCTTGACCTTGGTGGACTCGGAGAAGTCCATGGCGATGTCCTCGCGCACGCCGTAGCAGTAGCAGGTCGGACAGACCATGGCGCAGTTGCCGCACGACAGGCACTTGCCGCCCCACTGCTTCCACACGTCCGACTCGAACTCGATGTCCAGCAGCGTGGTGAGGTTCTGCATCTGGATGTCGGTCTGGGGCTTGCCGGAGAAGCGCTTGCGGGCGCGGCCGTAGTCGTTCTTGTCGGCCTCGGTCACGTCTGTGGTGTGTACGTTGTGCAGCAGCGAGTAGCCACGGTCCGAGCCGATGGCCACGAAGTATCGGTCCCCCAGGTCGGTGAGGAACAGGTCGAACCCGTGGGTCACCTCGTTGGCTCCCACCGCCCGGCAGAAACCGTCCCCGCAAGGCTCGGCGCACGAGACCCCCACCACCACCGTGTTCTTGCGCCGCGACTTGAAGTACGGGCTGGGGAACAGCCCCTTGGTCAGGAACTTGTCGAGCTTGACCAGGCCGTTGATGTCGCACGAATGCAGCCCCAGCAACACGCGCGGTTGGAGACGGTACTTCACCTCCTGGGACCAGTCGTCGTCCTCGTAGCGGAACGTGGACAGGGACTCCTTGTACGGCAGGAAGTACGTCTTGGCCGAGTACTCGGTCTTCTCGTAGCCGAGCTCGATCTCGTCGAAGTCCTCCGCCGGAAGGTACTGGTGGATGGGGACGCCGTCCTTGTTGGTCGCCACCCGCCTGGGGGCGATGACCTCGTTGGACTCCATGATCCGCTCCACGAGGTCGCGGAAGGCGTCCTTGGTCAGGGACTGGAAGAGCATGGGCTGCCTCCGTTGGGCCTGGATTCCGGGACCCGAATGATACCGGGTTTCGGCCGTCGGTGGCGGGAAACCGGCGCTACGCGCGGCGCGCGAGGGTCAGCACCCCGGCCCAGGCCTGCCCCAGGGCGAGGCCGCCGTCCCCGGGCGGCACGGAGGCGTGGGTGAACACCCGCAGCCCCTCGCGTCGCAGGCCGCCGACGATCCCTTGCGTCAGCAGTCCGTTGACGCAGGCCCCGCCGGACAGCGCGACGTCGGTGACGCCGGTGTGCTCGACGGCCCGCAACGTGGCCTCGACCAGCGCCGCGGCCAGGGTGTCGTGGAAGGCGCGCGCCACCGCCGGGGCGTCCACGTCGCGCGCACCGACCCAGGTCTGCAGCCACGGACCGAGATCGATGGACATCGTCCCCTCGGGCGTGGCGTCCAGGTCGAAGGGGCCGGTGCCGCGCGGGGCACCACGCAGGGCCACGCGCTGCAGCTCCACCGCGGCCTGCCCCTCGTAGCTGACCTCGTGGCGCACGCCGAGCAGCGACGCCACGGCGTCGAACAGGCGACCGCAGCTGGTGGTGGTGGGTGAAATCGCGCCGCGATCGAGGAGCTGTACCACATTCAGGACGCGGGTCCCGTCCACCGTGGCCAGGGCAGCCAGGTCGTCCGGATCGAACGCGTCGCCGAGGACACGGTGGGCCACGGCCAGGCCCATGCGCCAGGGTTGCTCGGCGGCGCGGTCCCCGCCGGGTAACGGCAACGGCGCCAGGTGCCCAAGGCGACGCATGCGCCGACCGTGCACCCACAACAGCTCTCCGCCCCAGACCGTGCCGTCGGCTCCGTACCCCGCCCCGTCCAGGGCCAGGGCCAGGGTGGGTCCGCGCAGGCCGTGCTCTGCCATCACGGCCAGGGCGTGGGCGTGGTGGTGCTGCACCGCCAGGGTGGGCAGTCCCTCCTCGCGGGCGATCCGCCGTGCCAGGACCGTGGCGTGGTAGTCCGGGTGCAGGTCGTGCACGACGATCTGCGGCCGGGCCCCGCTCGATCGCCGCAGGTGGTCCAGCGTCTGGGCCAGCAGGTCCACCGCGTCCGGGTGCGCGAGGTCTCCCACGTGCTGGCCCATGTACGCGTGCGCGCCGCGCGTGACGCACGGGACGTTCTTGAGATCTCCCCCCACGGCCAGGACGGCGGCGGCGCCCGTGGGCAGGGTCACGGGCGCGGGGACGTACCCCCGGCTGCGCCGCACGGGCACCAGCCCGTCGTCCCCGGCCAGGACCACCGAGTCGTCCGCCCGCTGGACCGTGGGCAGGTCGCTGAGCACGAAGGCGTCGGCCACATCGGCCAGGCCCCGCAGGGCGCCGGCGTTGGTGCAGATCAGCGGCTCGCCGGAGCGGTTGCCGCTGGTCATCACCAGGACCGCCCTGTTGTCTTCCAGCAGCAGGTGCTGCAGCGGTGTCCACGGCAACATCACGCCCACGCGGGGCACGTCGCCGCACACGTTCGTGGCCAGCTCGGAGCCTCCGGCGGGCTCCAGCAGGACGATGGGGCGCCGCCAGCCGGTCAGCACACGGGCGGAGCCCTCGTCGATCCCGACCAGCGTGCGCGCCACGGTCAGATCGCGGGCCATGACCGCGAAGGGCTGGTGCGGCCGGCGCTTGCGATCGCGCAGCCGGGCCACGGCCGCGGAGTCCCTTGCGTCACAGGCCAGGTGGAAGCCGCCGGGGCCGCGCACGGCGAGGATCCGGCCGGTGCGCAGCAGCTCGCGGGCCGTTTCGATCGGGTCGCCGTCGTCCCGCCGCTCCCCGGCGACGTCCACGAGGGTGACCCGCGGGCCGCATTCCGGACACGCGTTGGGCTGGGCGTGGAAGCGTCGGCTGGCCGGATCGTCGTACTCGGCACGACAGCGCGCGCACATCTCGAAGCCACGCATGGACGTGCGGGCGCGGTCGTAGGGCGTGCCCTCGATCAAGGTGTATCGCGGGCCGCAGTCGGTGCAGTTGATGAACGGGTAGCGGTATCGCCGGTCCGCTGGATCGAACAGCTCGGCCAGGCAGCGGTCGCACACCGCCACGTCCGGCGGTGTGGACGCGCGGCCCGCGGACGGGGCCGGAGGGGACTCGAGTATCCGGAACTCCTGGTCCCCCTCCACCTCGACCCAGGCCACCGCCACGTCCCGGACCACCGCGAGCGGCGGCGCGTCCTCGGTCAGGCCCTCCACCAACGCCTCGATCGCCCCCCGGTCCCCCTCCACCTCCAGCTCCACCCCCCCGCCGTCGTTGCGCACCCACCCATTCAGCCCGGCCGCCACCGCACACCGATACAGGTACGGCCGATATCCGATCCCCTGGACCGTTCCCATCACCCGTATCCGGCTACGAACCTTCAACCTTCAACCTTCAACCTTCAACCGCGGGGCAAAGCCCCGCGATCCGTTTGATCCCATTTTACGCGCTTTGATCCCGCGCCCATTCCATCCTCACGACCATAACGTGGTCGGGCTCGAGAGGGTGGTCCTCCCGGGTCCGGCACGCATCCCGGGAGGATACGAAATCATGTCCAAGCTCAATACGATCGGTCTGGGTGTCTTGTGTGCCTACGCGCTGCTGCTGGGTGTCGCCAGCACGGGTTGCTGCGGAGGCGGAAGCTCCGCGTCCACGGCCGAGGCGACCTCCGACGGCGGCTCGTCGTCCAGCAAGGGCGGCTCCAAGTCCTGCAACGACGTGTCGTCGCTGAGCCAGTGCAGCGAGTTCACCCACAAGTCCATGAAGCTGCTGGGCGAGGACTTCTACCAGGGCATGTGCGAGCTGACGTCGGGCAAGTGGGGCGAAGACGCCTGTCCCGGCGGCGACGTGGTGGGCACCTGCGACGACGGCGAGGGTTCCATCACGATCTACTACTCCAACGGCGGGTCCCCGTACGACGCGTCCACGGCCAAGGAGGCCTGCGAGTTCCTCGACGGCTCGTTCAAGAGCTAGTTCACGCCCCCCGCGTCCCTGCCCAGCCCCTCCATCCGCTTCATCATCTCCTTGACGCTGACGAACCGCTCGTCCCGCGACTTGGCCAGCGCGCGCTTGATCAGCGCGTCGAGCTCGGGCGGCAGCTCCACGCGGGCCACCTCGCTGGCCGCCGGCGCCTCGGCCATGAGCAGCTTGGCGTACACCGCGGCCAGGGACTGGTCCATGAAGGGGGGCTCGCCCGTGACCATCTCGTGGAGGATGGCGCCGAGGGCGTGCACGTCGGATCGCACGTCGAGCTCCTCGCCGCGGGCCTGCTCGGGGGACATGTAGGCGGGGGTCCCCAGCACCATGCCGGTGGTGGTCAGGCGGGACACGGCCCCCTCCTCCAGGGGCCGCGCGAGGCCGAAGTCGAGCAGCACCGCGCGCTGCGAGCGCGTGGGATCGTCGGTGAGGAAGACGTTGCCGGGCTTGAGGTCCCGGTGGAGGATGCCCGCGTCGTGGGCCGCGGTCAGGGCCACGGCCACCTCTCGGCCGACCTGCAGGGCCTCGGTCCACGGCAGGCTGCCATCCCGCGCCAGCCGGTCCTCCAGGGTCTCCCCCTGCAGCAGCTCCATGACCAGGAAGTGGGTGCCGTCCTCGGTCACGTCGAAGTCGTGCACGGCCACGATGCCGGGGTGGCCCAGGGCGCTGGCCGCCTGGGCCTCGCGCGAGAAGCGGCGGATGGCGGGTTCGCTCATGCCCATGTCGGGCAGCAGGGTCTTGATGGCGCAGGCCTTGCCCGTGCGCACGTGCCGGCCGCGGTACACCGCGCCCATCCCGCCGGACCGCAGGTGATCCTCGACGAGCCAGGTGTTGTTGAACACCACGCCGGCGAGATCCCGCGGCGCGCCGGTGTGCTCCGCGCGCCCCACGCCGGTGAAGGTGGTCACCGGCGCCGCGGGCAGCTGCGCGGGCGCCGCGGCGTCCTCGACGATGCCCGCCGCGGCCGCGTCCAGGGTCAGCAGCTCGGCCTGCAGCGGCTCGATCTCCAGCTCCCGGACCAGGTCGTCGCGGTCGAAGTGGCGCAGCCGCTTGCCCAGGCGGACCACGTCGCGGAAGCGCAGGTGCTGGCGGATGCCCTGGAAGCCGCGCGCCAGGGCGAACAGGGCCCAGGCCCCCGGCGCGACGCCGGCGACGAAGAACAGGAACAGGCCGTTGCGGAGATCCTCGGGGCCCTCGCTGTACACCACGAAAAGCACGGCCATGACCAGCCACCAGCTGGCGAAGAGGCCCAGGCCGGTCCCGGCGAGCAACGAGAAGCCGGCGCGCACCCCCAGCGAGACGGAGGCTCCTCGTACGCTGGACTCGATCACCCTCATAGCTGCGTCCAAGTATAGTGGACCCGATGGTCCCGCCACCCGCCGACGCCGTGCCTCGACCCCGGTCCCCCTTCGTGGGGCGCGAGGACGACCTGGCCGCGCTGGCCGCCCACCTCGACCGGGGGTGTCGCCTGGTCACGATCACCGGTCCGGGCGGGATCGGCAAGACACGCCTGGCCGCCGAGTTCGTCCATCGATCCGGGGAATCCGGCGAGGCGGCCCTGTTCGCCGACCTGACCGGGGCCGAGGGCGAGGCCGGGCTATGCGACGCCGTGGCCGCAGCGCTGGGGCTGCCCGGTGGGTCGTCCGGTGAGGAACCCGCCGATCGAGTGGGCGCGGCCCTGGCCGCGGAGGGGCCGGTCCTGCTGGTCCTCGACTGCGCGGACCGGGTCGTGGAGGCGGCCGCGGACGTGCTGCCGCGCTGGCTGGACGTGGCCGTGGAGGCGCGGATCGTCGTGACCTCGCGCCAGCGGCTCGTGCTGCCCGAGGAGGAGGCCCTGGAGATCGGGCCCCTGGGCCTTCCCGGCGAGGAGGGCGGCGACGGCGACGCAGACGCCGTCCGGCTGTTCCTGGACGCGGCCCGGCGCCTCGGCTCGGGCCGCCCCCTGACCGACGACGACCTGCCCTATGTCGCCGGCATCGTCGGCGTGCTCGAGGGCATGCCCCTGGCCATCGAGCTGGCCGCGCCGCGGCTGGCCGTCATGGGCCCGCGGGCGCTGCTGCACCGGCTGCGCAACCGCTTCGAGGTGCTCTCGGGCCCGCGCCGGGGCCGCCCGGATCGCCACGCGACCATGCGCGGCACGCTGGACTTCTCGTGGCGGGTCCTGACCCGAGCCGAGCAGGCCCTGCTGGCCCGCTGCACCGTGTTCCGCGGCGGATTCGGCGTGGAGGCGGCCGAGGCGGTGGCCCAGGGTGATCCCGACATCGAGCCGGGCGCGGTGCTGGACCTGCTGCAGTCCCTGCGCACCCGATCGCTGCTGTTCGACCGCGACGATCCAGTCCAGCCGGGCGAGCGGCGGCTGTTCCTGTACGACACGATCCGCGAGTTCGCTGCGGAGCAGGGCGGATCTACCGTCCGCGACGCCCGGCAGCGCCACGCCGCCTACTACGTGGACTGCGGCCGCGAGCAGGCCAGGACCGGGAACGCGTCGTGGAGCTGGCTGGCCGCGGAGCGGGAGAACCTGCTGGCCGTGGCGCGGCGCGTCGTGGGCCGCGGCGCGGTCAGCGCCCGCGCGGCCGAGCCGGCCCTCGAGGCGCTGTTGCTGCTCGAGCCGGTGCTGCTGCGGCGCGGACCGCTGGAGACCTACGCCGCCCTGTTCGAGCCGGTGCTGGAGGCCACGGCGCGCTCCGGGGCCGATCCCTCCCTGTACAGCCGCGCCCTGGCCGCCCAGGGCAGCCTGCTGCGCCGGCGAGGGCGCGGCCAGATCGGCGCGCAGTCGCTGGTGCACGCCCTGTCCATCGCCCGCGAGGTGGGGGAGGACGCGCTCGTGGCGCGGATCATGCTCGAGCTGGGCCAGGCGCTGGCAGCACGGGGCGAGCGCGACCAGGCCCGCGACCACTTCCCCCAGGCCCGGCGCGGGGCGGGCGGGGATCCGCGGGTCGAGGGAGCAGCCC